>NZ_JBIAQC010000002.1:0-20888 GCF_042888685.1 Streptomyces sp. NPDC002779
TCATAGTGTTTCGGTGGTCATAGCGTGAGGGAAACGCCCGGTTACATTCCGAACCCGGAAGCTAAGCCTTACAGCGCCGATGGTACTGCAGGGGGGACCCTGTGGGAGAGTAGGACACCGCCGAACAAATTGTGAGAGAACCCCCGTACCGTTCATTCGGTACGGGGGTTTTCTGCGTTTAGCCGTCCTTTCGGTTTCCCCCACCCGCTCAGAGGCGTCCTGCGGTCTTCAGCGCCAGATAGGCGTCTGCCAAAGCGGGGGCCAATTCGTCCGGGGTCGCGTCGACCACTGTGACGCCGTGACGGCGGAGTTGGTCCGCTGTGCGGTGGCGTTCGCTCTGGGCCTGCGCCGCGGCTGCCGCCTCGTAGACGGAATCGGTGTTGCCCCGGGCTTTGGCCATGCGGGCGACGTACGGGTCTGCCACGGATGCCACGAGGACGGTGTGGCGCTGGGTCAGTTGACCGAGTACCGGGAGCAGGCCCTCTTCGATCGGGGCCGCGTCGAGGCTCGTGAACAGGACGATGAGGGCGTGCCGGGGAGCCGTACGGAGTGCTGTGGCGGTCAGGCCGCGGGCGTCGGTCTCGACGAGTTCGGGTTCCAGTGTCGCCATGGCGTTGACCAGGGACGGCAGTACGTCGCCGACCGTTCGGCCCTGGACCAGCGCGCGGACCCGGCGGTCGTAGGCGAGGAGGTCCACGCGGTCGCCGGCTCGGGAGGCCAGGGCCGCCAGGAGGAGTGCCGCGTCCATGGAGGCGTCGAGACGTGGGGCGTCGCCCACGCGGCCGGCTGAGGTGCGGCCGGTGTCGAGGGCCAGGAGGATGTGGCGGTCGCGCTCGGGGCGCCAGGTGCGTACGGCGACCGCGGACTGTCTGGCCGTAGCGCGCCAGTCGATGGAGCGGGTGTCGTCGCCGGGGATGTACTCGCGGAGGCTGTCGAATTCTGTGCCTGCGCCGCGGGTGAGGACGCTGGTGCGGCCGTCGAGTTCGCGGAGGCGGGCGAGCTTGGAGGGGAGGTGCTTGCGGCTGGTGAAGGGGGGCAGCACACGGACCGTCCAGGGGACTTTGTGGGTGCCCTGTCGGGTGAAGAGGCCGAGCGGGCCGTAGGAGCGGATGGTCACGCGGTCCGCATGGCGGTCGCCGCGGCGGGTGGGACGTAGACGCGTGGTGAGGCGTCGGCGTTCGCCGGGCGGGACCGTCAGGTGGTGGCGGGAGGCCTCGATTTCCGTGCCGGGCCGCCAGCTGCTCGGCGGCCAGGCGTCGCGCAGGTGGGCGCGCAGGGGGCGGCCGGAGGGGTTGGTGACGGTGAGGGTCACGTCGGCGGTTTCGCCGAGGCGTGCGGAGGTGTCGCCGGAACGGGTCAGGCCGAGACGGCGTACGGGGGCGGCCAGGGCGAAGTCGCAGGCGCAGGCGACCGCGAGTGGGGCGTTGACGGCCAGGATGCCCGTCCAGCTGGGTTCCCAGATGCCGACGGGGAGGGAGCCCAGGGCTGCGAGGAGCGCGGCGCGTCCGGTGAGTGCCATCAGCGGGGAACGGGGACGTGGGTGAGGATCGCGTTGATGACGGAGTCCGCCGTCACGCCTTCCATTTCCGCTTCCGGGCGGAGTTGCAGGCGGTGCCGGAGGGTGGGCAGGGCAAGCGCTTTCACGTCGTCGGGGGTGACGTAGTCACGGCCGGTCAGCCATGCCCACGCGCGGGCGGTGGCGAGGAGGGCCGTCGCGCCGCGCGGGGAGGCGCCGAGGGTGAGGGACGGCGAGTCGCGGGTGGCGCGGCAGATGTCGACGACGTAGGCCGTGATGTCGGGGGAGACCGTCGTCTTGGCCACGGCCGCGCGGGCGGCTTCGAGGTCGGCGGGGCCGGCTACGGGGCGTACGCCGGCGGCGCGCAGGTCGCGTGGGTTGAAGCCCTCGGCGTGGCGGGTGAGGACGGTGATCTCGTCCTGGCGGGAGGGCAGGGAGATCGTGAGCTTGAGGAGGAAGCGGTCCAGTTGGGCTTCGGGGAGGGGGTAGGTGCCCTCGTACTCGACCGGGTTCTGGGTGGCCGCGACCAGGAAGGGCTCGGGGAGCGGGCGGGGGGTGCCGTCCACGGTGACCTGGCGTTCCTCCATGGCTTCGAGGAGGGACGACTGGGTCTTGGGGGGCGTGCGGTTGATCTCGTCCGCGAGGAGGAGGTTGGTGAAGACCGGGCCGGGCTGGAAGGAGAACTGCGCGGTGCGGGTGTCGTAGACCAGGGAGCCGGTCACGTCGCTCGGCATGAGGTCGGGGGTGAACTGGACGCGCTTGGTGTCGAGTTCGAGTGCGGATGCGAGGGCGCGGACGAGCAACGTTTTGGCGACCCCAGGGACTCCTTCTAGGAGAACGTGTCCGCGGCAGAGGAGGGCGACGACGAGGCCGGTGACGGCGGGGTCCTGGCCGACCACGGCTTTGGCGATCTCGGCGCGCAGGGCTTCCAGGGATGCCCGGGAATCGGGCCGGTCCCCGCTCTGCCCGGCGTTGTCAGTGGTCGGGTCCATCATGGACGGCGTACCTCACTTTCGAGGGCGTCGAGTTGGTCGGCGAGGGAGATGAGGGCTGCGTCGTCGCCGGGCGGCGGGCCGAAGAGGAGGTTGTGCAGGGGCTGTCCGTCGCCGCGGAGGTGCGCGGACAGGGCGGGGAGCAGGGCCTCGGGCGCGTGCGCCTGGGTGACGGGGACGCCTACGAGGGGGGCGAGGCGGGTGCGGGTGGTGGAGCGAAGAGCGGCGGCTGCGCGGTCACGGGCGTCGGCCTTGCGGTAGAGGCGGGCGCGGCCTTCGACGGTCTCGGATGCGCGGATCGTCACGGGGAGTTTCTCGGGCACGAGGGGGCCCAGTCGGCGTGCCCTCCAGAGGGCGGCCAGGGCTGCCGCGATGAAGAGCTGGAGGGTGCCCCAGAGCCAGCCCGAGGGGAGCAGGTCGAAGAAGTCGCGCTCACCTTCGGGGCTGGCGGCGGTGGAGTCGGAGAGCGAGGGGAGGTACCAGACCAGATGGGGGCGGGAGCCGAGGAGTTGGAGGGCGAGCGAAGCGTTGCCCTGCTCGTCGAGGTGGTCGTTGTAGAGGATGTCGGGCGCGCCGAGGACCACGGTGTCGCCGTCCCCGGAGGAGCTGGGGATGCGCAGGAGGGTGGCCAGGCGCTTGCTCGGGTAGCAGGAGTCTGCCTGGAGGTGGGTGGTGGTGTAGCGGAGGCCGCCCGTGTCGGCGGCGCCGGCGCGCCGGGCCTCGGGGAGGTCGCAGTCGGGCTGGAGGGTGGAGTCCAGGCTCTTGGCGGGGTCGGCGACGACGTCGGGGGCGAGCCGTTCGACGGACCGGCCGCCGGGGGCGACGAGGAGAGTGCGGCCGTCGCTGTCGCCGATCGCGGAGTGCAGCGAGGTCTGTTGACGCCCGGTCAGCAGGTCGGGGACGGCGACCAGGAGGGTGGTGTCCGGGCCGGTCGCGGCGCGTGCCTGGTCGAGGGTGGTGACCACGCGCGTGGACACGCCTCGGTCGGCGAGGAGTTCGGCGAGGGCGCGGCTGCCCTGGGCGTCGGCGGAGCGTGGGTCGAGGGTGCCGTGCCGGGCGTCGGAGCGGACCACCGCGATGGCGACGGCGCCCACCAGGAGGATGACGAGGGCGAGGGCGATGCCTCGCGCGCGGGTCCACACCTGGCGGGCGGTGGGGGAGACCGAGGTGGACGCGAGCGTGGCCTCGGTGGTCACTGGGCGGCTCCCTGGCGGGTGTGGGGGGCCGTGCTGTGGGCGCTGCTGGTGAGCCGGGGCTTGGTGCGCTCCAGGTCGTGGTCGAGTTCGGCGATGCGCCGGTACGACGGCTCGGTCGCGGCTCGGCCGCCGTATGTCACATCGTCGAAGTCCCGTGCTGCGGTGCGCAGTCGGTCGGTGTGGTCGGGCAGGGCTCGGCCGGCTTCGGCGGCTGCCTCGTCGGCGGTGCGGCCGGGGCGGACGTCGAGGAGGGCGCGTTCCTCCAGCGCGCGGACGATGGCCCGCATGCGTTCTTGGACGGCCTGGTTCCAGTGGCCCTGGGCGGCGTGTGCCTCGGCGGCGGCGCGGTGTTCGGCGGCGCTGCGGGGGCGGTCGTCGAACAGGGCGGCGGCGGAGGCGGGTTCGCGGCGCGGGGTGCCCAGGCGCCACCACAGGGCGCCCAGGACGGCGAGTACGGCGAGGATGACGACGACCACGCCGAGCGCGCCTCCGGGGGTCACGGCCGAGGCGCTGCTGAACAGGTCGCCGACCCAGCCCCAGAAGGCGTCGAGGGCGCGTTGGAACAGGCCGGGTTCGTTCTCGTGGTACATCCGCTTGGACAGCTCGCGCCGCGCGGCCTCCCGGGCGGGGTCGCGCGGGATCGTTACCGGTGGTTCGTCGCCGGAGCGCGCGCGTGACAGCGCGTCCCCGGCATGCAGGGACATCCGTACGGCGCCGCGCGGCAGGGCCGGCGCCGCGGTGAGAACTCCCCCCGCCAGGCTCACCGATTCAGCTCCCCGGGGTGTCGGGTCCGTAGCCCTGGACGCCGGCGGCGCGGGCCAGTTCGAGGTCGAGGGCCTCGCGGCGGATGCGCTGGTCGATGTAGAGGAGCACGGTGACGCCCGCCGAGATCGGGAAGGTGATCATGGAGCCGATCACCGAGCCGATGCCGCTGACGATGAGGTACGTCCAGCCGAGGTCGCCGCTGCTGTCGAGGAGGCCGCTGCCGCTGTCGCCGCTGAAGGCGTCGGCCAGGAAGGCGAACGGGATGGCGATGATCGACGCGAGGATGCTCGCGATGAGCATGGCCAGCAGCTGGATGCCGAAGATACGCCACCAGGAGCCGCGGACCAGCTTCACGGAGCGGCTCATCGACTTCACGATGCTCTGCTTCTCCAGCATCAGCGCCGGCGAGGCGAGGGAGAAGCGCAGCATCAGCCAGATCGCGACGACGATGGCGCACAGGCTGCCCAGGGCGGTGAGGGCGGCGCCCGCTTCACCGGCGCCCGAGGCGGCCACCAGGATGCCCGGCAGGACGCCCACGGCGACGATGCCGAAGGCGATGAGCACCAGCAGGAAGATCAGGCCGAAGAGCCTGGCGATCTGCGGGCGGGCGTCGGTCCAGGCCTCGCCGATGGTCACCGACTTGCCGAGGACGGCGCGGCTGGTGACGGTGGTGAGCAGGGCGGTCGCCACGATCGTGCCGATCAGGGAGATCACGGAGATGACGCCGTAGCTGAGCATGGCGTCGCCCATGGCGCGGCTGAGTTCGCTGAAGGTGGCGCTGGGGTCGTTGAGGGCGTCGGTGTCGATGCGGTCGTTCAGGAAGAAGCCCTGGAGCAGGACGACGACGATCTCGGTGAGGACCGCGACGGTGAGGGCGATGCCGAGCACCGTGCGCCAGTAGGCGCGCATGGTGGAGACGGCGCCGTCGAGGATCTCACCGACGCCGAGCGGGCGCAGGGGGATGACGCCGGGCTTGGCCGCGGGCGGGGGGCCGCCCCAACCGCCGCTCCAGGAGCCGTATCCGCCGGGGCCTGCGTAGCCTCCGTGGCCGCCGGGGCCGGCCGGGGGGTGGCTGCCCCAGCCCGGGCCGGGGGGCGGGGGCGGTGGGGTCTGTTCCGGGGCCGCGGGGCCGGTGGGTGCGGACCACTGGGCCGGTGGCGGCTGCTCCTTGGACCACGTCGGGCCGGAGTCCTGCGGCTGCGGGCCGGACTGGTCCGCGGGCTGCTCGGATTCCGGTCGGTCGGCGGGCCGGTCAGGGCCGGACGTGCCGGGCTCCTGTCCGTCGGACGGGGCGGATCCGGGCGAGGCCCAGCCCGGAGTGTCGTTCATCGTCGCTCCTTCACGGTGCCCGTCCGCGGGTCGCGGCGGCAGGTTGGCAGCCATCGTGCCATGGGGTGGTCATCCGGGGACCGGCCAAGGTATGGGCTGCACACCTTCAATTGTCCGCCGGATAACGGGCAGACTGACCGCATGGCTGATCAGCACGCGCAATCCGGCGAGGACAAGCGGCCGACCCAGATACCGGTGATCCGGTGGGAGGAGCCGCCTGAAGGCCCCGTACTGGTCCTTCTCGACCAGACGAGACTGCCCGCAGAGGAGGTCGAACTGGTCTGTACGGATGCGCCGGTGCTGGTGGAGGCGATCCGCTCGCTCGCCGTGCGCGGGGCGCCGCTGCTCGGGATCGCGGGGGCGTACGGTGTCGCGCTGGCCGCCGTGCGCGGCTTCGATGTGGACGACGCGGCGGACGCGCTCGCGGGTGCCCGTCCCACGGCGGTGAATCTCGCCGTCGGGGTGCGCCGGGCGCAGGCCGCGCACCGGGCCGAGCTGGCCCGGAGCGGTGATTCGGGAAAGGCGGCCGAGGCGGCGCTGGCCGCGGCGCGGAAGCTGCACGAGGAGGACGCCGACGCCAGCGCGCGGATGGCCGAGCGGGGGCTGGCCCTGCTGGACGAGCTGCTGCCCGGCGGCGGGCACCGGATTCTCACCCACTGCAACACCGGGTCGCTGGTGTCCGGCGGGGAGGGCACGGCGTTCGCGGTGGCGCTGGCCGCGCATCGCGTGGGGCAGCTGCGGCGGCTGTGGGTGGACGAGACGCGTCCGCTGTTGCAGGGTGCCCGGCTGACGGCGTACGAGGCGGCGCGCAGCGGGATGGCGTACACCTTGCTGACGGACAACGCGGCGGGGTCGCTGTTCGCGGCCGGTGAAGTGGACGCCGTACTGATCGGGGCGGACCGGATCGCCGCCGACGGGTCGGTGGCGAACAAGGTGGGGAGTTATCCGCTCGCGGTGCTGGCGCGGTATCACCATGTGCCGTTCATCGTGGTGGCTCCGGTGACGACGGTGGACCCGGAGACGCCCGACGGGGCGTCCATCGAGGTGGAGCAGCGGGGCGGGTACGAGGTGACCGAGCTGACCGCGCCGCAGGTGCCGCTGACGGGGCCGGGCGGCGGGATACCGGTGGCGCCGCTGGGGACGCAGGCGTACAACCCGGCCTTCGACGTGACGCCACCGGAGCTGGTGACGGCGATCGTGACGGAAGAGGGTGTGGTGTCGCCGGTGACCGCCGAGGCGCTGGCGGAGGTATGTGGCAGGTCGCGGGAGGTGACGATCGGCTAGGCCGGGCCGGATCGCCGGGCCGCGATGTGGCGGCCCGGCGGGGGCGGTGTCCGGTCAGCGGCCCGCGTGGTCGATCACGTTGCCGTCGGAGCAGTTGTTGACGTGGTCGCCCGTCCAGTCGCCGAGGAAAGGCACGACGGCCGCCTCGTGGAGGCAGACTGCTGCTGCCGTGAAGTTTCCGTTGCTCGCCGCGTTGAGGGCGTTGCCCAAGTCCTCGCCGGTGTCGGCGTGGGCGGGGGCGGCCAGGGCCAGGGTGGCCGCGGTCAGGACGGTAGTCGTGAGGATCTTGCGCATGTGCAGGGGAACGACCGGGATCATCGCCGGGCACGGCCCGCTCGGGGGTGTCACCCGGGCGCCTGGGTGGGGCCAGGGCAGACAGTGACGGCTCGGTACGACTATCGTCACAGGCCAGTGACCCTTCTCACCAGCGCCCCGGTCACTGTTACGAGAATGGGATGATGTCGTTTATGAAGGGACGAGTCCTTGTCGTCGACGACGACACCGCACTGGCCGAGATGCTCGGCATCGTGTTGCGTGGTGAAGGTTTCGAGCCGTCTTTCGTAGCCGACGGCGACAAGGCGCTGGCCGCTTTCCGTGAGACCAAGCCCGATCTGGTGCTGCTCGATCTGATGCTGCCCGGAAGGGACGGCATCGAGGTCTGCCGTCTGATCCGGGCGGAGTCGGGCGTGCCGATCGTCATGCTCACGGCCAAGAGCGACACCGTCGATGTCGTCGTGGGCCTGGAGTCGGGCGCGGACGACTACATCGTGAAGCCGTTCAAGCCGAAGGAGCTGGTCGCCCGGATCCGGGCGCGGCTGCGGCGGTCGGAGGAGCCGGCGCCGGAGCAGCTCGCCATCGGCGATCTGGTCATCGACGTGGCCGGTCACTCCGTGAAGCGGGACGGGCAGTCGATCGCGCTCACCCCGCTGGAGTTCGATCTGCTGGTCGCGCTGGCGCGCAAGCCGTGGCAGGTGTTCACCCGCGAGGTCCTGCTGGAGCAGGTGTGGGGTTACCGGCACGCCGCCGACACCCGGCTGGTCAATGTTCATGTGCAGCGGCTGCGCTCCAAGGTCGAGAAGGACCCGGAGCGGCCGGAGATCGTGGTGACCGTGCGTGGTGTCGGTTACAAGGCGGGACCGAGCTGACATGTCCGGTGACAGTGCCGCTTCGGCGCCCGGCCGGTCCGGGGCTCGCGGGGGGCGGCCTGTCGGCCGGGGGACGGCAGGCTCCCGTTGGCGACGGTTCCTGGAGGGCGGGTTGCTCCAGGGCGGTGTCCAGGGCAGTCCGGTCCTTCGGTTGTTCATGCGCTGGGTGCGCCGGCCGCTGCTGCCCGTCATGCGGCTGTGGCGGCGCAACATCCAGCTCAAGGTCGTCGTCACGACCCTGCTGATGTCGCTGGGCGTGGTCCTGCTGCTGGGCTTCGTGGTCATCGGCCAGGTGCGCAACGGCCTGCTGGACGCCAAGGTGAAGGCCTCGCAGAGCCAGGCCACCGGCGGCTTCGCCGCGGCCAAGACCACGGCCGACGAGACGCGGGCGGCAGGGCCCGGCGACGACGGCACCGCGACGGACGGCCGCTTGGACCAGAACGTCATCCAGTGGATGAGCGACCTGGTGGAGCAGCTCTCCAGCGGCGGCCAGGGCGCCTTCGAAGTGGTGACGCTGCCCGCGGGCGGGGACAGCGGCGGCGGGCGCGGTCCGCGCGCCTCCAACTACGTCGACCCGACCGCGAGCGTGCCCGAGAACCTGCGCGAGCGCGTCGACAGCAGCACCGCGGCGGCCCAGAGCTACACGCGCATCGTCTACAACGCCGACAAGGACTCCCAGCCGGCCCTCGTCATCGGCAAGCAGGTCAACGACCCCAACGGCGACCCCTACCAGCTCTACTACCTCTTCCCGCTCACGCAGGAGGAGAAGTCGCTGAGCCTGGTCAAGGGCACGCTGGCGACCGCCGGGCTCTTCGTCGTCGTACTCCTCGGCGCCATCGCCTGGCTGGTCGTGCGGCAGGTGGTCACGCCGGTGCGGATGGCGGCCGGGATCGCCGAGCGGCTGTCCGCCGGGCGGCTGCAGGAGCGGATGAAGGTCACCGGCGAGGACGACATCGCGCGGCTCGGCGAGGCCTTCAACAAGATGGCGCAGAACCTTCAGCTGAAGATCCAGCAGCTGGAGGACCTGTCGCGGATGCAGCGGCGGTTCGTGTCCGACGTGTCGCACGAGCTGCGAACGCCGCTGACGACTGTACGGATGGCCGCCGATGTGATCCATGAGGCGCGGGAGGACTTCGATCCGGTGACCGCGCGGTCGGCGGAGCTGCTCGCCGATCAGCTGGACCGTTTCGAGTCGCTGCTCGCGGATCTGCTGGAGATCAGCCGGTTCGACGCGGGGGCGGCGGCGCTGGAGGCCGAGCCGATCGATCTGCGCGAGGTCGTGCGGCGCGTGGTCAGCGGGGCCGAGCCGCTCGCGGAGCGCAAGGGCACGACGATCCGGGTGGTGGGCGACCAGCAGCCCGTCGTCGCCGAGGCGGACGCCCGGCGGGTGGAACGGGTCCTGCGCAATCTCGTGGTCAACGCCGTGGAGCACGGTGATGGCCGGGACGTGGTCGTCAAGCTCGCCTCGGCGGGCGGGGCGGTCGCGGTCGCGGTGCGCGACTACGGCGTCGGACTCAAGCCCGGCGAGGCCACGCGCGTGTTCAGCCGTTTCTGGCGGGCCGACCCGGCACGCGCGCGTACCACCGGCGGAACGGGTCTGGGGCTGTCCATCGCCCTGGAGGACGCCCGGCTGCACGGCGGCTGGCTCCAGGCCTGGGGCGAGCCGGGCGGTGGCTCGCAGTTCCGGCTGACGCTGCCGCGGACCGCGGACGAGCCGCTGCGGGGCTCCCCGATACCGCTGGAGCCGAAGGACTCGCGCCGCAACCGTGGCCTGGACGACGCCGGTCTCCCGCGCGGGGAGAAGAGCGCGACCGTGCCGGCGCAGCAGACGGGTGACCAGGCGTCCGCGATGACGTCACGGGACCCGATAGCCCAGCGGCTCAACGGAGCGGCCCCCACGGCCGATCCGACGGCGCTGCCGGGCAATGGGGCGCGCGTGGTGCCCCGGCCCGCGTCGGGGCCGCGACGACAGGACGACGCGCCCGCCGGTGAGAGGGCGCGCGGCGAGGACGCCGGGCCGCCCGAGGGCCCGAGCAGGCAAGGGGAGGCATTCCGTGGGCGCTGACCGCGAGGGGGGCGCCCGGCGCGGACCGGGGCGCGCGGCGGCGTACGTCGCCTGCGGCGCCGTACTGCTGGCCGGGTGCGCCTCGATGCCCGACAGCGGGGATCTGAGCGGGGTGGACTCCACCGCGCGGCAGGACACCCAGGTGCGGGTCTTCGCGATGCCGCCCTCGGAGGACGCCACGCCCACCCAGCTCGTCCAGGGCTTCCTGGAGGCGCTGACCAGCGACGATCCGAACTATGAGATCGCCAGCCAGTATCTGACCGAGGACGCGGCGAAGACCTGGCGGCCCAAGACCGGCACGACGGTCCTCGCGGACGGTCCGGACGCCTTCGAGCTGCCCAGGTCGCGGGGGCGGGAGGACACCGGGGAGACCTCGTTCGCGTTGAGCGGCACCAAGGTCGCCACGGTGGACGAGCAGCAGTCGTACGCCCCGGCGGAGGGGGTGTACGAGTCGCTGCTGCATCTCACCCAGGATCCCAAGACCAAGCAGTGGCGCATCGGCAAGCTGCCCCAGGGCGTCGTCATGGGACAGGGCGACTTCGAGCGCAACTACACGTCGGTCAACAAGTACTACTTCGCCTCCAACACCGTGGCCGGGGGCAGCGGTCGGACGGCGGCGGTCGCCGATCCCGTCTACGTCCGTGCGCGCGTCGATCCGATGAAGCAGATGGTGCGTTCCCTGCTGAACGGGCCCACCACCTGGCTCAGCCCCGTGGTCAGGACGAGCTTTCCCACCGGGACCGCGCTGCAGAAGGGCGTCACCACGCTGACGCCCGACGAGCAGAACAAGCTGACCGTGCCGCTCAACGACCGGGCGGCCCGGGTCGGCCTGAGCAAGTGCACCGAGATGGCCGCCCAGCTCCTGTTCACCCTGCGCAGCCTCACTCCGTCGCTGGAGGAGGTCGAGCTGGAGTCGGGCGGCAAGCAGTTGTGCTCGCTCGCCGAGGAGGCATCCGCGGGCGCTGCCGCGCGCGGGTCCACCGAGGACGTGGAGTACCTGTACTACGTCGACGACGAGCACCGGCTGGTGCGGATGGCGGCGGCCGAGGACGGCGCCCGGACGCCGGATCCGGTCCCCGGCGCGCTGGGCGAGGGGAACACACAGCTGCGGTCCGCGGCGGTCTCGCGGGACGAGCACATGGCGGCCGGGGTCGGTGTCGAGGGCAAGGAGCTGTACGTCGGCTCCCTGGTGTCCGGGGCATCGCTCGGGGAGCCCGTGCTGCGCAGTACCGGCAAGACGGCCGAGGACCGGCTGACGACGCCGAGCTGGGACTCCCGGCACGACCTGTGGGTCGCCGACCGCAACCCCGAGGACCCCCGCCTGCTGCTGCTGGAGAACGGCGCGGGCGAGCCGCTCGAGGTGCAGACCCCGGGACTCGACGGGCGCATCGAGTCGGTACGGGTGGCCGCGGACGGAGTGCGGATCGCGCTCGTCGTGGCCAAGGGCGACACGTCCGCCCTGCTCATCGGGCGGATCGAGCGCGAGAACAAGCCGGGCGAGGACCGGCCGCTCGTGACGGTGCAGGAACTGCGGTCCGCGACGCCGGAGCTGGAGGAGGTCACCACCGTGTCGTGGGCGGGTGACAGCCGGCTCGTGGTGGTCGGGCGCGAGCAGGACGGCGTGCAGACGGTGCGGTACGTCCAGGTCGACGGATCCACTCCGGAGGGACCGGCCCCCGCCGCGCTGACCGGGGTGGAGGAGATCGCCGCGGCGGAGGACGACCGGTTGCCGCTGGTGGCGTACTCGGAGGACGGGATCGTGCGCCTGCAAGCGGGGGCGCAGTGGCAGAAGGTCGTGACGGACGGGACCGCGCCGGTTTATCCGGGGTGAGTGCCCGCCCGAGGGTGCAGGACGGCCGCTTCCGACGGAGGTGGCCGTTTCCTTTCTCGGAAAGCGCCCTTCGAGGGGTGCTTCCCCGGCCCGGCGAGGTCACCGTCCGGAGTTATCCACAGGTGGTTATCCACAGGGGTGGCCGGTGGGCGCCCCGGGTTGGCACAGTGGTGGGCATGCGGGGGTGGTGGCGGGACCTCACAGATCTGGTGCTGCCGGCCGAGTGCGGAGGCTGCGGAAGGCCTCGTGCGGTGCTCTGCCCGGAGTGCCGTACGGCCCTGAGCGGGGCCGCACCGCGCCGGGTGCGACCGGTGCCGGAGCCGCCCGGGCTGCCCGTGGCGCACGCCGCGGCACCCTACGCGGACGAGGTGCGTGCCGCCCTGCTGGCCCACAAGGAGCGGGGCGCGCTGGCCCTGGCGGCACCGCTCGGGGTGGCGCTGGCGGGAGCCGTGCGGGCGGGGCTCCTGGTGGGCCGGCAGGGCGGCGGGGGCGCGCCGGTGCTGCTGGTGCCCGTGCCGTCGGCGCGGCGGGCCGTGCGGGCGCGGGGGCATGACCCGGCGCGACGGATCGCGCTCGCCGCGGCGGCCGAGCTGCGGCGGACCGGGACCCCCGCGCGGGTGCTCGCCGTGCTGCGGCAGCGGCGTGCCGTGGCCGATCAGTCGGGGCTCAACTCCCGGCAGCGGATGGACAATCTGGCGGGCGCGCTGCGGGTGGCGCCCGGTGGTGAGCGGCTGCTGGGCAGTGGCTCGGTGGTGCTCGTCGACGACTTGATGACGACCGGTGCCTCCTTGGCGGAGGCGGCGCGGGCGGTACGGGAAGAGGTGGCGGACCTGCGGACGGGGGCGGCCGGGGCGGTACGGCCGGTTGGCCATGGTGATGAGGCGAACGCGGTGTGCGGAGCGGTAACTCGGGAAGACAGAGGGGAACGGAGGACGGGAGTGAGGGCCGAGGCGGTGCGGATGCCCGGAGTACCGGGCATGGCGGGCGGCATCCGCGCAGGTGACGTGCTGTGCGCGGCCGTCGTGGCGGCCCCACCGGATGCTTTCGAAATAAACCGGAACTGACTGTCTACTTGCGTCGTTGCAGGTAATGAGAAGAGCAATTCACCTGAACGGAGGTACGCCGCTGTAGAGGGTGACGACATCCGTCCGGGCGAGATATGTTCGGTTGTGAGAGAAAGGCGCAGGCCATCCCTCTCATACCTGAATGCCGGGCTGCGGGTTTTCCGTATTCACCCGAGCCGGTGGGGTGGAGATCTTGCCCATGGGGGAGGAGGAGGTGGACGTCACCGAGTCCGAGGTTCCGGGAATCGCCGGAGCCTGGTGCAAAAGGGAGATGCTCCGCCGCTGCAGCGGAGCGATCCGGGAACGGAGTTCTGCGTGGACATCGTCGTCAAGGGCCGCAAGACCGAGGTGCCCGAGCGGTTCCGCAAGCACGTGGCCGAGAAGCTGAAGCTGGAGAAGATCCAGAAGCTCGACGGCAAGGTGATCAGCCTCGACGTCGAGGTGTCCAAGGAGCCCAACCCCCGACAGGCCGACCGCAGTGACCGAGTGGAGATCACGCTCCGCTCCCGCGGTCCGGTGATCCGGGCGGAGGCAGCGGCCAGTGATCCGTACGCGGCGCTGGACCTGGCGGCGGAAAAGCTCGACGCGCGGCTGCGCAAGCAGCACGACAAGCGCTACTCGCGGCGGGGCGCGCGCCGGCTGACGGCGGCCGAGGTCCCCGACCACGTCCCGGACGCGGCGACGCTCAACGGGAACGGCACCTTCCAGGAGGAAGACTCGGACGGCGTTCCCGTCAAGAAGATCGGCTCGCTGGAAGTGAAGGGCGAGGGACCCCTCGTCGTTCGCGAGAAGACGCATGTCGCCTCCCCGATGACCCTGGACCAGGCCCTCTATGAGATGGAACTGGTCGGGCACGACTTCTACCTGTTCATCGATTCCGAGACCAAGGAACCGAGTGTCGTCTACCGACGGCACGCCTACGACTACGGCGTCATCCACCTCAACACCGACCCGATGGTCGCCGAGGGGGAGAGCCAGGCGGCCGGTGGCACGTTGGGCGGCTGATCCGCCCGGCCAAGAAGCGAGCGGGTGCCCCTGGAGCGCGTGTGCGCCCCCAGGGGCACCGGTGTGCGACCACTTCGCGCCCCGCTCTGTCACCGCGCTGTCGTCCCGGCATGAAATCATGGCCGCACCGGCCCAACCGGTGGGCCGCTGCCTTGGGTTGGCGATGGCACCTGACCAGCCACAGCCTTCAGGGGGAGGAACGATGGCGGACACCTTCGGACCGATGCGGGACGAGGATGCCGACGCAAGTGTCGTCGGCATGGGCCCGGACGCGGGCTCTCCACGCAAGGAGCCGATCAGAGTCCTCGTCGTGGACGACCACGCCCTCTTCCGCCGTGGCCTGGAGATCGTGCTCGCGGCCGAGGAGGACATCCAGGTCGTCGGGGAGGCCGGCGACGGCGCCGAGGCGGTGGACAAGGCCGCCGATCTGCTGCCCGACATCGTGCTGATGGATGTGCGGATGCCGAAGCGGGGCGGGATCGAGGCCTGCACCTCCATCAAGGAGGTGGCACCCAGCGCGAAGATCATCATGCTGACGATCAGCGACGAGGAGGCCGACCTCTACGACGCGATCAAGGCGGGCGCGACCGGCTATCTCCTCAAGGAGATCTCCACCGACGAGGTCGCCACCGCCATCCGCGCCGTGGCCGACGGGCAGTCGCAGATCAGCCCGTCGATGGCGTCGAAGCTGCTCACCGAGTTCAAGTCGATGATCCAGCGGACGGACGAGCGCCGCCTGGTGCCGGCGCCGCGGCTGACCGACCGTGAACTCGAGGTGCTCAAGCTGGTCGCCACGGGCATGAACAACCGCGACATCGCGAAGGAGTTGTTCATCTCCGAGAACACCGTGAAGAACCATGTGCGCAACATCCTGGAGAAGCTGCAGCTGCACTCCAGGATGGAGGCCGTGGTGTACGCGATGCGGGAGAAGATCCTCGAGATCCGGTAGGCGGGGTCAGGCCAGCAGCCCGCTGAGCGCGTGGGCGAGGGGCTCGCGCAGCTCCGGGGCGTCGACCCGCTCCACCCGTACGTCCGTGCAGTCCACCCAGCTCGCCGCCTCCACCAGGGCCTGGGCCACCGCCGGGACCGCCTTCGGGCCGTCCAGGGTGACCTGCTTGGCCACCAGCGTGCTCCCCTCGCGGGCCGGGTCCACGCGGCCGACGAGCCGGCCGCCCGCCAGCACCGGCATCGCGAAGTAGCCGTAGACCCGCTTCCGGCGGGGGACGTAGGCCTCCAGGCGGTGGGTGAAGCCGAAGATGCGCTCGGTGCGTGCCCGCTCCCAGATCAGGGAGTCGAACGGGGACAGCAGCGTCGTGCGGTGCCGCCCGCGGGGTGGAGCGGCCAGCGCCTCCGGGTCAGCCCAGGCGGGCTTGGCCCAGCCCTCGACGGTGACCGGGACCAGGCCGGAGTCCGCGATCACCGCGGCCACCTGCTCGCCCTTGAGGCGGTGGTAGTCGGCGATGTCCGCGCGGGTGCCGACGCCGAGGGACCGGCCGGCCAGCCGGACCAGGCGGCGCAGGCACTCGGTGTCGTCGAGTTCGTCGTGCAGCAGGGCAGCCGGGATGGCGCGCTCCGCCAGGTCGTACACGCGCCTCCAGCCCCGGCGTTCCACACAGACGACCTCGCCGTACATCAGGGCGCGCTCCACGGCGACCTTCGAGCCGGACCAGTCCCACCAGTCGCTGGTCTTCTTCGCGCCGCCCAACTCCGTGGCGGTGAGGGGGCCTTCGGTGGTGAGCTGCTTGATCACTTGGTCGTAGGCGCCGTCGGGGAGTTCATGGCCCCAGTGGGGGCGGTTGCGGTAGGCGCGGCGGCGGAAGGCGAAGTGGGGCCACTCCTCCACCGGGAGGATGCAGGCGGCATGCGACCAGTACTCGAAGGCGTGCGTGTCCTTCCAGTAGGCGTCCTCGACGGTCTTGCGGCCCACCGCGCCCAGGCGGGCGTACGGGATGAGCTCGTGGGAGCGGGCCAGCACCGAGATGGTGTCGAGCTGGACCGCGCCCAGATGACGCAGGACGCCGCGGACGCCGGATCTGCGGTCGGGGGTGCCGAGCAGGCCCTGGGCGCGCAGGGCGATACGGCGGGCCTCGTCTGCCGAGAGCTCGGTGCTGGGGCGCGGGGTCGTCATGGTTCGCACGATAGGGGGTGGCACTGACAGTGGGGGGTGAGCCGGGGATTCGCTAGCTCCTCGCCGGCACATACGGGGCCGTCGACGGCAGGCCCAGGTCCGAGGGGAGGAGCGAGCCCACCCAGCAGTCCCGTCGTACGCCCTTGTTGTTGATCGCGGAGCGCAGGGTGCCCTCGATGGTGAAGCCGGTGCGCTCCGCCACCGCGCGGGAGGCGGTGTTGCCGACCTCGGCCCGCCACTCCAGGCGGTCGACGCAGGCCGCGGTGAAGGACCAGCGGGCGGCGGCCAGGACCGCCTCGCAGGTGTAGCCCTTGCCGCGGTGCTCCTTCGCCGTCCAGAAGCCGATCTCGGCCACCCCCAGGGCGCGCATCGTCAGGCCGAGCATGCCCGCCAGGTCCTCCCCCTCGGAGAGGAAGACGCCGAGGGTGAACATGCTGCCGTCCGCCCAGCCGTCGGGGGCCAGTTGTTCGGTGAAGCTTCTGGCGTGCTCGGGGAGGTAGGGCGAGGGGATCGTCGTCCAGCGCTGGATGTCGGGGTCCTGGACGGCGCGGTACACAGCGTCGGTGTCGTACGGGCCGACCGTGCGCAGCAGGAGGCGGTCGGTGGTCAGCGTCACGGGGTCCATCGGGCGATTCTGCTCGCGGACGGCCACGGACGCCAAGTATGTGCCGTGCGTGAGCAGGCGATCACAATTCGCGTAATTCGTCGCACCGGACGGCACCATCCGCGGCGCCCGTCCGTTGTCCCTTTCGAAGAGATGTGAAGCAGCGGAAGGTCGCCGTCTCGGCAGGCCTCCCGGCGTGGCGGGGTCCTCGCATACGATGGCCGTTGCTCAGTCAAGTCAAATGGAAACCGACCGTCCCAGGCCCGACCGGCAAGGAGACCAACCCCCGTGTCCGTCCTCTCGAAGCTCATGCGTGCAGGCGAAGGCAAAATCCTGCGCAAGCTGCACCGCATCGCGGACCAGGTCAACTCCATCGAAGAGGACTTCGTCGACCTCTCCGACGCCGAGCTGCGGGCCCTCACCGAGGAGTACAAGCAGCGGTACGCCGATGGTGAGACTCTCGACGACCTCCTCCCCGAGGCCTTCGCCACCGTCCGCGAGGCCGCCAAGCGCGCCCTCGGCCAGCGTCACTACGACGTGCAGATCATGGGCGGCGCCGCCCTCCACCTCGGTTACGTGGCCGAGATGAAGACCGGTGAGGGCAAGACCCTCGTCGGCACCCTGCCCGCGTATCTGAACGCGCTGTCCGGCAAGGGCGTCCACCTCATCACGGTCAACGACTACCTGGCCGAGCGCGACTCCGAAATGATGGGCCGCGTCCACAAGTTCCTGGGCCTGAACGTGGGTTGCATCCTCGCCAACATGACGCCGGCCCAGCGTCGCGAGCAGTACGCCTGCGACATCACGTACGGCACGAACAACGAGTTCGGCTTCGACTACCTGCGCGACAACATGGCGTGGTCCAAGGACGAACTCGTCCAGCGCGGCCACAACTTCGCCATCGTCGACGAGGTCGACTCCATCCTCGTCGACGAGGCCCGTACGCCGCTGATCATCTCCGGCCCGGCCGACCAGGCCACCAAGTGGTACGGCGACTTCGCCAAGCTGGTCACCCGCCTGAAGAGGGGCGAGCCGGGCAACCAGCTCAAGGGCATCGAGGAGACCGGCGACTACGAGGTCGACGAGAAGAAGCGCACCGTCGCGATCCACGAGTCCGGTGTTGCCAAGGTCGAGGACTGGCTGGGCATCGACAACCTCTACGAGTCGGTGAACACGCCTCTGGTGGGCTACCTGAACAACGCCATCAAGGCCAAGGAGCTCTTCAAGAAGGACAAGGACTACGTCGTCCTGGACGGCGAAGTCATGATCGTCGACGAGCACACCGGCCGTATCCTCGCCGGCCGCCGCTACAACGAGGGCATGCACCAGGCGATCGAGGCGAAGGAAGGGGTGGACATCAAGGACGAGAACCAGACGCTCGCCACGATCACCCTGCAGAACTTCTTCCGCCTCTACAAGCGCCACGACCACGACGGCAAGGAACAGCCGGGTCTGTGTGGCATGACCGGTACGGCGATGACCGAGGCCGCCGAGTTCCACCAGATCTACAAGCTCGGTGTGGTGCCGATCCCGACGAACCGGCCGATGATCCGCAAGGACCAGTCGGACCTGATCTACCGCACCGAGGTCGCGAAGTTCGAGGCGGTCGTCGACGACATCGTCGAGAAGCACGAGAAGGGCCAGCCGATCCTCGTCGGTACGACGTCGGTCGAGAAGTCCGAGTACCTCTCGCAGCAGCTCAGCAAGCGCGGTGTCCAGCACGAGGTGCTCAACGCCAAGCAGCACGACCGTGAGGCGATCATCGTCGCCCAGGCCGGCCGCAAGGGCGCCGTGACCGTGGCCACCAACATGGCCGGCCGTGGTACGGACATCAAGCTCGGTGGCAACCCCGAGGACCTCGCCGAGGCGGAGCTGCGTCAGCGCGGCCTCGACCCCGAGGAGCACATCGAGGAGTGGGCCGCGGCGCTGCCCGCCGCTCTGGAGCGGGCCGAGAAGGCCGTGCAGTCCGAGTTCGAGGAGGTCAAGGAGCTCGGCGGGCTCTACGTCCTCGGCACCGAGCGGCACGAGTCGCGCCGGATCGACAACCAGCTGCGCGGTCGTTCCGGCCGTCAGGGTGACCCGGGCGAGTCCCGCTTCTACCTGTCGCTGGGCGACGACCTGATGCGTCTGTTCAAGGCGCAGATGGTCGAGCGCGTGATGTCGATGGCGAACGTCCCGGACGACGTGCCGATCGAGAACAAGATGGTCACGCGCGCGATCGCGTCCGCGCAGTCGCAGGTCGAGCAGCAGAACTTCGAGACCCGTAAGAACGTTCTGAAGTACGACGAGGTCCTCAACCGCCAGCGTGAGGTCATCTACGGCGAGCGCCGCCGCGTCCTGGAGGGCGAGGACCTGCACGAGCAGGTGCAGCACTTCATGGACGACACGATCGACGCGTACGTCATGGCGGAGACCGCCGAGGGGTTCGCCGAGGAGTGGGACCTGGACCGGCTGTGGGGCGCCTTCAAGCAGCTCTACCCGGTGAAGATCACCGTCGACGAGCTGGAGGAGGCGGCGGGTGACCGGGCGGGGCTGACCGCCGAGTTCATCGCCGAGTCCATCAAGGACGACATCCACGCCCAGTACGCGGAGCGCGAGGCGCAGCTCGGTTCCGAGATCATGCGCGAGCTGGAGCGCCGGGTCGTGCTGTCGGTGCTGGACCGCAAGTGGCGCGAGCACCTCTACGAGATGGACTACCTCCAGGAGGGCATCGGCCTGCGCGCGATGGCGCAGAAGGACCCGCTGGTCGAGTACCAGCGCGAGGGCTTCGACATGTTCACCGCCATGATGGAGGGCATCAAGGAGGAGTCCGTCGGCTACCTGTTCAACCTGGAGGTCCAGGTCGAGCAGCAGGTCGAGGAGGTCCCGGTCGAGGACGCCAAGCCGACGCTGGAGAAGGGCCCGCAGGACGCGGTTCCCGCGCAGGCGGGTGCGCGTCCGGAGATCCGCGCGAAGGGGCTCGACGCCCCTCAGCGGCGGAACCTGCACCTGTCCGCGCCGACCGTCGACGGCGCCGGTGGCACCGTCGAGCGGGAGTGGTCCGACGACGAGGAGCCGGTGCGCTCCGAGGCGGACGGCCTCACGCGCGCGGAGCGGCGCAAGCAGGCGCGGGGTGGACGGCGCCGTAAGAAGTAGGGGTTCCGAGGTACCCGCCGCGCCCGCGAGGGCGTGCCGCGGCGGCCGTGGAAGGGCCGGGTCACCGTTCGGGTGCCCGGCCCTTCGGCATGAGGGCTTGCCGGGTCGGGCGGGCTGTGGGCCTTGGGCTCGGGGCCCGGCGCCTGCGGCTTCCGCCCAGCGCCTGCGGCTTCCGCCCGGGGGCCTGGCGGCCTGTGGCCCGGGCCTGCGCCTGTGGCCTCGCACCCTGGAGGGCTGCCGGCCTGGCGGCCGTGTGGCCGTGCGGAGGCCGTGGAAGGGCCGGGTCACTGTTCGGGTGTCCGGCCCTTCGGCATGAGGGCTTGCCGGGTCGGGCGGGCTGTGGGCCTGGGGCCTGCCGCCTCGCCGCCTGGCGTTCTGGCGTCCTGCCGGCCGTGGGAGCCTGAGGGCCGCCTGTTCAGCCTTGCGGCCGGCCTGCTGGTCTTCGACATGGGGGTCTGGCGGCCGGTGGCCCTTCGGCCTGGCGGCGGGCGGCCCAGCGGTCGTGCGGCCCAGCGGCCGGCTGCCGGTCAGGCGGCCAGGGGTGCAGGGGACCTGCTGGTCTTGTGTTCCTGGCCGCCTTCGGCCTGGCGGCCCTGTGACCCTTCGGCCCGGCGGCGTGCGGCTCAGCGGCTTTGTGGCCCTGCGGCGTGCGGCCCAGCGGCCTTGCGGACTGCGGCCGCCTGCCAGCCTTGTGGCCAGGGGCCAGGGGCCAGGGGCCAGGGGCCAGGGGCCAGGGGCCAGGGGCCAGGGGCCAGGGGGCCTGCTGGCCTTGTGTTCCTGGCCCCTTCGGCCTGGCGGCCTGTGGCCCTTCGGCCTGGCGCCTGTGGCC
>NZ_JBIAQC010000002.1:20986-441102 GCF_042888685.1 Streptomyces sp. NPDC002779
CCCTGCGGTCCCTGCGGCCCACCGGCCTGGTGGCCCTGCGGTCCCTGCGGCCCACCGGCCTGGTGGCCCTGCGGTCCCTGCGGCCCACCGGCCTGGTGGCCCTGCGGTCCCTGCGGCCCACCGGCCTGGGGGCCTGGGGGCCTGGGGGCCTGGGGCCTGCTGGCCTTGTGGGCCTTGTGGGCCTTGTGGTCTGTGAGGCCCGTGCCTTCGGGGGCGTGGGTCGGCGGTGTCGTGTGGTGGTGGTCTGGTTTGCGGCATGGTGGGGGCGCCGTTCGTTGTGGTGGGTTCAGTCGTCGTCCGTGCGGGGGCGGGACGGGCCGCCGAGTTCTACTGCCGTGCAGCGCCAGCGCAGGTCGCGGCCCTGTTCCAGGCGGAAGGCCATGGCGCGCAGGCGGTCGCCGGCGCCGATGCGGGCGAAGGCCTCGATGGCGCCCGGGGAGGGCACGTAGTAGCCGATGTCGCGGATCACCGGGCGGCTGCCGGGCGTACCGCGAGAGGCGCGCAGGGGGCCGAACTCGGCGAGCCAGGCCAGATCGTCGTAGGCGCGGCCGGCGGTGTGGCGGAGCATGCAGTGGACCGGGCGCTGGCCGCTCAGGACGGCGAGCAGGCGGTCGGCGAAGACATCGGTGGGCCGGGGCTGGGTGACGGGGCGGCGCGGAGTCTGGGGCGGTACGACGTGAACCGCCTGCTCGGTGCCGCGCGCGCCGGCAGGGGAACGGTGGACCGGGGTGCCGCCGGGGCGGCGGGAGTCACGGCGGACCGGCGGGCGGGCGCCGGGGTGGTTCCTCGCCCGCGTCATGACCTTGTTCATGGGTGCCCCCGTTGGGTCGGCCCGGGATTACCGAGCGGTAACTTTGTGGTTGGGGATCTTGTACGGGGTGTCGGGCGGGGCATCAAGCTGCGGCGGGGGTCTGTCGGGGGGTCCGGAATGTTCACCTATCCGGATTACGTCGGGGGTGCCCGGCCCCGTAGGCGCGGGGGTGTGCCGGGTGAGTTGCCGGACGCGGGTGGACGGCTCCTCAGGCGCGGGCGGGGGCTCGAAAGGGGACGGCCGCACGTATCCTGAAGGCCCATCCGGAGGTGCGGGAGCGCCCTCTCCGGGACTGTTGCGGAAGCCTCCGACCACGAAAGCGGCCAGCCATGCGCGTCTACGTCCCCCTGACCCTCCCCGGTCTCGCCGAGGCGTACAAGACGGGCGAACTGGGCAGCGGGCCGCTGCTCGCCTACGCCGTCACGCCCGCGCTGCGCGAGTGGTACCTCTCGGACGACATCGAGGAGCTGGAGTACGCGGCGCTGAACCGGGCCGCGGTCGCCTCGCTGCGGCTGCTGGCGGCGGATGCCGGGGCGGTGCGGCGGCGCGTGGTGGTCGCGGTCGACGTGCCCGACGGCACGGCGACGGCCGATCCCGACCGGGGCCTCGACCCGGCGGCGCTCGGCGAGGTGCGGGTCGCGGGAGCGGTGCCGCTGAAGAAGGCGGCCGCCGTGCATGTCGACGGCGGCGACGCGGAGGCGGACGTGGCCGCCGCGGTCCAGGCGCTGGAGGCGGCGGACGGCGGGGACGACGACGCCCAGTTCGTGGTGGACGGGGCCGAGGACCACGAGCTGCTGTGGTTCGCGACGCAGGAGATCCCGAACCTGGTCGGGCTCGCGGGATGAAGCAGGACCGCCGCTTGCGGCTTCCTCTGTCTTGACCTGCGGTTCTCTTGATTGTCAGTGCGGGCGGGTACGTTTTTGGGCATGGGGATGCGAACAGGGGCGCACATCGTCTGGGACTGGAACGGGACGCTGTTCCACGACAACGACGCGATCATCGGGGCCACGAACGCGGCCTTCGGCGAGCTGGGGCTCGAGCCGATCACGATCGAGCAGTACCGGTCGCTGTACTGCGTGCCGGTGCCGAAGTTCTACGAGCGGCTGCTGGGAAGGCTGCCGACCGACGCCGAGTGGGAGGTCATGGACGAGACCTTCCACCGGTACTACACCGAGCACCGGGTGGGGTGCGGGCTGACCCCGGGGGTGACCGAGCTGCTCGCCGGCTGGGGGGCGGGCGGGCGCAGCCAGTCGATCCTCAGCATGTACGGGCATGACGACCTGCTGCCCTTGGTGCGGGGGTTCGGCATCGACGCGTACTTCATACGGGTGGACGGGCGCACCGGGCCGTCCGGCGGGAGCAAGGCCGAGCACATGGTGCGGCACCTGGGGGCGCTGGCCGGGGTGGACCCGGCGCGGACCGTGGTGATCGGGGACGCGGCCGACGACGCCGTGGCGGCCCTGCACGTGGGGGCGCGGGCGGTGCTGTACACCGGGGGGTCGCACAGCCGGGCCAGCCTGGAGGGGGTCGGCGTGCCGGTGGTGGACACCCTGGAGGAGGCGGTCGCCGAGGCGGAGCGCCTGGCGTCGTGAGCCGGGCCGTGACCACGGCGGGACCGGGTCGGCCCGTCGTGTCACACACCGGATCCGGCGGGCGCCCGCACTGTGCAGAACGTCAAACTTCCACCCCCGGTTTTGTACACATACGGCTCATGACGGGCCCCCGGTAATCAGCGATAGCCTGGTGGCGTGATCAGCGCGATAGCTCGCGGGGGCAAAGCCGCCCCTGCCCTGCGCCCGGTGAGCACGGATGACATCCGTGGCCGGGCGGCGGTCGCTGATCCTCGCGGGCGGACGACGGCGCGCAATCCCTCGGTGACGGCAGTGCGGAGAGCAGTGTCACACCCGACGGCCGGGCCGATTTTGGCTGATATCCCCCCGCTCATCTCACCTCGCGGCATAGCGTCGAAGCAGACCGGACACCCCGCGTCGCGACGTTACGCCGGAGGGCACGAGACCGTACTTCCTTCTACGTCACGCAACGGCGCGCGACAGGAGCCAGAGGACAATGCAGACCAAGCTGGACGAAGCAAAGGCCGAGCTGCTCGAGAGGGCCGCCCGGGTAGCTGAGAACAGCCCGGCCGGGGGGCACCTACCGACTGGGACCACGGGCGAGACCACCCCGGACCGGGACACCGTGCTCTCGTACCTCCAGCGTTACTACCTGCACACCGCCCCGGAGGACCTCACCGACCGCGACCCGGTCGATGTCTTCGGAGCCGCCTTCTCGCACTACCGGCTGGCCGAGACCCGACCGCAGGGTACGGCCAATGTGCGGGTCCACACACCGACGGTGGAAGAGAACGGGTGGACATGCAGCCACTCCGTGGTCGAGGTCGTCACCGACGACATGCCCTTCCTCGTCGACTCCGTCACCAATGAGCTGACCCGTCAGGGACGGGGCATCCACGTCGTCATCCACCCCCAGGTCGTCGTCCGGCGCGATGTCACCGGCAAGCTCGTCGAGGTACTCACCGTTCCCCCGGCCCCCGGCGAGCGCCCGCACGACGCGCACACCGAGTCCTGGATCCACGTGGAGATCGACCGCGAGACCGACCGCGCCGACCTGAAGCAGATCACCGCCGACCTGCTGCGCGTCCTGTCCGACGTCCGCGAGGCCGTCGAGGACTGGGAGAAGATGCGGGACGCCTCGATCCGGCTCTCCGAGAGCCTGGCCGAGGAGCACGTCCCCGGCGATCTGCCCGGACCGGAGGTCGAGGAGGCCCGCGAGCTGCTCCAGTGGCTCGCCGCCGATCACTTCACCTTCCTCGGCTACCGCGAGTACGAACTGCGCGCCGACGACTCGCTCGCCGCCGTCCCCGGCACCGGCCTGGGCATCCTGCGCTCCGACCCGCACCACGCCGGTGAGGAAGCCCACCCCGTCAGCCCCTCCTTCGAGCGGCTGCCCGCCGACGCCCGCGCCAAGGCCCGCGAGCACAAGCTGCTGGTGCTGACCAAGGCCAACAGCCGCGCCACCGTGCACCGGCCGTCGTACCTGGACTACATCGGCGTCAAGAAGTTCGACGCCGAGGGCAATGTCGTCGGCGAGCGCCGCTTCCTCGGACTGTTCTCCTCCGCCGCCTACACCGAGTCCGTCCGCCGCGTCCCCGTCATCCGCCGCAAGGTCGCCGACGTGCTCAAGCGCGCCGGGTTCTCGCCCAACAGCCACGACGGCCGCGACCTGCTCCAGATCCTGGAGACCTACCCGCGCGACGAGCTCTTCCAGACGCCCGTCGCCGAGCTGCAGTCGATCGTCACCAGCGTCCTGTACCTCCAGGAGCGCCGGCGCCTGCGCCTCTACCTGCGCCAGGACGAGTACGGCCGCTACTACTCCGCCCTCGTCTACCTGCCCCGCGACCGCTACACCACCGGCGTCCGGCTGCGGATCATCGACATCCTGAAGGAGGAACTCGGCGGCACCAGCGTCGACTTCACCGCCTGGAACACCGAGTCGATCCTGTCCCGGCTGCACTTCGTGGTCCGGGTCCCGCAGGGCACCGAGCTGGCGCAGCTCAGCGACGCCGACAAGGAGCGCATCGAGGGCCGTCTGGTCGAGGCCGCGCGGTCCTGGGCCGACGGCTTCGCCGAGGCGCTCAACGCCGAACTCGGCGAGGAGCGGGCCGCGGAGCTGCTGCGCCGCTACGGCAACGCCTTCCCCGAGGGCTACAAGGCCGACCACACCCCGCGTGCCGCGGTCGCCGACCTCGTCAACCTCGAAGAGCTCGGCGAGCAGAAGAACTTCGAGCTCAGCCTCTACGAGCCGGTCGGCGCCGCCCCCGAGGAGCGCCGCTTCAAGATCTACCGCAAGGGCGCGGCCATCTCCCTGTCCGCCGTCCTGCCGGTGCTCAGCCGGCTCGGCGTCGAGGTCGTCGACGAGCGCCCCTACGAGCTGCGCTCCTCGGACCGCTCGGTCGCCTGGATCTACGACTTCGGCCTGCGCATGCCGCAGTTCGCCGGTGGCGGCACCGACTACCTCGGCGACGACGCCCGGGAGCGGGTCCAGGAGGCCTTCGCCGCCACCTGGACCGGACAGGCCGAGAACGACGGCTTCAACGCCCTGGTGCTGAGCGCCGGGCTGACCTGGCGGCAGGCGATGGTGCTGCGCGCGTACGCCAAGTACCTGCGCCAGGCCGGGTCCACCTTCAGCCAGGACTACATGGAGGACACCCTCCGCAACAACGTCCACACCACCCGGCTGCTGGTCTCCCTGTTCGAGGCGCGGATGTCCCCGGACCGCCAGCGCGCCGGACACGAGATCGTGGACGCCCTGCTGGAAGAGCTCGACGCGGCCCTCGACCAGGTGGCCAGCCTGGACGAGGACCGCATCCTGCGGTCCTTCCTCACGGTCATCAAGGCGACGCTGCGCACCAACTTCTTCCAGGAGGCCGCGGGCGGGCGCCCGCACGACTACGTCTCCATGAAGTTCGATCCGCAGGCCATCCCGGATCTGCCGGCGCCGCGTCCGGCGTACGAGATCTGGGTGTACTCGCCGCGGGTCGAGGGTGTGCACCTGCGCTTCGGCAAGGTCGCGCGCGGTGGTCTGCGCTGGTCCGACCGGCGGGAGGACTTCCGGACCGAGATCCTCGGTCTGGTGAAGGCGCAGATGGTGAAGAACACCGTCATCGTGCCGGTCGGCGCGAAGGGCGGGTTCGTCGCCAAGCAGCTGCCGGACCCGTCGGTGGACCGGGACGCGTGGCTGGCCGAGGGCATCGCCAGCTACAAGACGTTCATCTCGGCGCTGCTCGACATCACCGACAACATGGTGGCCGGTGAGGTCGTGCCGCCCGCCGACGTGGTCCGCCACGACGAGGACGACACCTACCTCGTGGTCGCCGCCGACAAGGGCACCGCGACCTTCTCCGACATCGCCAACGAGGTCGCCGAGCAGTACAACTTCTGGCTCGGTGACGCCTTCGCCTCCGGTGGCTCGGCCGGTTACGACCACAAGGGCATGGGCATCACCGCCCGCGGCGCCTGGGAGTCCGTCAAGCGGCACTTCCGGGAGCTGGACCTGGACACCCAGAGCGAGGACTTCACGGTCGTCGGCATCGGTGACATGTCCGGGGACGTGTTCGGCAACGGCATGCTGCTCAGCGAGCACATCCGGCTGGTGGCCGCCTTCGACCACCGGCACATCTTCATCGACCCGACCCCGGACGCGGCGACCTCCTACGCCGAGCGCCGCCGCCTGTTCGAACTGCCGCGCTCCAGCTGGGCCGACTACGACACCGGGCTGATCTCGGCCGGTGGCGGCGTCTTCCCGCGTACCGCCAAGGCGATCCCGGTCAACGCGCACATCCGCGAGGCGCTCGGCATCGAGGGCAAGGTGTCGAAGATGACGCCGGCCGACCTGATGAAGGCGATCCTCCTGGCGCCGGTGGACCTGCTGTGGAACGGCGGCATCGGGACGTACGTCAAGGCCTCCACCGAGTCGAACGCCGACGCCGGCGACAAGGCCAACGATCCGATCCGGGTGGACGGCGCCGACCTGCGGGTCAAGGTCGTCGGCGAGGGCGGCAACCTGGGTCTGACCCAGCTCGGCCGGATCGAGTTCGCCCGGCAGGGCGGCAAGATCAACACTGATGCCATCGACAACAGCGCGGGCGTGGACACCTCCGACCACGAGGTGAACCTCAAGATCCTGCTCAACGGCCTGGTGCGGGACGGCGACATGACCGTGAAGCAGCGCAACAAGCTGCTCGCGGAGATGACCGACGAGGTCGGCCGACTGGTCCTGCGCAACAACTACGCGCAGAACACGGCGATCGCCAACGCGCTGGCCCAGTCCAAGGACATGCTCCACGCCCAGCACCGGTACCTGCGCCACCTGGTCCGCGAGGGCCATCTGGACCGCGCCCTGGAGTTCCTGCCCACCGACCGCCAGATCCGTGAGCGGCTCGGCGCCGGAGACGGCTTGACCGGCCCGGAGACGGCCGTGCTGATGGCGTACACGAAGATCACGGTCGCCGAGGAGCTGCTGCACACCTCGCTCCCCGACGACCCCTATCTGCGCGGGCTGCTGTACACGTACTTCCCGAGCGCGGTGCGCGAGCGGTTCTCCGAGCACATCGACAGCCACCCGCTGCGCCGGGAGATCACCACGACCGTCCTGGTCAACGACACGGTCAACACCGGCGGTACGACCTATCTGCACCGGCTGCGCGAGGAGACCGGTGCCTCGCTGGAGGAGATCGTCCGGGCGCAGACCGCGGCCCGCGCGATCTTCCGCTCGGCGCCGGTGTGGGACGCGGTCGAGGCCCTGGACAACCAGGTCGAGGCCGCCGTGCTCACCCGGATCCGGCTGCACTCGCGCCGACTGGTCGAGCGCGGCACGCGCTGGCTGCTCAACAACCGCCCGCAGCCGATCCAGCTCACCGAGAACGTCGAGTTCTTCGGCGAGCGGGTCGAGCAGGTGTGGCAGCAGCTGCCGAAGCTGCTGCGCGGCGCGGACCTGGAGTGGTACCAGCAGATCCACGACGAGCTGACCGCCGCCGGTGTCACCGGCGAACTCGCCACGCGCGTGGCCGGTTTCTCGTCCGCCTTCCCGGCGCTCGACATCGTCTCGGTGGCCGACCGCATGGGCAAGGAGCCGCTGGACGTCGCCGAGGTCTACTACGACCTCGCCGACCGGCTGCGGATCACCCAGCTCATGGACCGCATCATCGAGCTGCCCCGCAACGACCGCTGGCAGTCCATGGCCCGCGCCTCCATCCGCGAGGACCTCTACGCGGCCCACGCGGCGCTGACCTCGGACGTCCTCGCGGTCGGCAACGGCTCCTCCACTCCGGAGCAGCGCTTCGAGCGGTGGGAGGAGAAGAACGCGGCGATCCTGGGCCGGGCGCGCACCACCCTGGAGGAGATCCAGGGCTCGGAGACGTTCGACCTCGCCAACCTGTCGGTGGCCATGCGGACGATGCGCACGCTCCTGCGGACGCATACATGAGCGGCATGAGTTCGTAGCTGTACGAGTTCGTAGGCGGTACGACGGACAGGGCGCCCCGGGCCGGGAAGGCACGGGGCGCCCTGCGCGTCGCGGCAGCTATACGGCGACCTTCGGCTTCGGCTTGGCCTTGGGCTTCTTGTCGCCGGTGAAGGCCTCGTACTCCTTGAGGACGTCCTCCGTCGGGCCGTCCATGCGCAGTTCGCCGCGCTCCAGCCACAGCACCCGGTCGCAGGTGTCACGGATGGACTTGTTGTTGTGGCTGACCAGGAACACCGTGCCCGCGTGCTTGCGCAGTTCGCGGATCCGGGCCTCGGAGCGCTTCTGGAAGGAGCGGTCGCCGGTGGCGAGGGCCTCGTCGATGAGCAGGACGTCGTGGTCCTTGGCGGCGGCGATGGAGAAGCGGAGCCGGGCGCCCATGCCGGAGGAGTAGGTGCGCATCGGCAGGGTGATGAAGTCGCCCTTCTCGTTGATGCCGGAGAAGTCGACGATCTCCTGGTAGCGCTCCTTGATCTGCTCGCGGGACATGCCCATGGCGAGGCCGCCGAGGTAGACGTTGCGCTCACCGGTCAGGTCGCCCATCAGGGCCGCGTTCACGCCGAGCAGGGAGGGCTGGCCGTCGGTGTAGATGGCGCCGTTCTCCACCGGCAGCAGGCCCGCGACCGCCTTGAGCAGGGTGGACTTGCCGGAGCCGTTGGTGCCGATGAGGCCGATGGCCTCGCCCTTGCGGGCGACGAAGGACACGTTCCGCACCGCGTGCACCGTGCGCACGCCGGACGCCTTCTCGGTCTGCTTCCGCCGCACGATGCGGTTGAGGGCGGCGGTGGCGGAGCCGCGGCCCGCGCCGGTGCCGTTGACGCGGTAGACGATGTCGACGCGGTCCGCGATGACGGTGGGGGTCGGTTCGTTCGGGTTCTCAGCCACGGCCGTACGTCTCCTCAGCCTTCCAGAAGTAGATGAAACCGCCGATGCCGGCGAGCAGGGCCCAGCCGGTGGCGAGCGCCCACACGTGCGGCGGGAGCTGGCTCGCGTGGAAGCTGTCGATCAGGGCGAAGCGCATCAGGTCGATGTAGACGGCGGGCGGGTTGGCCTGGAGCACCGGGCCGACCCAGGCCGGCCAGTCGCCGTGTTTGGCCAGCAGATGGTCGATGCTCCACATCACGCCCGAGGTGTACATCCAGGTGCGCAGCACGAACGGCATCAGCTGGGCGATGTCCGGGGTCTTCGCGCCCACCCGGGCCATGATCAGCGAGACGCCGGCGTTGAAGGTGAACTGGAGTACCAGGACCGGCAGGGCGAGCAGCCAGGAGGCGGCGACCGGCACGCCGAAGGCCAGCAGGATGACGACCAGGGCGCCCATGGAGAACAGCAGCTGCTGCAGTTGCTGGAGGCAGAAGGAGATCGGCAGCGCGGCCCGCGGGAAGTGCAGGGCGCGGACGAGACCGAGGTTGCCGGAGATGGCGCGGGTGCCCGCGAGGATCGAGCTCTGGGTGAAGGTCCAGATGAACACGCCGGTGACCAGGAACGGGACGTAGTCCGGCACGCCGTTCCTGGTGCCGAGCAGCACGCCGAAGATCAGGAAGTAGACGGCCGCGTTCAGCAGCGGGTTCATCACCTGCCAGAGCTGCCCGAGCTTGGCCTGGCTGTACTGGGCGGTCAGCTTGGCCGTGGAGAACGCGGCGATGAAGTGACGCCGGTCCCACAGCTGGCGGACGTACTCGGGAAGGGTGGGGCGGGCACCGCTGACCGAGAGGCCGTGGCGGGCGGCGAGGGCCGCGAGGTCGACGTCGGCGGGAGTCGTCGGGGCCGTCGTCGGGGGCGGTGCGTCGAGGACCTGGCTCACATCCGCTGCTTTCGCTCGGGGGGTGGGGGTGCGCGGTCCGGCGCCCGGCGTTCGCCCACCGGACTCTTCCTGTTCCCTTACGTCGGGACGGGACCGTATCGTCGCAACGCGAGCGTAGGCCGAGCGGACGTCGGAACGCAACCGTTTCGTCGTAACGCCCTATGCTGGTTCGCATGACGACGAACGCCGACGGACCCCAGCCGCGTCCGCGCCGCCGGGCCCCCGCGGGGGCGGCCGTGCTGCGGGCGGACGTGACGGAAGCCATCCGGGCGGCCGTGTTCGAGGAACTCGCGGCGGTCGGCTACGCCCGGATGTCGATCGAGGGGATCGCCCGGCGGGCGGGCGTCGGCAAGACGGCGGTGTACCGGCGGTGGCGGTCGAAGCTGCACCTCGTGCTCGACGTGGTGTCGGCCCTGGCGGTGCAGGGGCTGCCGGCGCCGGACACGGGTTCGCTGGAGGGTGACCTCCGGCTCCTGTACGAGGTCACCTCACGCGCGCTGCGCCACCCGGTCGCCTCCCAGATCATCCCGGACCTCCAAGCGGAGGCCGCGCGCAATCCCGAGATCGCCGAGGCGATGCAGAAGGCGCTGCGGGAAGGGCAGGACGGGGTCGCCAGCGGAATCGTGGCGGCGGCGGAGCGGCGCGGGGAGCTCCGCGAGGGGGTCGACCACGAACTGGCCCTGGACCTGATCTCCGGGCCGCTGTACTGGCGCGCGGTGGTGATCCGGAGCCCGAAGCTGCCGAAGGGGTACCTGGCGTCGCTGGCACGGGCTACGGCGGGGGCGCTGCGGGCGCTGTGAGCGGGCGTGTGGTCGGGGGCTGACGTCCCGCCGCCGACGGCGGGCCCGGCACCTGTGCCGCACCTCGTACGGGGGCAGGTGCCGGCCCACAGCCCCTACGGCCTGCGGCCCCGCGGGTCGGTGGCGTGCGGCTGGCGGTGCGGGTGCTGCGGCCCTCGGAGGGCTAGCCGTGTGCTGCTGTGGTGCGGGCGTTTGCGGCCCCGGCAGGCTGGTGGCGTGGGATTGACGGGTACAGGTTGCGGCCCCGGAGGGCTGGAGCCGGTAGCGCAGCGCGTGGCGGCCAGGCTTTGGCACGGTGAGGTCGTGCGGCTGGCGGGTGCGGGCGTTGCGGCTCCGCGGTGGGTTAGTCGTGTGTTGCTGCGGTGCGGCCGTGTGGGCTGGTCGCGTGGCGGTGCAGGTGCTGGGGCTCCTGCGGCCCAGTCGCGTGCCACTGTGGTGCGGGCGCTGCGGCCCCGGCGGGCTGGTGGTGTGCGGCTGTGGGTGTTGCGGCCCCCGGCAAGCTAGCCGCGTGCTGCTGACGGGTCGAGGCGTCACGGCCCCCGCGGGCCAGTCGCGTGCGGCTGGCGGTGCAGGTGCTGCGGGTCCCGCCCGCTAACTGCGTGCCGTTGGCGGGGTAGATGCTGTGCGCCGCCCCGCCCGCTCACCGCGTGCCGCTGGCGGGGCAGATGCTGCGGGTCCCGCCCGTTAACCGCGTGCTGCTGACGGGTGGAGGCGTACCCAGCCCTCCCAGGCCGAGGTGATCATGTCCTGGACGTCGTGCTTGGCCTTCCAGCCCAGTTCGGTGGCTGCCCGGTCGGCGGAGGCGACCACGCGGGCCGGGTCGCCGGGGCGGCGGGGGGTGATCGTCGGGGGGCGGTCGTGGCCGGTGAGGGCGTTGACGCGGTCGATCATCTCGCGGACCGAGACGCCCTCGCCGCGGCCGATGTTGAGGGTGAGGTCGCGGCCGGGGGAGGACCGCAGCGTCCGGGCCGCCGCCACATGGGCCTCGGCCAGGTCGACGACGTGGATGTAGTCCCGGACGCAGGTGCCGTCCGGGGTCGGGTAGTCGTCGCCGAAGATGCGCGGGGGTTCGTTCTCGGTGAGCTTCTCGAAGACCATCGGGATGAGGTTGTGAACGCCGGCGTCGGCCAGTTCCGGGGACGCCGCGCCCGCCACGTTGAAGTAGCGCAGGCAGGCCGTCGACAGGCCCGTCGCCCGCGCCGTGGCCCGCACCAGCCATTCGCCGGCCAGCTTGGTCTCGCCGTACGGCGACATCGGGGCACACGGCGTCTCCTCGGTGACCAGGTCCACGTCCGGCATGCCGTAGACCGCGGCCGAGGAGGAGAACACGAACGAGGGAACGCGGGCCCGCGTCACCGCCTCCAGCAGGACGCGCAGGCCCTCCACGTTCTCCCGGTAGTAGCGCAGCGGCTGCTCCACCGACTCGCCGACCTGCTTCTTCGCCGCCAGGTGCACGACCCCGGTGATCCGGTGGTCCGCCAGGGCGCGGGACACGTGCTCGGCGTCCAGGGTGGAGCCCACGACCAGGGGGACACCGTCGGGCACGCGCTCGGACAGCCCGGTGGACAGATCGTCGTAGACCACCGTCCGCTCGCCCGCCTCGGACATCGCCCGTACGACATGCGCCCCGATGTATCCGGCACCGCCCGTGATCAGCCAGGTCATAGGTGGCCGTCCCCTCGTCAGTTGGCCCGTGCGTGGAGCATAACCACTCCGATTCGCCGTCAATGAACAGGAATCATCGGTTAATAGCACAAGATCTGAGATGTGGTGAGTAGGGAGACGGAAACGGACGGCCGATTCCGGGCCTTGGCGGTAGGCCTGCCTGCCGCCCTGGTGCTGGCCCTCGGACTGTGGGGCATCGACCGCGGCGGCATATGGCGCGACGAGGCGGTCACCTTCCAGGTGGCGCGCAGGTCGGTGCCGGAGATTTGGCGGCTCGTGCACGGCGTGGACGCGGTGCACGGCCTGTACTACCTCCTCATGCACGCCGTTCTCGCCCTGCGCCCCGACGAGGTCGTCCTCCGGCTCCCCTCGGTCTGCGGGGCCGCCGCCGCGGCGGGCCTGGTCGCGGCGCTCGGGATGCGCCTGGCCGGTCCGCGGGTGGGGCTGTGGGCGGGTCTGATGTACGCCGTCACGCCCCTGACCGGCCACTACGCGCAGGAGGGACGCTCGTACGCCCTGGTCGGCGCCGGAGTGGCGGGCGCGACGCTGCTGCTGGTGCGGGCGCTGGACGGCGGGCGGACCTGGCTCGCGTACACCGGTGTCGTCGCCGTGACCTGCCTGCTGCACGAGTTCGCCGTCCTGGTGCTGTGCGCGCACGCGGTGACGCTGGCGGTGTCGGGAGTGGACCGGCGGACCTGGGCCCGGTGGGGCGGAGCGGTGGCCGGCACCGCACTGGTCCTGCTGCCGCTGGTGCTGGTCTCCCAGGCGCAGTCGGGGCAGGTGGAGTGGCTGCCGGAGCCGGGCTGGGGCAGCGTGGAGCGGGTGCTGCGCGGTTTCGTCCTCGCGCCCAAGGGGGTGGTGTTCGAGACCGGCGTGGTGCTGATGCTCGTGGGGCTCGCGGCCCGCCGGGTGGCCGCCGTGGCCGTGCCGCTGATGGCGGTGCCGCCGGCCCTGCTGATACTGGTCTCGCAGGTCCGGCCGATGTACGACGACCGGTACGTCCTGTACGCGCTGGCCGGGGCGCCGCTGCTGATCGCGGCCGGCGCCGACCGGCTGGCCGCCTGGATCGTGGGCCGGATGCCGTACGTGCCGCTGGCCGGAGCCCTCGCCGTCCTCGTCGCCTTCGTGCACCACCTGCCCCTGCACCGCCAGGAACGCGCCCCCGAGCGGCGGCCCGACAACCTCGCCGCCGTCTCCGCCCTCGCCGCGGGCCAGATCCGCCGCGGCGACGCGGTGCTGTTCGTGCCCTCCATCGGCCGACGGGCGGCGGTGGCCTACCCGGAGGGGTTCCGGCAGGCCCGGGACATCGCGCTCAGCCGGCCGGGACCCGCCTCCGGGACGCTGTACGGCCGGGAGACCGACGCCGATGAGCTGCGCCGCAGGCTCGCGGGGGTGGACCGGGTGTGGGTGGTGGCCGAGCCGTACACGCTGCGCTCGGACTGGCGCCCGCGCAACCTCAGGGAGCGCGCCAAGATCGCGGCCATGTGGGAGGACTTCGTCCCGTGCGAGCAGTACGTACGCGGGGGCGTGACCCTGCGGCTCTACGAGCGGCGCCCGGCTACGGTGCTGCCGCTGACCGGGCCGCCTCGTCGAGAGCGCTGGTGAGGTCGTCCAGGCGGGAGCGCAGGGCGTTGATCTCGTCGACGTCGAAGCCGGTGGCCGCGGCGATCCGGCGCGGCACCTGGAGCGCCTGCTCGCGCAGGGCCGAGCCCTCCTCGGTCAGCCGCACCTGCACCGACCGCTCGTCGCGCGCGCTGCGCTCCCGGCGGACCAGGCCCGCGCTCTCCAGCCGCTTCAGCAGCGGGGAGAGTGTGCCGGAGTCCAGCCGCAGGTGCTCGCCCAGCTTCTTGACGGGCAGATCGCCGTGCTCCCACAGCACCAGCAGCACCAGGTACTGCGGATAGGTCAGCCCGAGGTCCTTGAGGATCACGCGGTAGACGCCGTTGAAGGCGCGTGCGGCCGCGTGCAGGGAGAAGCAGATCTGGCGGTCCAGGCGGAGCCATTCCTCCTGGGGCGCGTTGGCGGGTGTCCCGGTCCGGTTCATGGGTCCAGGGTAGCTCCTGCCCGCCATTTAGTTGTGCACAATTTAATTGTGTGCTCTACTTGAGCCCGTCAGCGAGCCCCGACTTCTCGAACAGGGATGGTTCATCCATGGACGCGATCTACACCGCCGTCGCCACCGCCACTCACGGCCGCGAGGGCCGTGCCATCAGCTCCGACGGCACGCTCGACCTCCAGCTGGCGCCGCCGGTGGAGCTCGGGGGCAACGGCCAGGGCACCAACCCCGAGCAGCTCTTCGCCGCCGGGTACGCCGCCTGTTTCGCCAGCGCCCTCGGCCTGGTCGGCCGCCGGGCCAAGGTGGACGTCACCGACGCCGCCGTCACCGGCGAGGTCGGCATCGGCAAGCTGGGCGAGGGGTTCGGCCTGAAGGTCACCCTGCGCGTCGAACTGCCCGACACCGTGGACGAGGCGACCGGCCGGAAGCTCGTCGAGCAGGCCCACCAGGTCTGCCCCTACTCCAACGCCACCCGCGGCAACATAGACGTCGACCTCGTCATCGAGTAGGCGCGTCACCGCAAGGAGTGAGCCCGGTCGGCGTGCCCCTGGGCCGGCAGCGACACCTGGGCGCGCAGCAGGTGCTCCAGCAGCAGCGGCACGCCGACCACCGGGAGCAGCCAGGCCAGGGCGATCAGCCGGCCGCCCCAGATGTTGATGTCCGGGTGCCCGGCCTGGGTCAGGACGCCGGTGGCCGCCGCCGCGATCAGGAAGGCGCCGAACGTCGGCCTGCGCAGCGCGCCCCACAGCCCCGCGCCCAGCGCCGCCAGGAACAGCGGCTCCCAGAACTGCCGGCGCAGCCACTCCGCCCAGAAGTTCAGCGACAGCTGGAGGAACTCCGGCCAGGGGTCGGCCCGGTCGGGGCGGGCGAAGTGGTCGGCCAGCAGATCCTGCACGCTCTCGGACGCCGACGGGTGGCCGAGCAGCTTCGCCAGGGCGACCGAGCCCACCGCCGCGCCCAGACCGAGCCCCGCGATCGCCGCGACGCCCCGGCCCGGCGCCCGCCCCGCCCGCCGGCGCGCCACGGCGACCAGCGCGCCCGCCCCCGCCAGACACACTCCCAGGAACAGCGCCTGCGAGTGCTTCACCGTGAACTGCGCGGCCAGCGCGCCCGCGATCAGCGCCAGTCCCGCCCGCCGCCCCCGCAGCACCAGCGCACAGCCCCACACCGCCGCCAGCGTCAGGGCCATCAGCAGGCCCTCCGTCATGGGCCGCATGGCGATCGCCCCGCACGGCAGCACGTAGTACAGCCCTTGACCGGTCAGCGCGAGCGGGAGCGGTACCGACAGGGTGCGCAGGATCAGGAACACCAGCACCCCGCCCCCCGCCGCCACCGTGACCCCGGCCGCCCACAGCCCCCAGGTCGCGCCGAGCACCGTCACGAACGGCACCAGGAAGACCGGGTAGCCGGGTCGCGCCTCGAAGATCCGCATGAAGCGTTCCGAGGCGAAGGGGACGGTGTGACCCGCCGTGTGGCCTGCCGCCAGCCGCTGCTCGACCTCGGACCACTCCGTTGCCCGGCACCTGGCCAGCACGGCCGGGGCGGGGTCGGGGCGGTGGAAGCGGACCACGTGCACGTTCTGGTCGCGGTGTGCGAGCGCGGCCTTGCCCGCGCAGTAGTGCTCGATCGTCGCCATGGCCGCCTCCCGCTTGCTGTCGCCGCGCAGGCCGAGGGCGTGGGAGAGGTAGTTCCTGGAGTCGGGGGTGTCCCGCCCGGACACGTTCGCCAGCTGCAGGGCGGCGAACAGGGCGGCCAGGAGCAGGACCCAGGTGCGCGGCCTCATGAGGCCACGTGCCGGCCGGGGACGCGTCGGCCACCGGGCCGCCCGGCCGGACGCCAGGTGTGGGGCCGGCTCGGGGTGGGCCGCGACGGGCTGGAGGGCATGGGAACTCCCCTGGATGAGAACGGCGTTCAGAGACGGTCGGTGAGGGTGAGGGGTGACTCGGGCCGCGGTGACGCGATGAGCGGGGAGCGGGTGAGGGACGCGGCCGCCGACGGCACCGGATGCCGCTCGTCCAGCGGCACGACCGGCGGCAGGCCCTTCTCGCCGAACACCACATGCCGTACGACCCGCTCGGCGGCGCGGCCGTCGTCGTAGGGACAGAAGCGCCTGCGGAACGCCGCGCGCAGCTGGGCGGAGCGGGAGCCGCGCCAGTGGCCGGTGGTGAAGATGTCGATCAGCTCGTCCTCGCTGCGCGCGAGTGCGCCCGGCGGGAAGGAGCGCAGGTCGAAGTAGGTGCCGCGGGCGGCCTCGTACGCCTCCAGGTCCTCGGTGTGCAGGACGATCGGGCGGTCCAGGCCGGCGTAGTCGAACATGATCGACGAGTAGTCGGTGAGCAGCGCGTCCGAGGCGAGGCAGACGGACTCCACGCTCGGGTGGGCGGTGACGTCGATGACCCGCGGGGAGGTCGCCTCGGGGGCGAGCGGGCCGCCGTGGCGGCGGTGTGCGCGGGCCAGGATCACGAAGCGCGGGCCGAGGCGGCTCGCGAGCCGGTCCAGGTCCAAGGGGGCGCGCTGGGTGCGGCGGTAGTCGCGGTGGGTCGGGGCGTACAGGACCGCCACCGCGTTCTCGGGGATGCCGAGCGTCTCGCGCAGCCGGGTCACGTCCGCCGAAGTGGCCTGCTGGAACACGTCGTTGCGCGGCTGGCCGTATTCGAGCGTCTTGTACGTCCCGGGGTGGACGCGTTCCTGGACGAGGGTGGAGTGGCGGTTGGCGGAGACGACGTAGTCCCAGGTGTCCACGGTGTCGAGGAGGGCGCCGAAGTCCGTGCCGGCGCCGGCCGCGGGGCGTTCGCGCAGGTCCAGGCCCAGGTGCTTGAGCGGGGTGCCGTGCTGGGTCTGGACGACGGTCTGGCCGGGGCGTTTGACCAGCCGGTGGTCGAGGCCGGCGTTGTCGATCAGGTACGCGGAGCGGGCCAGCGCCGTCCAGTAGGCGGCCGTGCCGGGGGTGATGCGGCGGGTGGCGGCCGGGACGGTGTGGTGGTGCGCGGGGTCCGCGATCCAGGCCGTGCGGATGTGCGGGGCGTGGGTGCGGAACGCCCGCTCCAGGGCCCCCGGGTTGCAGCCGTGGCCCAGGCCGCCGTACGCGCAGAACACGGCCCGGTCCCGGCGCAGGGGCAGGCGGAGCTGGACGCGGTAGTGCAGGCGCAGGGCGGCGGAGCGCAGGGCGCCCGCGGTCTTCGCGGTGAACTTGACCGCCCGGTGGTGCCCGGCGGCGGCCAGGCGCAGGACGCGGAAGGTGCGGTGCAGGCCCAGCCGGACCAGGGCGTGCCGTGGGCGGTCGCGCAGCCGGACGGGGGCGCCCGGGGCGCGGTGGCGGCGGCAGTGGGCGCGGGCCAGCCGCAGGAACTCGGCGCGGCTGCCGCGCGGGAGGCGGCCGACGCGGGCGGACACGGCGGCCAGGTGGTCGACCATGCCGCGGAACAGCACCGGCCGCCACCGGGCGAGCCGGGGCCTGCCGTCGAGGAACGCGAAGAGGCGGTCGTACTGCTCGAAGACGTCGAAGGGGCGGCGGCTCGTGCCGTCCTCGCGGCGCCGGCGGTGGTGCACGCACACCCGGTCGAGGGTCGCGATCGACTCCGCCGTCATCAGCACCGGGTACGCCCAGGGGGCGCCCTCGTGGGAGCCGGGCGGGAAGGACAGGCCCTCGCGCTCGACGAACTCCCGGCGGCACACCTTGTTCCAGGCGACCGCCGGCAGGCGCAGCAGGCTCGGGCGGTCCTCGAGTCGGAAGGGCGCCGGGCCCTGCTCGGTGAGCTGGACCCAGGCCGCGTCGCGGACCGTCTCGCCGGTCCGCAGGACGCGGGCGTGGTCGTGGACCAGGACTTCCGGTTCGCCGGTCTCCTTCAGGCGGTCGGCGACGGCCTGGAGGGCGCCGGGGGTCAGGGTGTCGCCGCCGTCGAGGAACAGCAGCCAGTCGCCGGTCGCCTCGCTCATCCCGGCGTTGCGGGCGGGGCCCGGCCCCTGGCGGCGGGCCAGGCGCACCGGCCGGACCCGGGGGTCGCGGGCGGCGAACTCACCGATGATCGCACCGCAGGCGTCCGGCGAGGCGTCGTCCACCGCGATCAGCTCCAGATCGGCACACGACTGGGAGAGCACCGATTCCAGGCACGCGTGGAGATGCGCCTGAACCTTGTACGCGGGGACGATGACACTGAACCTGGGCAAGGGGGACATCCATCGGTCGGTGCGGGTGGTGAGGGGGTGGGCCCCAGGGCCTGCCTGACCATTCCCGCCTGCCCCGCGACGCCTGGCCCGGGAACGGCCGATGGAGTGAGTTGGTTACGCGGCGTTGCGGCATACGGGGGACGCCCGGCCGCACGGGAAGGGGCCGCCCGGTGAATCCCGGCCGGCCCCTCGATCCGCCTGCACCGCGGGCTACTTCACCGCGCCCGCCATGACCCCGGACACGAACTGCCGCTGGAACGCGAAGAACACCGCCAGCGGGATCACCATCGAGATGAACGCGCCGGGCGCCAGCACCTCGATATTGCTGCCGAACTGCCGTACCTGCTGCTGGAGCGCGACCGTCAGCGGCTGGGAGCCGGAGTCGGAGAACACCAGCGCCACCAGCATGTCGTTCCACACCCACAGGAACTGGAAGATGCCCAGCGACGCGATGGCCGGGGCGCCCAGCGGCAGCACCACCGTCGTGAACAGCCGGGCCTCACCGGCGCCGTCCAGCCGCGCCGCCTCCAGCAGCTCCTTGGGGATCTCCGCGAAGAAGTTGCGCAACAGGAAGATCGCGAACGGGAGTCCGAACGCCACGTGGAACAGCACCACACCGGTGATCGAGCCGAAGATCCCCAGCTCGCCGAAGAGTTCGGACAGCGGGATCAGCGCCACCTGCACCGGCACCACCAGCAGCGCGATCACCACCATGAACCACCAGTCGCGGCCCTTGAAGTCCATCCACGCGAAGGCGTACCCGGCCATCGCGCCGATGATCACCACGAGCAGGGTCGCCGGGACGGTGATCCACACGGTGTTGAACAGCGCGTTGGTGATGTCGTCGTTCTCCAGCAGGGTGCTGTAGCTCTCGGCGGTGAGCTCGGCCGGTGCCGTGAAGACCCGCCACCAGCCCGAGGAGGCGATGTCGGTCGGCTCCCGGAACGAGGACACCAGCAGCCCGAAGGTCGGCACCAGCCAGAACAGCGCCACCAGCAGCAGGAACGCGCGCAGCGCCCCGCCGGCGGCGCCGCTCGCCACCCGGGAGGCCCACGACCGCTTGCCGCGCACGGGGGAATCGAGTGCGGTCACCGCTCGCGCTCCTTCCTGAGCCGGCGGATGTTGACGATCATCACCGGGATCACGAGCAGCAGCAGGATGATGCCGATCGCGCTGCCCATGCCGTAATTGCCCCCGCCGCCGAACGACGACAGGAACAGCTGCAGCGCCAGCACGTTGGCCTCGTCCTGGGTGGGCTGCGGGGCGATGATGTAGACCAGGTCGAAGATCTTCATCACGTTGATCATCAGCGTGATCAGGACGACGACCAGGACCGGTGCCAGCATCGGCACCGTGATTCTGCGGAACACCTGCCACTCGTTGGCGCCGTCGACCCGCGCCGCCTCCAGCAGGTTGCGGTCGACTCCGGCGAGCCCGGCCGCGATGAGCACCATCGCGAAGCCCGCCCACATCCAGACGTACGCCCCGATGATCGCCGGGGTCACCAGGGTCGGGCCGAGCCAGTCGACGCCGTTGTAGGCAGCCGCGAAGTTCGAGCCCGGCAGACGTAGTTGGGCGCCGTCGGCGGAGTCGGGCAGGGTGAAGGTGCCGTCCGCGCCGCTGGTCGCCGAGGCCACCACCTCGCCGTCCTTGACAGCCTCGACCTTCACGCCCTCCAGCGCCTTCTCGCCCGCGTCGACCTGGCCCTTCTCGCCGCCGCCACCCAGCTTGAAGTCCAGCCAGACCGTGCCGGTGACGCCGTCACCGGTCGCCGCCCTGGCGTCCTCGGGGGAGCCCGGCACCTTGTCGGGCGCGATACCGACGAGGGGGAGCAGCGCCGGGGTGCCCGCCTCGACCGTGCCCGTCGTGGTGAACGCACCGCCGCCAGACGGCTTCAGATCGCTCACCTGGGCGTTCGGGCGGGCCTTCGGATAGACGGAGGAGTCGGCGAAGGTGTCGTGCACCGAGGTCACGATCGCGTTCGCCACGCCCTGGTCCGGGTCCGCCTGGTACACCAGCCGGAAGATGATGCCGGCCGCGAGCATGGAGATCGCCATCGGCATGAAGATGATCAGCTTGAACGCCGTGCCCCAGCGCACCCGTTCGGTGAGCACGGCGAAGATCAGTCCCAGCACGGTGACCACGGCGGGCGCGACCGCCATCCAGATCGCCGTGTTGCGTACGGCGGTCAGGGTCGCGTCGTCCGTGAAGACGTCGACGTAGTTGTCCAGGCCGACGAAGCCGTCCCCGCCCGCGTCGTACAGGCTGCGCCAGACCGAGTACCCGATCGGGTAGACCACGAGCGCGCCGAGCAGCACCAGGGCGGGCAGCAGGAACAGCACCGCCACCCACACCTTGGTGCCCGTCACGCCCTTGCGCGGTGCCGGCGCGGTGCCGGCACTCTCGTTCACGACGGCCGACATCCGTCAGCCGGTCTTGTACGCCTTGGCGGCGTCCGCCTCCAGCTTTTGCTGGGCGCCCGCCACATCGCCGGGATTCTTCAGGAAGTCCTGCAGCCTCTTCCACTCGCCGATGCCCTGGGTGCCGCCGAACGCCGCCGGCGCCTGGTCGGACATGTCGAAGCGGAAGTCGTCGCCCGCCGCGGTCAGCGCCTTGGCGATGTCCCGGGTGACGTCGTCCTTGTACGCCCCCTGGTCCATCTCCTTGTTGGGCGAGATGAAGCCGCCCTGCGCCGCCCAGATCTCGGCCGCGTCGGTCGAGGCCAGGAACGTCATCAGTGCCTGCGCGCCCTTGCCGTCCTTCAGCGCCACGGCCACGTCACCGCCGCTGACCACCGGCGACTCGTCGCCGACCGCCGGGAACGGGAACACCTTGGCGTCCGTGCCGATCTTCGCGTCGGTGTCGGCGTTGATGGTCGCGGTGACGAAGTCACCCTCGAAGACCATCGCGGCCGGGGTGTCACCGGAGAACGTCTGGGTGACCGACTTCGGGAACTCCGTCTGCAGCGCGCCCGAGCGGCCGCCCGCGATCAGCTCGTCCTTGCCCCACAGCTCGGCGAGCGTGGTCAGGGCGTCCTTGACCGAGGGGTCGGTCCACTTGATCTCGTGCTTGGCCAGCTGGTCGTACTTGTCCGGGCCGGCCTGCGAGAGATAGATGTTCTCGAACCAGTCGGTCAGCGTCCAGCCGTCCGCGCCGCCGATGGAGACGGCGGGGGACCCGGCGTCGGAGAGCGTCTGGGCGGTGGCCAGGAAGTCCTTCCAGGTCTTCGGCTCCTCGGTGATGCCGGCGGCCTCGAAGGCGGCGGTGTTGTACCAGATGAGGGACTTGTTGGCGGCCTTCATGTAGACGCCGTACTGCTTGCCCTCGTAGGCCCCGAGTTCTTTCCAGCCCGTGGAGAAGTTCTTGTCCAGCTGGGCCTGGGTCTCGCTGCCGAGGGGCTTGGCCCAGCCCTTCTGGGCGAACTGGTGCAACACGCCGACCTGCGGCAGGAACGCCACGTCCGGTGGCTGGCCGCCCTGGATCTTGGTACCGAGGAAGGTGGAGGTGTTGTTGCCGGTGGGCACGAAGTTCACCGTGGCGCCGGTGCGCTTCTCGAACTCGTCCAGCACCTTGGTGAAGTTCTCCTGCTCGGGGCCGGTCCAGACGGCCGCGACCTCGAGCGTCTGTCCGTCGAGCTTGGGGAGTTGGACGGTGGAATTGGCGCCGGTCTCCTTTCCGCCGCCGCCTCCTCCGTCGCCGTTGTTGTCGTCGTCTCCGCCGCAGCCGGTGAGGGCCAGCGCGAGCGCGCCGACGGTGGCCATGGCGATCCGGATGGTGCGATTCGTGCGCATCACTGCCCCGTTCTTCGTGCCTCGTTGCCTCGTTGCCTCGTCGAACGTTCGAGCGCTGTCTTGTTCTCGTTTGGTCTACGCCGGGTCCCGGAGGTCGGCAAGAGTGCCTGCGGTGTCAAGTAGGCGATCGTGACCGCGTCGTGACTGAGGCTCCACTCCTCCTAGAGCAGCGACGGCACCTCGGCGGCCGAGACCTCCTTCGCCGCTCGCTCCAGCGCGCTGGCCAGAAGGGCGAGGTCGGTCGGGCCGTTGCCCAGTTCGCGGACCGGGCGGCGGGCCGGGGGGTCGCCCATGCGGTGCCACTCCAGGGGGACGACCGTGGGGCGCAGGGTCGCGGTGCGGGGGATGCGGCCGGTGACCCGGCCGCCCTGGAAGGCGGTCACTCGACCGTCCGCCCAGGCCAACCGGCCGCGGCCGGGCGCCGGTTCGTCCGGACCGGTGGCCGGGGCGTCGAGGGTGACCCGCAGGGTGGCCCGGCGCGCCGTCTCCGACTCGGCGGTACGGCCGTCCGCGCCCGTCGCGGCCACCAGGTGGACGCCGAGCCGCTCGCCCTCCCGGGCCACCGCCTCCAGGGCGCGCACGACCGAGCCCGCGGCGGGCCGGCCGGGGGAGCCGAGGGCCGGGGAGACCAGGGCGTCGAGGTCGTCCACGACCACGACCAGGCGGGGCAGCGGCGGTGCGGCCTCCGTCTGCCGGCGGGCCGCCGCCGGGCGCAGCCGCAGCGTGGAACTGGGCGGGGTGTCCAGGTCGGCGGCTCCGCCGGCGCCGGTGCCCGTGCGCTGGGCGACCATGCGGCCCGAGACCATCCGGCCCGCGTGCCACTCCGTGAAGTGGGAGCGGCCCAGCAGCTCGGCGCGCCGTTTCAGCTCGGCGCTCAGGGACTGTGCGAACTCCCGCATCCGGACCGGGTCGTTGGCGGTGAGGTGGGTGGTGACATGCGGGACGTCGGTGCACACGCGCAGTCCGTCGCCGCCGCTGCCGCCCGCGCTGTCCCGGCCGTCCATCAGGACCATGGTCAGCCGGTCGGGCCGCTCGGCGGCGGCGAGCGAGGCGATGAGCGCCCGCAGCAGCTCCGTACGGCCACTGCCCGCGGGGCCCTCGATCAGCAGATGCGGTCCGTCGGCCGCGAGGTCCGCGGAGACCGGGCCGCGCGGACCGGCGCCCAGCACGACGCACGCGCGTCCGCCGAGCGCCTCGGCGTCGTCGGCCGCGTCCGCCCAACGGGCCATCAGGGAGGCCGGGGTGGCCCGGGCCAGGCCCAACTCGTCCAGCAGCCGCGCTGCTTGGGGCAGCGGGGCGGAGACCCGCGGCTGCCGCTCCGCCACGGTGCCGTCCGGCCGCAGCGGTGCCAGGGCCCGGGCGAACCGCTCGGCCCAGGCGAGCGAGACGGCGTCCACGGTCGCCACGGTGCCGGGGGCGACGGGGGCCGGGTCGGCGTGGGCGTCCGCCCCGGCGGCGCGGGCGACCCGCATCAGCCGCAGCGCGGTCGCCACATCGCCGCTCAGCAGGGCGACCGCGCCGCACGCCCGGAACACCGGTGCCGCCGCGCAGGCCGCCCGGTAGGTCTCGGTGACCGGAGAGGCGGGCGAGGCGGGTGGTGTCTCGGCGAGGCACACCACATGGATTCCGGCCCGCGGGCCGTCCGACGCCAGCCGTGCGACGGCGTCCCGGACGTCGGCGGCGCCGGGGTCTCCGTCCACCACGACCACGGTGTACGGGCCGGGGAAGGGGGCCGCCGGGTCGTCCTGGGCCCAGGAGGGGCGGTGGGCAGGGCGCGCGGAGGGCTGCTCGCCGTGGTTCGGGTGGTCGTCGAGCCGGCGCAGCAACTCGTCCGTGCGGGCCGTGGCCTGTTCGCGGTCGTGGGCCAGCAGCAGGCGGCAGTCCTGGCCGTGGGACGGGCGCAGATGCGGGAGCCAGCCCAGCCAGGACCAGTCGGCGGCGCGCTCCTCCAGCGGGCGGGAGCGGTCCGCGCTGATCAGCACGATCTCCAGGGCGTCCGGCGAGTGCAGCGCGGCGAGCTGGGCCACCACCGCGCGGGCCAGCCCGGTGAGCCGGGCGCGCGGGCCGGCCAGGCCCAGGGCGCCGGTCTCGCGCAGATCGGCGGTCACCGGTACGGCGGGCAGCAGTCCGGCGCCGTCGGGGGCCGGGCGGTCGGCGGTGCCGAGGCGGACGGTGAGCGCCTCGGGGTGGTCCGGCCCGCGCTCCCACAGACGGGGGCCGGGGCCCAGGGCGGTGAGCAGCAGGGCGGCGGGGTCCGGCCAGGTCTCCGGGAGCCGGGCGGCGGCGACGGAGGGGTGCTCGGTCGCTTCGGGGCCCTGATCGTCGTAGGACTCCGCTTCGGGCGGGGCCGGTTCGCCGCGGCCGCCGGTCAGCCGCCGGGCCCAGGCGCCGAGCCCCCCACGCCTGCGCCCGCCCTGCGGGCCCTCGGCGCCGCGCGCCGGCCCGCCTCTCCGGCCACCGCCGCGGCGGTCCGCGTGGTCACCGTCCGCGGAGGTACGGCTGCCGGGCGCGTCGGTGTCGGCCGGGAGGCCCGCGTGGTGGCTGTCCGGGGAGGTGCGGCTGCCGGGCGCGTACGTCCCGCCGAGCGCGTCGGTATCGGCCGGGAGGCCTGGCCGGTGGCTGTCCGGGGAGGTGCGGCTGCCGGGTGCATACGTCTCGCCGCGTGCGTCAGCCGGAGCGCCCCCGCGCGGGTGGCCGTCGGTGGGGAGGCCTGCGCGGTCGTTGTACGCGGAGCCGGGGGCCTCGCGGCCCGGGCGGTGGCTGTCCGCGGAGGTGCGGCTGCCGGGCGCGTACGTCCCGCCGAGCGCGTCCCGGGGGGCCTCGCGGGTGTGGGCGTCGGCCGGGAGGCCCGCGTGGTGGCTGTCTGCGGAGGTACGGCCATCGGGCGTGTACGTCCCGCCGAGCCCGGGCGTGCCCGCAGCGCCCCCGCGCGGGTGGCCGTCGGCTGGGAGGCCTGCGTGGTCGTTGTACGCGGAGCCGGGGGCCTCGCGGCCCGGGCGGTGGCTGTCCGCGGAGGTGCGGCTGCCGGGCGCGTACGTCTCGCCGCGTGCGTCAGCCGGAGCGCCCCCGCGGGGGTGGCCGTCCGCGGGAAGGTCCGCACGGTGGCTGTCCGCGGAGGTACGGCTGCCGGACGTGTGGGTCCTACCGAGCGCGTCCCCGGGGACCTCGCGGGTGTGGCCCTCCGCTGGGAGGCCTGCGCGGTCGCTGTGCGCGGAGCCGGGGGCCTCGCGGCCCGCGCGGTGGCTGTCCGCGGAGGTGCGGCCGTCGGGGTCGTACGTTCCGCCGAGCGCGTCCCGGGGCGCCTCGCGGGTGTGGGCGTCGGCCGAGAGGCCCGCGCGGTTACCGTCCCCAAAGGCACGGCCGCCGGACGCGTACGTCCCCCCGAGCCCGGGCCCGCCCGCCGGACGGTCACCCGGGGCCGGAGCACCCCCGCGAGGGTGCCTGTCTGCCGGAGCGCCCCCACGAGGGCGGCCGTCCGACGGAGCGCCTACCCGAGGCTGCCCGCCCGCCGGAGTGCCCCCACGAGGGTGCCTGTCCGCCGGAGTGCCCCCGCGAGAGGCCCCATCCGCCGGGAAGCCCGCACCGTGGGTGTCACCCCCGCGCGGAGCCGGGACACGTGACCCGCGGTCCTCGGTGCGGGACGCGCTGCCTTGCCGGGGTGCGTTGCCCTGCCCGGGCGCACCGCCCTGCCCGGGCGCACCGCCCTGTCGCGGCGCGCCGCCCTGACCGGGCACGACCGGACCGTGCTGCTGCGCCCCCGGCGTGGCCGAGGACGCCCCCCAGGCGGCCGAGCCGTAGCCGTGCCGGGTCTCCCCGGTGGGTTCGTAGGCGCCCGGCGTCGACTCCCCGCGCGGGTGGGCGCCGGACAGGCGGATGTGGCCCTCGCCGTCCGGCACCGTCGCCACCCGGGCCCCCGGTCCGCCGGCCGGGGCGAGCCGCAGGGCCGACTCGCCGATGCGCAGCAGCGCGCCCGGCGCGAGGCGGACCGGGCGGGTGCCCACGCGGGCGCCGTCCAGAGTGGTGCCGTTGGTGGAGCCGAGGTCGGCGACCGAGACGTGGCCGTCGTCGGCGACCGTGACCGCGCAGTGCAGCCGGGAGACGTCCGGGTCGTCGAGGGGCACGTCGGCGTCGGCGGAGCGGCCGACCTCGATCCGGCCGCCGTGCAGGAGGTGGACGCCGCCCGCGTCGGGGCCCGCCACCACATGGAGCTGGGTCGGGGCGTCGTCGAACTCGGGATGGGCCTCGGGCTCGGCGGGGGCGCCCAGGGAGAGGACCGCGCCGTCGATCAGCGGGGGCTCGCCCAGGGTGCTGCGCGCACTGTCGAGCCGCTCCGCGCCCGCGTACACCACCACGGGGCCCTCGCCCGCCGAGACCGCCGAGGCGAGCGCCGACGCCACCGCGGCCAGGGCGGTGCCGGCGGGCGCCGTGACCAGCACGTCGCAGCTCGCGGCGCGGCCCCGCGCGGCGGCGGGGGGCGGGCCCAGCGGGTCTACGACGGTCAGCCGGATCTGCATCGCCGTCAGCGGTCCCTTCTGCGCGGGCACCCGCGAACGGGGACGACGCCCCGCGGTCCCCCCACCGCGGACTTCCCCCACCGCCACACGAGCACATCGGCCAGTACGGAAGGCATCCTCGCACCTGCCACTGACAACACGCCCGCCGCCCGCAGACAAGTGATCTTGATTGGTCGGCTCTGCCCGCAAAAATGCCTGATACCTGACGCGCTCACGATCACTTGAGATCGGTCACGCACGGCTCGGGCAACCAAACAGAACGGCCCGAGCGTCTTTCCTGCGAACCTTTGCTTCGATCCGCCCGGCACTACAGTGGGTCGGAACATCGCAACACTTTCAGGCAATCAGCAGGGAGCGCGTGACGTGCGGCCAGTCGGCAGCAAGTACCTGCTCGAGGAGCCGCTCGGACGCGGCGCCACGGGCACCGTCTGGCGAGCCCGCCAGCGTGAGACCGCGGGCGCCGAGGCGGCCGTGCCGGGCCAGCCCGGGGAGACCGTCGCGATCAAGGTCCTCAAGGAGGAGCTGGCCAGCGACGCGGACATCGTCATGCGGTTCCTCAGGGAGCGGTCCGTCCTGCTCCGGCTGACCCACCCGAACATCGTCCGGGTCCGTGACCTGGTCGTCGAGGGCGAGCTGCTGGCGCTGGTCATGGACCTCGTCGACGGCCCCGACCTGCACCGCTACCTGCGCGAGAACGGCCCCTTCAGCCCGGTTGCCGCCGCCCTGCTCACCGCCCAGATCGCCGACGCCCTCGCCGCGAGCCACGCCGACGGCGTAGTGCACCGCGACCTGAAGCCGGCGAACGTCCTGCTCAAGCAGGACGGCGGCCGGATGCACCCGATGCTCACCGACTTCGGCATCGCCCGCCTCGCCGACTCCCCGGGCCTGACCCGCACCCACGAGTTCGTCGGCACGCCCGCGTACGTCGCGCCCGAGTCCGCCGAGGGCCGCCCGCAGACCTCCGCCGTCGACATCTACGGCGCCGGCATCCTGCTGTACGAGCTGGTCACCGGCCGGCCCCCGTTCTCCGGCGGCTCGGCCCTGGAAGTCCTGCACCAGCACCTGAGCGCCGAGCCGCGCCGCCCCTCCACGGTCCCCGACCCGCTGTGGACGGTGATCGAGCGCTGTCTGTCCAAGGACCCCGACCGGCGCCCCAGCGCCGAGAACCTCGCCCGCGGCCTGCGCGTCGTCGCCGAGGGCATCGGGGTGCACGCGAACTCCGCGCAGATCGCCGCCGCCGACGGCGTCGCCGCGCTGCTCGCGCCCGACCCGGCGCCCGCCCCGGTCCCGGGCTCGGCCGACCCCACGCAGGTGCTGCCGCACGGCGCCGGAGGCTACGACCCGAACGCCGCCACCAGCGTCCTGCCGCACACCGGGGGACCGTCCGGCGCCGCCGACCCCACCGCCGTCCTGCCGCCCGTCCCGCAGGGCGGGCAAGGGGGTCCCTCGCCCGAGGATCCGCATCCCTGGCAGAACCAGCTGCGGGCCGCGCGCGACCGTAACGAGCAGACGCAGGTCCAGTACCTCGACCCCAGCCAGGACCCGCTGCGCCGCCGCCCCCAGCGGCAGGTCGCGCGCCCGCAGCAGCCGCCGCAGCGCCGGCCCCAGCAGCAGCCCGGTTACGGCTATCCGCAGCAGGGGCAGCAGCCGCAGCAGTACGCCCCGCAGCAGCAGCCGCGACCCCAGCAGCAGCCCCGCCCCCAGCAGCCGCAGCGGTACGCGCCGCCGCCCGCCCCCGAGCCCCAGCGGCCACAGCGGGAGCCGCGTCAGCCGCGGCAGCGCAGCGCCAACCCGATGCGGATCCCCGGTCTCGGCTGCCTCAAGGGTTGCCTGTTCACGCTCGTCATCCTGTTCGTGGCCGGATGGCTGGTGTGGGAGCTGAGCCCGCTGCAGGACTGGATCGGTACGGGCAAGGGGTACTGGGAGCAGCTCACGGACTGGTTCACCACGGTGACGGGATGGATCGGCGACCTGAGCGGCGGGTCCTCCGGTCAGTAGCGAGGTCGGTAGCGACTCTGTGGATTTGTCGACACCCGGCGGGTGATTTCCGCCTCCGCGGTGAAGGCCGGCTCTCCGGACGCGTAGTTTTGTCGGCAACACGCGTCTGTAGGAGCAGTCTTGGCACGCAAGATCGGCAGCCGGTACACCGCCCACCAGATCCTGGGCCGGGGCAGCGCCGGCACGGTGTGGCTGGGCGAGGGACCCGAGGGTCCCGTCGCCATCAAGCTGCTGCGCGAGGATCTCGCGTCCGACCAGGAACTCGTCGGACGCTTCGTGCAGGAGCGCACGGCGCTGCTCGGCCTCGAGCACCCGCGGGTCGTCTCCGTGCGCGACCTGGTCGTCGACGGCAACGACCTCGCGCTGGTCATGGACCTGGTCCGGGGCACCGATCTGCGCACCCGCCTCGACCGGGACAAGCGGCTCGCGCCGGAGGCCGCGGTGGCGATCGTGGCGGACGTGGCGGACGGTCTCGCGGCGGCGCACGCCGCCGGGGTCGTGCACCGCGACGTGAAGCCGGAGAACGTCCTGCTGGACATGCAGGGCCCGCTGGGCCCCGGCGGCGCGCACCCCGCGCTCCTGACCGACTTCGGCGTCGCGAAGCTGATCGACTCCCCGAAGCGGACCCGGGCCACGAAGATCATCGGCACGCCGGACTACCTGGCGCCGGAGATCGTGGAGGGGCTGCCGCCGCGGGCGTCGGTGGACATCTACGCCCTGGCCACGGTGCTGTACGAGCTGCTGGCGGGCTTCACGCCGTTCGGCGGCGGCCACCCCGGGGCGGTGCTGCGCCGCCATGTGACGGAGACGGTCGCCCCGCTGCCCGGCATCCCGGACGAGCTGTGGCAGCTGATCGTGCAGTGCCTGGCGAAGGCGCCGGCCTCCCGGCTGCGCGCCTCGGAGCTGGGGGCGCGGCTGCGCGAGCTGCTGCCGATGCTGACGGGCATGCCGCCGCTGGACGTGGACGAGCCCGACACCGAGCCGGTCGAGGAGGAGACGGCACCGCAGGCCCCGGCGCCCTCGGGTCCGGTACGCCGGGGCGCGGTGCCCCTGGTGCCGGGCGCGAAGCCGGCCGACTCCAACCGCGACACCCATACGTCGATGAGGGTGCCGGGCCCGGACGAGCTGGCGGGCGGCGCCCGCGGCACGGCCCGGGTGCCCCGCGCCTCGGGCGCCCCACGCCCGGGTTCGGCCCGGCACCGCGCGGCGACCCGGCGGCGCCGGCTGGCCCTGGGGGCGGCGGCGGTGGCCCTGGTGGCCGCGGCGGGCGCCGGTACCTGGCTGGCGACGTCGGGGGACGACCCGGGGGCCACTCCGCGCGACGACATGGAGAACTCGGCACCGGAGACTCCCTGACCGCGAGGCGGCTGCCTGCGGTGGCTCGCGGGAGTTCGGCGCCCGGGACTTCTTGACCGCGAGGCGACGGCCCTCGGCGGCCCGCCGGAGCCGGTCGCACGGGCGCCGGGCGGCCACCGGCCCTCGGTGCTCGACGGAGCCGTTACGCTGGGAGCGTGGCAGTCGTCGATGTATCCGAAGAGCTCAAGTCCCTCTCCTCGACCATGGAGTCGATCGAGGCCGTTCTGGACCTCGACAAGCTGAGGGCAGACATCGCCGTGCTCGAGGAGCAGGCGGCCGCGCCGTCCCTGTGGGACAACCCGGACGAGGCGCAGAAGATCACCAGCAAGCTCTCCCACCTCCAGGCCGAGGTGCGGAAGGCCGAGACCCTGCGCGGTCGCATCGACGACCTCGCCGTGCTCTTCGAGATGGCCGAGGAGGAGGACGACCCGGACACTCGCGCCGAGGCCGATTCCGAGCTCACCTCCGTCAAGAAGGCGCTGGCCGAGATGGAGGTCCGGACCCTGCTCAGCGGGGAGTACGACTCCCGCGAGGCGCTGGTGAACATCCGCGCCGAGGCCGGTGGCGTCGACGCCGCCGACTTCGCCGAGCAGCTGCAGCGCATGTACCTGCGCTGGGCGGAGCGGCACGGCTACAGGACCGAGCTGATCGAGACCTCGTACGCGGAAGAGGCCGGCATCAAGTCGACCACCTTCTCCGTACAGGTGCCGTACGCCTACGGCACGCTCTCCGTCGAGCAGGGCACGCACCGCCTCGTGCGGATCTCGCCCTTCGACAACCAGGGCCGCCGCCAGACCTCCTTCGCGGGCGTCGAGGTGCTTCCGGTGGTCGAGCAGACCGACCACATCGAGATCGACGAGTCCGAGCTGCGCATCGACGTGTACCGCTCGTCCGGTCCCGGCGGCCAGGGCGTGAACACCACCGACTCCGCGGTGCGCCTCACCCACCTCCCCACCGGCATCGTCGTCTCCTGCCAGAACGAGCGGTCGCAGATCCAGAACAAGGCCACCGCCATGAACGTCCTCCAGGCCAAGCTGCTGGAGCGGCGCCGCCAGGAGGAACAGGCCAAGATGAACGCCCTCAAGGGCGACGGCGGCAACTCCTGGGGCAACCAGATGCGTTCGTACGTCCTGCACCCCTACCAGATGGTCAAGGACCTGCGGACGGAGTTCGAGGTGGGCAACCCGCAGGCCGTGCTCGACGGTGAGATCGACGGCTTCCTGGAGGCCGGAATTCGCTGGCGCAAGCAGCAGGAGAAGTAAGCGAAGCGTTTTGTCGACAAGGCAACTGCCGCTTTCGGGGCGGCAGTTGCCTTTTCTGTGCCCGATGTCTGGGTTTTACATCACACTCACAGGCGTTCTCCTCCGGCAAAGAACCCGTACCAGGACATCGCGTACGCAACGGCCTTGACGTTGCTTTGAAAAATCGGAAGGGTGCGGCGTGGCATGCGTATCTCCGGGGCGCATGTGAACCGGGGGGCTCGAGTTCAGCTCCTTCCGTCGATCACCGCCCCCGAGCGCCGCCTCACTGACGATGAGCTACTGGGGGTAGCAACCACATGACCAAGAAGACGCGGATCCGTGTCGCGCGGATCGCGGCCGGTGCCGTGATCGCGGCCGGCGCTTCGCTCACTGCCGCCGGCGTCGCTGCCGCAGACACGGGCGAGGACTGCGGCCTGCTCGGCATCTGTGTCACGCCGGAGCCGGACCCGGAGCCCACCACCGAGGAGCCGGAACCGGAGCCCTCCACCACCGAGCCGACCGTCATCCCGACCGAGCCCACCGGGGAGCCGGAGCCGACCGACCCGCCGGAGCCCACCGTGGAGCCGACGGAGCCGACCGAGGACCCGGAGCCCACCGCCGAGCCGACCGAGGACCCGGGCAACGGGAATGGGAATGGGAATGGCAACGGCACCGGCGGCGGTGACAACACCGACCCCGACGGCGGCTCCGGTGACTCCGCCCAGCAGGAGGGTTCCTCCTCCCTGACCGACACCGGTGAGGAGACCGCCTCCGACACCTCCGCCCAGGGCAGTGGTGAGGAGCTGGCCGAGACCGGTGCCGCGCAGACCACCTTCCTGATCATCGGCGCCGCCACGATGATCGCCGGTGGCGTCGGCTTCCGGGTGCTTCCGCGCCTGGTGGGCGGCCGGGGCGGTGCGGCTGCCTGACGGTAGCCGCCCGCGCTCACAGTGCGTGACGAAGGGCCCGGAGCGCAGCAACGCTCCGGGCCCTTCGTATGTCTTCTCGTATGTCTTCGCGCAGGTCGTGCGAGGCCGCTCTACGCGGTCTGGTGCGCCAGCAGCGCCAGCGCCGCGATCAGCACCGCCAGCAGTGCGATCAGCGTCATCGGGGTCAGGTTCCCGAGCGGGTTGTCCTGCTGCAGCCGTTCGCGGTTCGCCCGGCAGACCGGGCAGCGGCCCTCGTTCACGGGCGCCGCGCAGTTCGCGCACACCAGCCGGTCGTACGTCATGCGCCTCGCCCTTCTTGTGAGTGGTTCCAGGGGGAGAACGTCTCAGGAGCGCAGAACGTTCCCCCACCTACTGTGCCAGGTTCCTCCGGAGGCTGCCTGGGCGCCGGGAAAGGGGGCGGCCGGAGCCCGGTACAAATACGCACATCCGTGGTGCAACCCTGACCGGCGCCTGCGCCCCCGCACCCGACTCGCGTAAGGTCACGCTCATCTACCCCCGGCGACCCGTGGTGCATCCGTGATCCGATTCGACAACGTATCCAAGGTCTACCCCAAGCAGACCCGCCCCGCACTCAGGGATGTCTCCCTGGAAGTGGAGAAGGGCGAGTTCGTGTTCCTCGTGGGGTCCTCCGGCTCCGGAAAGTCCACCTTCCTGCGGCTGGTCCTCCGCGAGGAGCGGTGCAGCCACGGCCAGGTGCACGTTCTGGGCAAGGACCTCGCGCGCCTGTCCAACTGGAAGGTCCCGCAGATGCGGCGCCAGCTGGGCACGGTCTTCCAGGACTTCCGGCTGCTGCCCAACAAGACGGTCGCCGAGAACGTCGCCTTCGCGCAGGAGGTGATCGGCAAGTCACGCGGGGAGATCCGCAAGTCCGTGCCGCAGGTGCTCGACCTCGTCGGGCTCGGCGGCAAGGAGGAGCGCATGCCGGGCGAGCTGTCCGGCGGTGAGCAGCAGCGCGTCGCCATCGCGCGGGCCTTCGTCAACCGGCCCAAGCTGCTGATCGCCGACGAGCCCACCGGCAACCTCGACCCGCAGACCTCCGTCGGCATCATGAAGCTGCTGGACCGGATCAACCGGACCGGCACGACCGTGGTGATGGCGACGCACGACCAGAACATCGTGGACCAGATGCGCAAGCGCGTCATCGAGCTGGAGAAGGGCCGCCTCGTCCGCGACCAGGCCCGCGGCGTCTACGGCTACCAGCACTGAGACCGCAGCGAGTTCCACGGAAAGGCTTGAAGCAGACGCCATGCGCGCCCAGTTCGTACTGTCCGAGATCGGTGTCGGTCTCCGCCGCAATCTGACGATGACGTTCGCCGTCATCGTCTCCGTCGCCCTGTCGCTCGCCCTGTTCGGCGGGTCGCTCCTGATGAGCGACCAGGTCAGCACCATGAAGGGCTACTGGTACGACAAGGTCAACGTCTCGGTCTTCCTCTGCAACAAGAGCGACGCCGAGTCCGACCCCAACTGCGCCAAGGGCGCGGTGACCTCGGACCAGAAGAAGGAGATCCTCGCCGACCTGAAGAAGATGACGGTCGTCGACACGGTGACGTACGAGTCCCAGGACCAGGCGTACAAGCACTACAAGGAGCAGTTCGGCGACTCCCCGCTGGCCAGCTCCCTCACGCCGGACCAGATGCAGGAGTCGTACCGGATCAAGCTCACCGACCCGGAGAAGTACCAGGTCATCGCCACCGCCTTCGACGGGCGCGACGGGGTGCAGTCGGTGCAGGACCAGAAGGGGATCCTCGACAACCTCTTCGAACTGCTCAACGGCATGAACTGGGCCGCCCGCGCGGTGATGGCGCTGATGCTGGTGGTCGCGCTGATGCTGATCGTCAACACCGTGCGCGTCTCGGCGTTCAGCCGGCGGCGCGAGACCGGGATCATGCGCCTGGTCGGTGCCTCGGGCTTCTACATCCAGGCGCCGTTCATCATGGAGGCCGCGGTCGCCGGGCTGATCGGTGGCGCGGTCGCCTGCGGATTCCTGGTGGTGGCGCGGTACTTCATCATCGACCACGGACTCGCGCTGTCCGAGAAGCTGAATCTGATCAACTTCATCGGCTGGGACGCGGTGCTGAAGTACCTGCCGCTCATCCTCGCGACGAGCTTCGTGATGCCGGCGTTGGCCGCGTTCTTCGCGCTGCGCAAGTACCTGAAGGTGTGACTCTTGCCAAGAGGGGCCGTCCGGTCAACCGGCCGTACGGCCCCTTGCGTTGTCCTAGACTCACCGGCATGTCAGGCCGTGACCTGTTCTGTCAGCCCCGCCGCATGCGCCGCGGGGCCGCCCTGACATTGGTGTTCACCAGTGTGCTGGTCGCCGGAGCGGCCACCGGATCGCTGCCCGGACCCGACCGGAAGTCGGCCCCCGGAGCGGTCCGTTCGACCACCGCGGCCCGCCACGAGCAGGTCGCCGAGGCCGCCGCCGAGGCCATGGCCGACGGCAAGTCGCCCATGGAGGCCGCCGAGCGCGCCGTCAGCCGCAGCGGGGACCGCTGGGCCGCCGTGTACTCCCCGGGCGAGTACGAGGAGTTCGAGGAAGCCCTCGACGGCCGCTACACCGGTGTCGGGCTGCGGGCGCGGCGCGAGCGGGACGGCCGTATCGAAGTGACCAAGGTGCGCGCCGGGTCGCCCGCCGCCACCGCCGGGATCCGGGCCGGTGACCGGCTGCGCAGTGTCGACGGCGAGAAGGTCGACGGGCGGCCCGTCACCGAGGTCGTCTCCTTACTGCGCGGCGACGCCACCGACGCCTCCGCCGGTACGACGGTCCGGCTCGGCATGGAGCGCGGCACGCGCGCGTGGACCCTCACCGTGCGCCGCGCGGAGCTGTCCACGGACTCCGTCACCGCCCGCCGGATCGCCGGCGGCGTCACGGTCATCCGCATCGACTCCTTCACCAAGGGCTCCGGCAGCGCGGTGCGCACCGCGGCACGGCAGGCCCCGGGCGGCGGCGGGATCATCCTCGACCTGCGCGGGAACTCCGGCGGCCTGGTCACCGAGGCCGTCACCGCCGCCTCCGCCTTCCTCGACGGCGGCCTGGTCGCCACCTACGACGTGGACGGCGAGCAGCGCGCCCTGCACGCCGAGCCCGGCGGCGACACCACCCGCCCCCTGGTCACGCTGGTCGACGGCGGCACGATGAGCGCGGCCGAGCTGCTCACCGGCGCCCTCCAGGACCGCGGCAGGGCGGTCGTGGTGGGCTCCCGCACCTTCGGCAAGGGCTCGGTGCAGATGCCCAGCCGGCTGCCGGACGGGTCGGTCGCCGAGCTGACCGTGGGGCATTACCGGACGCCGTCCGGGCGGGAGGTCGACGGGCGGGGCATCACGCCCGACCTGGAGACCGAGGATCAGGCCCTGGAGCAGGCGCGGACCGTGCTCGGCGGGCTCGGCGACCGGTAGTCCGCGCCCCGCGCGGATAAGCACTGGTACCGGGCCCCCTCTCTAGTGCGAAAATGGCGGCACTATGAGCAAGGGAATGTACGTACCGAAGGAGGCCCAGCCCAAGCAGGGCGGGGCGGCCGCCAAGGCCAGGGACGGCGAGAAGGGCGGCAAGCGCAAGATCGTCGCGCAGAACAAGAAGGCCCGGCACGACTACGCGATCATCGACACCTACGAGGCCGGGCTGGTGCTCAGCGGTACCGAGGTGAAGTCGCTGCGCCAGGGCCGGGCGTCGCTGGTCGACGGGTTCGTCCACATCGACGGCGGTGAGGCGTGGCTGCACAACGCCCACATCCCGGAGTACGCCCAGGGCACCTGGACCAACCACTCCGCGCGCCGCAAGCGCAAGCTGCTGCTGCACCGCGAGGAGATCGACAAGCTGGCGGTCAAGGCCGACGAGACGGGCCACACGATCGTGCCGCTCGCGCTGTACTTCAAGGACGGCCGGGCGAAGGCCGAGATCGCGCTCGCGCGGGGCAAGAAGGAGTACGACAAGCGCCAGACCCTGCGGGAGAAGCAGGACCGGCGGGAGTCGGACCGGGCGATCGCGGCGGCGAAGCGGAGGGAGCGGGGCCAGTAGGAATACGGTGGCACGCCGGTGCGTTGGTCACGTACGATGGCACCTGCACCTCACCGAGGGTGCGCGGTTTGAAAAATCAACATGGGGATGATCGGTTTCGACAGCGGATGTCGAAGCAGGGGAAGCGTGTCGAGGAAGCGGCAATGATCTCGTAAACCATATGTCGCAAACAATAATCGCCAACACCAAGCGCGATTCCTTCGCCCTCGCTGCCTAAGTAGCGACTTGCGAAGTGTCAGCCCGGGGCTGTTCCCGACCCGGATCCTGGCATCAGCTAGGGAACTAAACCTTGATCCCGGTCACGGGGTGAAGAGGGAAATCTAACAGTGACTGAGCCCGTTCCGGACTTGTCTGGGTGATCCGGAGGGCTGAGAAACTCGTACCAGACTGCACACGGAGAAGCCCTGATTCTGCACCGTTGGACGCGGGTTCGATTCCCGCCATCTCCACAATTCCCATGTACACGAGGGCCTGGCGGCCACACACCCGCCGGGCCCTCGTTGTGTTGTCCGGCGCCATACCGGCGGGTTGTTCACGGTTCTACGGTCCCTCCCCATGACGCAGACCAGAGCCGTGACCCTTCTCACCGTCCTGACGGCCCTCCTCGCCGTCCTGATCACCCCGGCGCCCGCGTCCGCCGCCTCCCTCCAGGAGGTCACCGGGTTCGGGAGCAACCCCGGAGCCCTGCGGATGTTCCGGTACGTCCCCGACGGCCTCCCCGCCGGGCGGCCCGTGGTCCTCGCGGTCCACGGATGCACCCAGAACGCCTCCGGGTACGCCACCGGCACCGGCTGGCTCCGGCTCGCCGACCGCTGGGGCTTCTCCGTCGTCCTGCCGCAGCAGCAGAGCGTCAACAACGCCTCCGGCTGCTTCAACTGGTTCCAGAGCGGCGACATCCAGCGCGGCCAGGGCGAGGCCGCCTCCCTCGCGCAGATGGTGGACCGGCAGCTCGCCGACGTCGGCGGGGACGCCTCCCGGGTGTACGTCACGGGGCTGTCCGCCGGGGGCGGGATGACGGCCGTGATGATGGCGGCGTACCCGGAGAAGTTCCGGGCCGGCGGTGTCGTCGCCGGGCTGCCGCACGGGTGCGCCCAGGCCGCCGGGTCGCCGTACGTGTGCATGTACGTCGGTGCCACCCAGACCCCGCGCCAGTGGGGCGACCGGGTGCGGGCCGCCCGGCCGGGGTACGCCGGGCCCTGGCCCACCCTCACCGTCCTCCATGGCACCGCCGACTACACGGTGAAGCCCGTCAATATGACCGACCTGGTGGAGCAGTGGACCGACGTGCACGGCGCCGACCAGTCGGCCGACGTCCAGGACACCGTCGCCGGCTACCCCCACCAGGTCTTCCGGGGCCCCGCGGGCAACCCCGTCGTCGAGACCCACAGCATCACCGGCATGGGCCACGGCCAGCCCGTCGACCCCGGCACCGGGAGCACGCAGTGCGGGACGGCCGGTGCCTACTTCCTCGACGTCGACCTGTGTGCCGCGCACCGGCTCGGGCAGACCTGGGGGCTCGGCGGTTAGCCGCGCGGCGCCACGCTCTGCCGTTCCGTCAGCCGGGGCGGCAGCAGGGTCGCCCCGGGTACGGCAGCGCCCGTCAGCTTCCGCATCAGCAACTGCACCGCGCGCTCGCCCAGTTCGGCGGTGGGAAGGGCGACGGAGGTGATCGGTACCCGGAGCGCGGTGGCCGTTTCGGCCGGACAGATGGCCGTGACCGAGAGGTCGGCCGGGACGCGCAGCCCGAGGTGCTCGAAGGCCGCCAGCAGCGGATTCAGCACGGGTTCGTTGTGGACCACCACGGCCGTCAGGGCCGGCTGCTCCCGCAGCAGCCGTTCCGCCAGCGCTCCGGCCGCCGCGGGGGTCGGCTCGCAGGGGTGGATCGAGGAGGTGAGGCCGGAGCGGTCCGCCGCGGTGGTGAAGCCCTCCGCCACCCGCTCGGCGAACGCCGTCCCGCGCGCGTACACCTCCGGCGGGGAGCCGATCAGGGCCACCACCCGGTGGCCGCGCCCGGCCAGATGGTCCACGCAGGCCTCGCCCGCCGCCCGGAAGTCCAGGTCTATGCAGGTCAGACCCGGGGCGGCGGCGGGCAGGCCGATCATCACCGACGGCAGGTCCAGGGCCCGGAGCAGCGGCAGGCGGGGGTCGTGCAGCTGTACGTCCATCACGATCAGCGCGTCCGCCAGGGCTGTGTCGGCGACGCGGCGCAGGCCCTGCACGCCCTCCTCCTGGGTCAGCAGCAGCACGTCATGGTCGTACCGTCGCGCCGCCGTCACCACCGACGCCGCGCACTGCATCACCACCGGGACGTGCATGCCGGGCCGCAGGGGCACCACCAGCGCCAGGACCTTCGAGCGGGCGCTCGCCAGGGCGCGGGCGCCGGCGTGCGGGCGGTAGCCGAGTTCGCGGATGGCGCGGGCGACGCGTTGCCGGGTCTCCACGGAGATCGGGCGCTTGCCGCTGAGGGCGTAGCTGACCGTACTGGGGGACACCCCGGCGCGCCGGGCCACATCAGTGATCTTCACCATCGGGCACCCTCACGTGACGACACGTCGAAGCGCTTCGACGGGGGAAGGTAGGCGAGGGGCGCGGGTGGGTCAATGGGTGGGACGGGATTGGAGGTCGGGGTTCACCCGGCCGACCCCCCGCCCGTCCGCTCCGGCTCCCGCCCCTCGGGAGACCGCGAGCGTCAGCGCCAGCACGGCTGCCGCCACCGGCACGCCGTACCCCGCCGTCGGCGAGACGTGTTCCGTGGTCCAGCCGCCGGCCGCGCTGCCGAGGGCGATGCCGCCGAGCAGGCCGGTCACGGCGAGGGTCATGCCCTCGTTGAGGCGGTCCTCGGGGGTGCGCCGCTGGACCAGCGTCATGTTGGTGATCATCGTGGGGGCGGTGGCCATCCCGGACACCAGCAGGGCGCCCGCCAGGACCACGAGGGAGCCGGTGAGGGACGCGGCGAGCAGGGGCAGCGTCAGCAGGGCCGCCATCGCGGCGAGGCACCACGGATAGCGGCGCTCGGCGGAACCGCCCGGCTTCAACGCCCCGTACAGCAGTCCCGCCGCACACGAGCCGCCCGCCTGGAGCGCGAGGATCACCCCGGCCGCCGTGCCGTGTCCCTGTTCGTCCGCGAAGGCGATCGTGACGACCTCCAGGGCGCCGAACACGGCCCCCATCGCCAGGCAGACGGCGAGCAGGGAGGGCATGCCCGGGGCGCGGAACGGCGGTTGCGTGGCGGTCGCCGGAGGCCGGACCGGCGGTTCGGTCGAGCGCTGGGCGGTGAACAGCGCCATGCCCGCCACCAGGAGCAGCACCCCCACCAGGGTGCCCGCCTCCCGGAAGAGACTCCCGCACAGGACGGCCGCGAGGACCGGACCCAGCATGAAGCAGAGCTCGTCCGCCGCCTGCTCGAAGGAGTTCGCGCGGTGCAGCGCCGCCTGGTCGCCCTTGAGCAGATACGCCCAGCGCGCCCGTGCCATACCGCCGGTGTTGGGAGTGGTCGCGGTGGCGGCGTACGCGGCGAAGAGGGTCCAGTCGGGGGCGCCGGTGCGGACGCACAGCACCAGCGCGAGCCCTCCGAGGGCCGCGACGAGGGTGGCGGGCAGGGCGACCCGGGCCTGGCCGTACCGGTCGATCAGCCGCGCGATCCAGGGGGCGACCAGCGCGGTGGCGGCCAGGCCGGTCGCGACCACGGCACCGGCCAGGGCGTACGAGTCCCGCGTCCCGGCGATCATGATCACCGTGCTCACGCTGAACATGCCCATGGGGAGGCGGGCCAGGAGGTTCCCGGCGGTGAAGGCGCGGGCGCCGGGTATGACGAACAGGCTGCGGTATCCGGAGGTCGGTTGCGGCATGGGGCAACCCTCGCCCGGAGTCGATCAAGGGGTCCAACACCTTCTCCGTACCGATTCACGCACCCGCGTTGTAAGTTCCCGTCATGCCCGACCCCCGTCTGTTGCGTGCCTTCCTCGCCGTCGCCGAGGAACTGCACTTCACCCGCGCCGCCGCCCGGCTCTACGTCGCCCAGCAGGCGCTCAGCCGGGACGTACGGCGGCTGGAGCGGGAGCTGGGCGCCGAACTGTTCGTACGGACCACCCGGCAGGTGACGCTGACCGCGGACGGCGAGCGGCTGGTGCCCCACGCCCGGCGGGCGCTGGCCGCGCAGGACGACCTGCTCGCCGCGTTCGGGCAGGCCAGGCCCCTGCTGGTCGATGTGAACTCACCCGGGCTCGGCACCGGGCGGCGAGTGCTGGGGCGGGCCCGCGAACTCGCCCCCGACCATGAGCTGATGGCCCGCTACGAGAGCGGGCTGACCGGAGCGGCGGCCGAGCTGCTCGCCGGGCGGCTCGACGCCTCCTTCGGACGGTTCACCGGTCTCGACCCGGCGCTGCGGGCGGGTCTGGAGCAGCAGCCCGTGCGGTTGGAGCCGATGGCGGTCCTGCTGCCCGAGGACCATCCGCTGACCGGTCTGCATCAGGTGCCCCTCGCCGCGCTGGCGGGAGAGACCGTGTACGCGGGTGCGGGCAATCCGCGCACACCGGAGTGGACCGACCTCGCGCACCAGCTGTTCGAGGGACGTGGCATCGAGGTCGCCGCGCCCGCGCCGCTCGCTGTCGGGCACGAGGAGTTCCAGCGGATCATGAGCAAGACGCGGACGCCGGTGCTCGTCGTGGTGGACTTTCCCGCCATGCCCGGCTCGGTGCTGCGCCCTTTGATCCATCCCGTGCCCCTGTCACCGGTGTCGCTGGTGTGGCGCAGGGGGCTGGTGCACCCCGGACTGGACGCGCTGCGGCGGGCCGCGGCCGAGCTGGCGGGGCGGGAGGAGTGGCTTCGGTCACCCCCCGATGGATGGATTCCGGCCAGTGACAAAGTCACGATGCGGCTCCACAACTGAGACAGCGCAAACACCGGAGTCACTCGTGCGCTACATTCTTCGCCTGAGCACAGTGTGATAAAGGGGGCGCTCGAACCAGGTGGGGGCCTGGTTTCGATCGACGAGTGCTCGGTGTCGTGCGCGCACCCGGAACTGTCCCTGGGGGGATGTGTGCGCGTGAAGAACTGGCGAGAAGACGCCCAACCGGAGTGGCCGGAGGTGGCGTCCGCGACCAAAGCGACTCCGGCTGCCGGCGGTGACACCCAGGCGTTCGCGGAGACCGCCGCTCAGCGGGTGGCCCCGACGGGCGCCGACGAGACGACGGTGCTGCCGCAGGCCGCGCCCGCCGACGGCTCCGGCGCGGAGGGCCGCGCGGATCTGACCGAGCTGCTCTCGGCGTTCGACCGGTTCGACCGGCCGGATGCCGCTCCGGGAGCGGGCGGCGCGACAGAGACGCCGCGCCGGGCGCGGAGCGGGGGCGAGGTGTTCACCCCGCGCGGGGGCGTGCGTACGCCTGCCGCGGGCGCCGCGCCTCGGGATCCGTTCCCGCCGGTCGGCGGCGCGGTCGGCGGGGTCCGCGAGACTCCGGTGGCCTCGGGCTCGATTCCGCAGCAGGCGTCGGCCTCCCCTTCGATTCCGGCACAGGCTCCGGCTTCGATTCCGCAGCAGGCCTCGGCCTCCCCTTCGATTCCGCAGCAGGCCTCCGGGTCGGTACCGGCTCCGGCCCCGACTCCCGGGGCTCCGCGAGGCGGTGCCCTGCACGACCCGTGGGACGAACCGGTGCAATCCGGCCACACCCATGACCCGCACGAGGTCACCATCCAGCTCGACGGCATCGGCCTCCAGCTCGACGGCTCGCTGCGCGCGGCCAAGGCCGCCCCCCGCGGTGGCGGTGCCGAGAGCTCCGACGGCCCGGTCTTCGTCGACGAATCCGGCCGTCGCAGCCGCCGCTTCCGGCGCCTGGGCATGCTGGTCGCCATCGCCTGCGCGGTCTACGCGGTCGTCATCGTCGCCACCGTGCTGTCCGGCAACTCCAACGCCCCCTGGCTGCCGGTCCAGGACCCGAAGAAGGACACCCCGGCCGGCCAGGTCGACACCTCGCCGGTGCCCGCCGAGTCGGCGCCGCCCGCCGACACCGAAGGCGTCACCCCGGGCGCCTCCCCCTCCGTCAGCGACGGCGTCACGCCCTCCCCGGGCGCCGACGCCACCGCCCCGGACGACGTCGGCAGCACCGAGGAGCCGGGCGCCAGCACCGATCCCGAGCCGACGGCGACCAAGCCGACGACGCGCCCGGGCGCCGACCCGACGCCGGACCCGGACCCCACCGACACGGCTCCCACGCCCGACCCCGAGCCCACCGAGACGGACACCGGCGAACCCACGCCCGACCCGACTCCGACCGAGGACCCCGGCGACACCGCCGGCACCGGAACCGACACGGTCGCCGCTCCGCCGGCCGACCTCGGCCCGGTCACCCAGGGGCCCGTCGCGGCACCGGCCGCTCCCGCAAGCCCGCACGACCCGTCCCCGGAGTACACCCTCTGATGGCTTCCCGCACCAACCGTCGGGGCGCCGTGCCCCAGGCCCCCGACGGTCCCCGGCGCCGCCGCCTGCCCATGCGCCTGCTCCTTCCCACGCTCGTCCTCGCCGCGCTGATGGCGATGCTGATGCTGCGCGGGTACGTGCACAGCGAGATCCTGGCCGACCACCGCGTCCGCCCCGCCGCCGCCTCCGACCAGGTCCCGGAGCAGATCCTCAAGGGCGGGCCGGTCATCGACGCCCGCAGCGGCCGTACCCAGAGCCTGGGCCTGCCGGACCGGCGGCTCGTCCTCACCTTCGACGACGGCCCCGACCCCGAGTGGACGCCCAAGGTTCTGGACGTACTGAAGAAGTACGACGCGCACGCCGTCTTCTTCGTCACCGGCACCATGACCTCGCGCCACCCGGACCTGGTCCGGCGCATGGTCGAGGAGGGCCACGAGGTCGGCCTGCACACCTTCAACCACCCCGACCTGTCCTACCAGTCGAAGAAGCGCATCGACTGGGAGCTGTCGCAGAACCAGCTGGCGATCTCCGGCGCCGCCGGCATCCGCACCTCCCTCTTCCGCCCGCCGTACTCCTCCTTCGCCGCCGCCATGGACAACGAGTCCTGGCCGGTGACCGAGTACATCGGCTCCCGCGGCTACATCACGGTCGTCAACAACAACGACAGCGAGGACTGGCGCAAGCCCGGCGTCGAGGAGATCATCCGCAAGGCCACGCCCAAGGGCCGCGAGGGTGCGATCGTCCTGATGCACGACTCCGGCGGCGACCGGCACCAGACCGTCGAGGCGCTGGACCGCTTCCTGCCGCAGATGCAGGAGCGGGGCTACGAGTTCGACAACCTCACCGAGGCCCTCGACGCCCCCAGCGCGCACAGCCGGGTCACCGGCGTCGACCTGTGGAAGGGCAAGGCGTGGGTCTTCCTGGTCCAGGCCTCCGACAACATCACCGCCGTCCTGGTGGTCGGGCTCGCGATCATCGGGTTCCTCGTCATCAGCCGGTTCGTGCTGATGCTCGTGCTGTCCGCCGCCCACGCCCGCCGAGTGCGCAAGAAGGGCTTCAGCTGGGGCCCGCCGGTGACCGAACCGGTGTCGGTGCTGGTGCCCGCGTACAACGAGGCCAAGTGCATCGAGAACACCGTCCGGTCCCTGATGGCGAGCGAGCATCCCATCGAGATCCTCGTCATCGACGACGGCTCGACCGACGGCACCGCGCGGATCGTGGAGGCGATGGGCCTGCCGAACGTGCGGGTGGTCCGCCAGCTCAACGCGGGCAAGCCCGCCGCGCTCAACCGGGGGCTGGCCAACGCCCGGTACGACATCGTCGTGATGATGGACGGCGACACCGTCTTCGAACCGGCCACGGTCCGTGAACTGGTGCAGCCCTTCGGCGACCCGCGCGTCGGCGCCGTCGCGGGCAACGCCAAGGTCGGCAACCGGGACTCCCTCATCGGCGCCTGGCAGCACATCGAGTACGTGATGGGCTTCAACCTGGACCGCCGGATGTACGACATGCTGCGCTGCATGCCGACGATCCCCGGCGCGGTGGGAGCCTTCCGCCGGACGGCGCTCGAACGGGTCGGCGGCATGAGCGAGGACACGCTCGCCGAGGACACCGACATCACCATGGCGATGCACCGGGACGGCTGGCGGGTCGTCTACGCCGAGAAGGCCCGCGCCTGGACCGAGGCACCGGAGACGGTCCAGCAGCTGTGGTCCCAGCGCTACCGCTGGTCCTACGGCACCATGCAGGCGATCTGGAAGCACCGCAGGGCGCTGGTGGAGAGCGGTCCCTCGGGCCGCTTCGGCCGCGTCGGACTGCCGCTGGTCTCCCTGTTCATGGTGCTGGCCCCGCTGCTGGCCCCCCTGATCGACGTCTTCCTCCTCTACGGCCTGATCTTCGGCCCCACCCAGAAGACGATCATCGCCTGGCTGGGCGTCCTCGCCATCCAGGCCGTCTGCGCCGCGTACGCCTTCCGTCTCGACCGGGAACGCATGACCCACCTCATCTCGCTGCCCCTGCAACAGATCCTCTACCGCCAGCTCATGTACGTGGTCCTCCTCCAGTCCTGGATCACCGCCCTCACCGGCGGCCGGCTGCGCTGGCAGAAGCTGCGCCGCACGGGCGTGGTGGAGGCGCCGGGAGGCCCGGTCCCGCGTCGGCGGGCGGCCGACGCGAGCGATCGGAGGCCGGTCGGATGACACAGGGCATACCGCAGCAGTCGTACGGCTACGAGCCGTACGGCATCCCGGAGCAGCAGGCGCCTGCCGCTCCCGAGCACGAGCCCGTACCCGCACCCGCGCCTGTGCCGGAGAAGCCGGGCCGGGACCGTTACCTGGACCTGCTGCGCTCGATCGCGCTGGTCCGGGTCGTGGTGTACCACCTCTTCGGCTGGGCCTGGCTGACCGTGCTGTTCCCCTCCATGGGCGTGATGTTCGCGCTGGCGGGCTCGCTGATGGCACGGTCGCTGAACCGCCCCGCGTGGGGTGTGATCAAGGGCAGGGTGCGCCGGCTGCTGCCCCCGCTGTGGGCGTTCAGCGCGGTGGTGCTGGCGCTGATGTTCGCGGGCGGCTGGAACCCGACGAAGAACACGGAGGACAGCCCCACCTGGGCTCTCCTGGAGCTGATCAACTACATCGTGCCGATCGGCGCCCCGCCGTTCCCCTGGCACATCGGCTCCAAGACGGGCCTGCTGGAGGACACCTGGGCGGTGCAGGCGGCGGGCCCGCTGTGGTACCTGCGCGCCTACCTGTGGTTCGTCGTCGCCTCCCCGCTGCTGCTGTGGGCCTTCCGTCGCGCCCCCTGGCCGACGCTGCTGGCCCCGCTGGCACTGACGGCGGTGGTCGGCACCGGAGTGGTGACGATCCCCGGCGAGACCGGCAACGCGGTCACCGACTTCGCGGTCTACGGCGGCTGCTGGGTGCTGGGTTTCGCCCATCACGAGGGCCTGCTGAAGAAGATCCCGCGCTATGTGGCCGTGTCCGGGTCCTCGCTGCTGATGGCCTTCGGCCTGTGGTGGGCCTCGGGCCACCTGGGCGCCGACGGCTGGGACCTGAACGACATCCCGCTCGCCCAGGCGACCTGGTCCTTCGGCTTCGTGGTGATCCTGCTGATCTACTCCCCGTCCTGGCAGGAGTTGCCCGGACGCCTGGCGAAGTGGGACAGGCTGGTCACCCTCTCCAACAACCGCGCGGTCACGATCTACCTCTGGCACAACATGCTGATCATGGCCACCGTCCCGATCCTGGACCACCTCTACGACCTGCCCTTCATGCAGGGGGAGCGGGCGGTGGCGGCCCTGGACTCGACGTATCTGATCTGGATGTTCTTCCTGGTCTGGCCGCTGATCGGGCTGACGATCGCGGCGGTGGGCTGGATCGAGGACATCGCCGCGAAGCGGCGGCCGCGGCTGTGGCCGAACGGTGTGCGCCGCGGGGGATCCCGCAGGCGCTCCGCCGCGGGATGACCGTCGGGTGTGGGGGCGGACCGCTTTCTCGGCGGCCGGGCAGCCGCTACCGTAACCACGCCGTACGACGATCATTTCGCGTCAGCAGGAGCCTCCATGAACGACATGCGTGCGCCCGTGTTCGGGTTGGTCACGCCTGAGGACTGGTACCGGATTCCGCTGCGGCCGCGGGAGCGGATGGAGGCGTCCGTGGCCGCCCTCGTCAAGCGGCAGTTCGCCGGGGTCGACGATCAGCCCGTGCTGCGGCGGAAGGCCGAGGAGCAGTTGCTCGGGGCCGCCGACGCGGGGATCGAGCAGGGCGGGGTGGTGCTCTACCTGTCGTTCCTTCAGGCGGGGGGCATCCCGCTGTCCGCCTCCCTCCTCGTCTGCCGGATCTTCGAGAAGTTCGACAGCCTCGATGCCGTGGTCGCGCTCGCCGGGTCCGGGGAGGTCGAGCCGGTCGAGCTCCCCGCCGCGGGGCCCGCCGCCCGGCTGCTCCGCCGTGAGCGGCCCAAGCAGTCGCGGAAGCTGGGAACCGAGTTCGAGGACACGATCGTGGAGTACTTCGTGCCGGTTCCCGAGCGTGACGAGGTGCTGCTGCTGACCTTCAGCACGCCGCTGGAGCCGATCGCCGAGGCCATGGTCGGGCTCTTCGACGCCGTGGCAGGAACCCTGCGCTGGCATCAGGCAGAGGGCACCGAGGGGACAGAGGGGATGGCGGAGTGAGCAAGAAACTCAAGGTCTCCACCGACGACCTGCGCACCGCCGGTACCGGCCTGCGGACCGTGGCGACCGAGCTCGAAGGGCTCGACAAGCTCATGGACGCCTACGACCGCCGGACCGTCGGGCACCAGACCCTCCACGAGCGGCTCCAGGAGTTCTCCGACGGCTGGGACGACAACCGCAAGAAGATGATCGAGGAGATCAAGGGCCTCGGCACGCTCGCCCACGAGGCGGGCAAGGCGTACACCGCGCTGGACACCGCGCTCTACGACGCCCTCGTGGGCAAGGGGAAGAAGAAGTGACCCGTCCTGCTGACCACCGGTGGGAGGTGCTCGGGGAGACCGGTGACCCGGTGCCCGGCGACCTCCACGACATGAAGGCACTCTCGCGGCGGTTCGCGGCCACCGCCAAGACCATCACCGACACCGCCGCCGCCCTGCGCCGGATCGGGAACCTGGAGAGCTGGGACTCGGAGGCGGGCCGCGCCTTCGCCGAGAAGGCCAACGAGACCGCGAAGACGGTGAGCAAGGCCCACGACCGGTACGCCGACGCGGCTTCCGCGCTCAAGGAGTACTGCACCGAGCTGGAGAGCGTGCAGGGCGACGCCGACAAGCTGCTCACGCAGGCGGAGACCAAGGCCGGTGATCTGTCCACCGCCAAGTCCACCGCCGCGAACCCGCCCAAGGGCACCGACAAGGCCGGCCAGGACAAGCTCGACAAGAAGGCCGCCGACCTCCAGGGCGACCTGGACGGCCTGCGCGAGCAGCTCGCCGGGCTGAAGACCCGGCACAAGGAGGCGGGCGACAAGGCCGCCAAGAAGATCCACGACACCACCGAGGGCGACGGACTCAACGACTCCTGGCTGGACGACCTCCGGGACACGTTGAAGCTCGTCAGCGATATTACGGGGGCCATCGCGGCGGTGTGCGGGCTGCTCGCGCTGTGCGTCGGCTGGATCCCCGTCATCGGCCAGGCCCTGGCGGGGGTGCTGGGCACCATCGCCCTCATCGCGACGGCGACCTCCCTCGTCTGCCATGTCCTGCTCGCCGTCAACGGCGACGGCTCCTGGGGCGATGTCGCGATCGACGTCCTGGGGCTTGCCACCTTCGGTATCGGGCGGGTCTTCGGCGCGGGAGCCAAACTCGCAGCCAACGCCGGGCGCAGCCGGGTGTGGACCGCGGCGGCCCAGTACGTTCGTGGCTGGCACCCGGGACTGAACTCGGCCGCGCGGCGAGCGCTCGTGGTGGAGATGGTCGGCCCGCGCGCCGGAGCTCTCGGTCGTGCGGTGCCCGATGTGTCTTTGGGGGCAGTCTTCAGGGGACTGCCGCGCTCCTTCGTGGATGATCTGGGCACCATCCGAAGCAATTGGAAGGATGTCTTCAAGGCCCGGGACAACGTCGATGCTGTCCGGGACGCGTGGAATGCGGCCGGTCCACGAGGCTTGGCGAGCATGTTCGTTGGTCCGGGCATGGTCGACGAACTCGGCCGGATCAAGAACATCGACCCGACGGATCTGAACTTCATCGGTACGCCGGACGCCTTCAAGCAGGCTCTGGCCTACAACTCCTGGGCACTGAGCGGCACGGCCACTGGCGGCCTGTCCGACACCAACAGCCTCACGGGTCTGTTCGGCGGCGATCCGGAGATCGATGTCACGGGTGCCGACGCCTCTCTGGCCGGAAGGTGAGGCCCATCGTGACGCCGACGACGGACGACTGGCACGAATGCCGGGTCTCCCTGCCCACTCCTGAGAACTGGTTGGTCCTGGATCTGGGGAGTCAGGACCCGCAGGGCTGGGCGCACGCGGTTGCAGAGCAGCACCTCGCCCCCGGCTCTGGGCGGGAGCGGCGTGATGCCTTTGCCGAAGACCTGCTGTGGTACTGGCTGGCAGCGGCCAGGCAGCGAGCCCTCTGTGCGGCATTGCTGGCACCGGCCGATAGCGCGATCATCGCCAGTTACACCGTTCGAGAGCTGCGGATTCCCCCAGCGTCCTTGAGCGTGGCCGCCCTTCGGGCCGAGGCCGCCCAGGCGGAAGGGCCGTTCTTCGGAAACCCGAAGCTTTCGGAGGTCGAGCTCCCTCTGGGCTCGGCGCTCCGGGTCCACCGCCAGGAGCCAACGGCACCCGACTCCGACAGCGGTGTGATCGTGGAAGGAGTGGCCCACTATGTTCTCCCGCGCCGATCCCTGACAGTGCTGGAATGTCGCCTCCTGTGGACATCCCTGGGGCTCGGCGAGGAACTGTGCAAAATCGCTGACGAGTTGGCGGCCTCAGTCCGACTGGCGTGACAGACGGCCCCCGAACACATTGCCAAGCCCCAGCCGCTCCCAGGGCGCCAGGGCCAGCGGAATCCAGCTCAGACCGATGACGAGGACGCTGACGAGTGAGACGGCGCGCTCCGGGAGGATCCACCCCAGCTGGGACAGGACGAAGGCCAGCAGCACCACGAACACGTCGAAGATCACGAGGGCGAGCACATTCCGTGCTGCCGCGTCGGGCCGGACTCGCGGCTTCTCCTCGGTGCCATGCGCCATGCCGATCAACAGCGCGGGCACGAAAGCTCCCGTGATGGCGCCGAAGGCGATGCCCCCGACCACCACGGCACTACGCCCGTCATCGGGCACGACAGCGGACAGCAGCGAGGTGTCGGCCAGCGCGAGGAGAAGCGCAACACCAGCGAAGCCTCCGAGGACCATCGCTGCGAAGACGAGGACGAGCCCCGCTCCGAACACGATGTTCCCGACCAGTGAGCGCCCTGCGCGCTGTTCCCGCGCACCCGAGGACCGCGACTCAGCGGACATGGACTCTCCCCTTCCTGTGGGGTCCGCTAGAGGATAGCGGCGCCTGGGTGGCCGGTGGCGTCACGGGAACCTCTCATCCCACCTCCGTCAAAGGTGAGAGCAACGTTCCTTTCCGGTCACCCGGTGGCACAGGCAGGAAACGCGCCCTCCCTACCTTCGGGATCAGCCACTGGAGTACGACCTGAGCCCGGAGCCCCGTGGAGGCGTCATGACAGCCCCGAGTACTGCCCCCGCCGCGAGCAGGGGAGGCCGCTGGATCGATCACTGGGATCCGGAGGACGAGACCTTCTGGAACGAGAAGGGCGAGAAGATCGCCCGCCGGAACCTGTACTTCTCCGTCCTCTCCGAGCACATCGGCTTCTCGATCTGGACCCTGTGGTCCGTCATGGTCCTCTTCATGGGCCCGGAGTACGGGCTGACTCCGGCGGACAAGTTCACCATCGTGTCCATGGCGACACTGGTCGGAGCCGTCGTCCGGGTGCCGTACACCTTCGCCGTGGCGATCTTCGGCGGGCGGAACTGGACGATCATCTCGGCCGGCCTGCTGCTGCTGCCGACGGTCGCCGCGTTCAGCGTGATGGAGCCGGGGACGTCCTTCACCACGTTCCTGGTGTGCGCGATGCTCGCCGGCGTCGGCGGTGGCAACTTCGCCTCCAGCATGACCAACATCAACGCCTTCTTCCCCCTGCGCAAGAAGGGCTGGGCGCTCGGCCTGAACGCCGGCGGCGGCAACATCGGCGTGCCCGTCGTGCAGCTCGTCGGCCTCGCGGTGATCGGCGCCGGCGGCGGGCCGCGCCTGCTGCTCGGTATCTACATCCCGCTGATCGTCGTGGCCGCGGTCCTCGCCGCGCTCTACATGGACAGCATCTCGTCCGTGAAGAACGACACCGGCGCCGCCAAGGACGCGGTCAAGGAGGGGCACACCTGGATCATGGCCTTCCTCTACATCGGGACGTTCGGCTCGTTCATCGGCTACAGCTTCGCCTTCGGCCTCGTCCTGCAGACGCAGTTCGGCCGTACGCCGCTCCAGGCCGCCTACGTCACCTTCATCGGCCCGCTGCTCGGCTCGCTGATCCGGCCCGTCGGCGGCGCCCTGGCCGACCGGTTCGGCGGGGCGAAGATCACGCTGTGGAACTACGTCGCCATGGCGGCCGCCACCTCCGTGATCATCGTGGCCTCGATGCGGGAGTCGCTGCCGCTGTTCACCACCGCGTTCATCGCCCTGTTCGTGCTGAGCGGCCTCGGCAACGGCTCGACCTTCAAGATGATCCCGGGCATCTTCCACACGAAGGCCCTCGCCAAGGGGCTCACCGGTGAGGAGGCCGCCGCCTACGGCCGCCGCCTGTCCGGCGCCTCCATGGGCCTGATCGGTGCGGTCGGCGCGCTCGGCGGACTCGGCATCAACCTCGCCTTCCGCCAGTCCTTCCTCTCGGTGGGCTCCGGCACCGGCGCCTTCGTCGCCTTCCTCGCCTTCTACGGCGCGTGCTTCGTGGTCACCTGGGCCGTATACCTTCGCCGCCCGGCGGCGCAGGAGCGGGCCACGACCGCCGCATCCGAGTCGAAGCCGCAGCTCAGCTATGCCGAGGTGTGAGACGGGTGTGACGTAACACCGTGGACATCAAGCCGAACCGAGCCTGTCACGCACCATTGACAGGCTCGATCGGCATGCGGGTGTACCCGATATGTGACGACTCGAGTGCGGGACGAGAGTTATGTACGACGAACAGCACAAGCCCGGTCACGGGCAACACGGGCCCCTCGCGGGGTTCACCGTCGGTGTGACCGCCGCGCGCCGGGCCGACGAGCTCGGGGCGCTGCTCCAGCGCCGCGGCGCCGCCGTCCTGCACGCCCCTGCCCTGCGCATCGTGCCGCTCTCCGACGACGGTGAACTCCTCGCCGCCACCAAGGAGATCGTGGACCAGGCGCCGGATGTCGTCGTCGCCACGACCGCGATCGGATTCCGGGGGTGGGTCGAGGCGGCCGACGGCTGGGGGCTCGGCGAGGACCTGCTGGACCGGCTGCGGGGGGTGGAACTGCTGGCGCGCGGGCCAAAGGTGAAGGGCGCGATCCGGGCCGCCGGGCTGACCGAGGACTGGTCGCCGTCGTCCGAGTCCATGGCGGAGGTGCTCGACCGGCTGCTGGAGGAGGGCGTCGACGGGCGGCGGATCGCCGTACAGCTGCACGGGGAGCCGTTGCCCGGGTTCGTCGAGTCGCTGCGGGCCGCGGGCGGGGAGGTGGTCGGGGTGCCGGTGTACCGGTGGATGCCGCCGGAGGACCTCTCTCCGGTGGACCGGTTGCTGGATGCCACGGTGTCCCGCGGGGTCGACGCGCTGACCTTCACCAGTGCGCCGGCGGCGGCGTCGCTGCTGACCCGGGCGGAGGAGCGGGGGCTGCTGGCGGAGGTGCTGGCGGCGTTGAACCATGATGTGCTGCCCGCGTGCGTGGGGCCGGTGACCGCGCTGCCGTTGCAGGCCCGGGGTATCGACACGGTGCAGCCCGAGCGGTTCCGGCTCGGGCCGCTGGTCCAGCTGCTGTGCCAGGAACTGCCCTCCCGGGCGCGGGCGTTGCCGGTGGCGGGTCACCGCGTGGAGATCCGGGGGCATGCGGTGCTGGTGGACGGGGCGCTTCGGCCGGTGCCGCCGGCCGGGATGTCGCTGCTGCGGGCGCTGGCCCGGCGGCCGGGGTGGGTGGTGGCGCGGGCGGAACTGCTGCGGGCGCTGCCGGGTACGGGGCGGGATGAGCATGCCGTGGAGACGGCGATGGCTCGGCTCCGGTCGGCTCTCGGCACGCCGAAGTTGATCCAGACGGTGGTGAAGCGGGGGTATCGGCTGGCGCTGGATCCGGCGGCGGATTCGAAGTACGCGGACGTGTAGGTGGGTTGGTCGTCGGTCGTCGGTCGTCTGCGGCGCGGTGGGGGCTGATCGCGCAGTTCCCCGCGCCCCTGAAGGCGGCTCCGCCGCCCCCTATTTGGGGCTCCGTCGCCCCAGGGCTGTGGTCAGGCAGGCTGTGCCTGCTGTCAGTAGTGCGGCTCGTATCGCGTTCCAGGCCGCCCACCGGTCCTCGAACTCGGCCCGTAGCGCCGTCGGATCGCCCGGCCTCGCCAGGGCGTCGTTCAGGGGGATGTTCGCCGTGACCGTCACCGCCAGCGCGAGCACGTTCGCGGCCAGGGCCGCCCAGACCCAGCGGTGGCCCGGGGCGCCCCGCAGGTGCCATGCCGCCCAGCCCGTCAGGGCCGGTGCGCCGAAGAAGGTCAGCAGGAACACCGGGTTCTGGATCACCTCGTTGATGTTCCGCATCACCTCGACGTACACCTCGTCCTCGCTTCGGGCCAGCCCCGGCAGCACCGCGCAGCCGAAGGCGTAGAACGTGCCGGCGAGCAGTCCCGTGGTGAGCGTGGCCGCCGTGAGGGTGGCTGTCCTTGTCGTCATGTCCTCAGTCAAGTCACCGCTCGCCGCCCGGAACATGGCCCCGACGCCCGGCCGCATAAGCGCGCGTCCACTAGGGGTTCCAGCCGCGGAAGCGGGAAGGCACTGTTAGAGGGAACGGTTCGTCCGGGGCCGGACCCGGGATGACCCCTAGGCGGTGACAGGCACATGGCACTGGGTACGGCCACGGTCCCGTACGAGCTGCGCTTCGACGCGGGACGGATCTGCCTCGATCTCCTCGCCACGACCCACCCGGTGGAACGGCTCGACTCCGTCCCGGTGCTGTGCGCGTGGATCACCGGGGCCGGGCTCGTCCCGGCCGGCACCCCGCTCGGGCACGCCGACCCCGCCTGGCTCGCCGACTTCCGCGAACTGCGCAACGGAGTCGACCAGTTGGTGCGCGGAGCCCTGTCCGCCGAGGCCAGGTCCTGGTCGTCGTACGGCCATGCCCTCGTCCGCGTCAACGACACCGCCCGCACCCCGCCCCCCGCCCCGCGCGCGATCCGTGCCCAGGACGGCACGCTGGTACGGGAGTTGGAGGGGCCGCCGGAGCGGGACGCGCTGCTCGCCGCGGTGGCGCGGGATGCCGTGGAGCTGCTGACGGATCCGCTCGCGCGGGCGGGGCTGCGGCAGTGCGAGGGGGACAACTGCCCGATCGTCTACCTCGACACCTCGCGCGGGCGGCGCAGGCGCTGGTGCAGCAGCGAGGTGTGCGGGAACCGGGAGCGGGTCGCCCGGCACCGGCGGCGGGCGGCGCTCGCCCGCGCCTGACGAAGTGTTATGTCCCTTCTGTGACGCGGCTGTCGAAGTGATGTCGATTACATATCTTTTGCCTTCGCCGGGGCCATGCGACGGCGACTCCCCGTCCGCCGATGGCGGAAAGGTGAAGACATCGAGGGGGGAATGTGCCCCGGTGTCCTCTCCGTCATGTCACCCCGCAGAAAACTGTCACCCCACTTTGAACACCCAACGTCCTCGCTGCGTACCGGTGGTGGAGCGACTGACTGGGGGAGCCCAGATGAATCGGGGACACCGGAGGTGGGCGTGCGCAAGGATGCGGCCGTGGCCAAAGAACGTGGATCGAGGGCCCGACATCGCATGTCCCAGCCCTCGGTTGAACCTGACGAGGAGCTGATGCGTGCTCTGTACAGAGAGCACGCCGGACCCCTGCTCGCGTATGTGCTCCGGCTGGTCGCCGGCGACCGGCAGCGCGCCGAGGACGTCGTGCAGGAGACGCTCATCCGTGCCTGGAAGAACGCCGGCCAGCTCAATCGAGCGACCGGATCGGTACGCCCCTGGCTGGTGACGGTCGCCCGGCGCATCGTCATCGACGGCCACCGCAGCCGGCAGGCCCGGCCGCAGGAGGTCGATCCGTCGCCGCTGGAGGTCATCCCCGCGGAGGACGAGATCGACAAGGCGCTGTGGTTGATGACGCTGTCGGACGCGCTCGACGACCTGACCCCCGCCCACCGGGAGGTGCTCGTCGAGACGTACTTCAAGGGACGTACCGTGAACGAGGCGGCCGAGACGCTCGGCATACCCAGCGGCACCGTCCGTTCCCGGGTGTTCTACGCCCTGCGGTCGATGAAGCTGGCACTGGAGGAGCGGGGGGTGACGGCGTGATGAACACCTACGGGGGATACGGAGCAGGGGGTCCGGGTATGACTGGCCCCATGCAGGGATCTTCGGGCGCGAACGAGCACGAGACCGTCGGCGCCTACGCCCTCGGGATCCTCGACGACGCCGAGGCAACCGCTTTCGAGATGCACCTCGCGACCTGCGAGTGGTGCGCCCAGCAGCTCGACGAGCTCGCCGGGATGGAGCCGATGCTGGCCGCGCTCGCGGATCTGCCCGGCGCCGGCACACCCGCCATCGGCGAGTCGCTGTCGGCCAAGCCCAGCCCGCGCCTGGTGCACAACCTGGTCGACGAGGTCGCCGAGCGCCGCGCGCTGACCCGCCGCCGCAGCTTCTACATGGTGGCCGCCGCGGCCGCGCTGATCGTCGGCGGCCCGGTCGCCGCCATCGCCACCACCGGCGACGAGGGCGGCACGTCCACCGAGGCGCACGCCACCAGCCCCGCCAAGGCCGCCTTCGACGTCATGCCGGACCGGGTCTCCGGCCGGGACGCCTCCACCAAGGTCTCCGCGACCGTCGCCATGGAGACGAAGGCCTGGGGCACCCACGCCGTGCTGGAGCTGAAGAACGTCACCGGTCCGGAGAAGTGCTCCCTGATCGCCGTGGGAAAGAACGGCGAACGCGAGACGATCACCTCCTGGTCCGTCCCGAAGTGGGGCTACGGCATCCCGAACGCCCGCACCGAGCAGGCCCGCCAGCCGCTGTACGTGCACGGCGGGGCGGCCTTCACGCCCGAGGAGATCGAGCGCTTCGAGGTGCTGACCTTCGACGGCAAGCGGCTGGTCGAGGTGGACGCGTGAGGCCGCTCCGGGCGGACGCATAGCTTCCAGGGCCCCCCTTCGCGTACGGTTGACGGCTGCCCAGCACGTCAGAAGGGGGCCCGGTGGCCGCACAGGCTCAGCAGGAAACCGCGGTCGGTGCGGTCCCGGATTCGGTCCGGGACCGCGAGATCAGCGTTGAACAGGAACACCTGGACCGGGTGTACCGGCGCCTCGAGGAAAAGATCCATGAGGCCGAGTTCCTCATGCACGACGCGGCCAGGCGCGGCCAGGTCGGCACCCCCGGAGCGCTCGCCGAGCGGGACGCCCAGGTCTTCCGGGCGGGCGTCCACCTCAACCGGCTGAACAACGAGTACGAGGACTTCCTCTTCGGCCGGATCGACCTGCTGCTCGGCAAGGACGGCAAGAAGGGCCCGGACGGCGCCTACACCGCCGTGGAGCCCGCCGACGGCGCGGTGCGCTCCGACAACACCGCCGACATCGCCGAGACCCTGCACATCGGGCGGATCGGGGTCCTCGACACCGACTACGCCCCGCTGGTCATCGACTGGCGGGCGCCCGCCGCCGCCCCCTTCTACCGCTCCACGCCGGTCGACCCCGGCCGGGTCGTCAGGCGCCGGGTCATCCGCTCCAAGGGCCGCCGGGTCCTCGGCGTCGAGGACGACCTGATGAGACCCGAGCTCACGGCGTTCCTGGGCGGCGACGCACTGCCCGTGATCGGCGACGGCGCCCTGATGGCCGCCCTCGGACAGGCCCGCACCCACACCATGCGGGACATCGTCGCCTCCATCCAGGCCGAGCAGGACCTGGTCATCCGCGCCCCCGCCGCCTCCGTCACCTACGTCGAGGGCGGCCCGGGGACCGGGAAGACGGCCGTCGCCCTGCACCGCGCCGCCTACCTGCTCTACCAGGACCGGCGCCGGTACGCGGGCGGCATCCTGATCGTCTCGCCGACCCCGCTGCTGGTGGCGTACACCGAGGGTGTGCTCCCCTCGCTGGGCGAGGAGGGCCAGGTCGCGATCCGGTCGATCGGCTCGCTGGTCGACGGCGCCGAGGCCACGCTGTACGACTCCCCGGCCACGGCCCGCGCCAAGGGCTCGTACCGCATGCTCAAGGTGGTGCGGAAGGCCGCGCGCGGAGCGCTGGAGCTGAACGATTCTCCGGACCGGCTCCGCGTGGTCGCCTTCGGCCGCCGCATCGAGCTGGAAGCCGGGGAACTGGCCGAGATCCGCCGCACCGCCCTCAGCGGCACCGCGCCGGTGAACCTGCTGCGCCCGCGCGCCCGCAAGCTCCTGCTGGACGCCCTGTGGTCGCGCTCCGGGAGCGCCGGCCGGCACACCGACCCCGAGCTCGCGGCCGAGCTGCGCTCCTCCTTCGACGAGGACGTGACCGGCGAGGACTCCTTCATCGAGTTCCTCGACGCCTGGTGGCCCGAGCTGACCCCGAGGGCCGTGCTCGAGGCGATGGCCGACGAGAAGCGCCTCGGCCGCTGGGCCCGGCGCGTCCTCAACCCGGGCGAGATCCGCCGGGTCGCCCGCTCCCTGCGCCGGGACGGCTGGTCCGTGCACGACATCGCCCTGCTCGACGAGCTGCAGGCGATCCTCGGCACCCCGGCCCGCCCCAGGAAGCGGCGCGAACTGGACCCGCTCGACCAGCTCACCGGGCTGGAGGAGCTGATGCCGGTCCGCGAGGAGACCCAGCGCGAACGCGCCGAGCGCCTCGCGCAGGAGCGCGTCGAGTACGCCCATGTCATCGTCGACGAGGCCCAGGACCTCACCCCGATGCAGTGGCGCATGGTCGGCCGCCGCGGCCGGCACGCCACCTGGACGGTCGTCGGGGACCCGGCCCAGTCCTCCTGGTCCGACCCGGACGAGGCCGCCGAGGCCCGCGACGAGGCCCTCGGCAGCCGTCCGCGCCGCCGCTTCCGGCTCACCGTGAACTACCGCAACCCCGCGGAGATCGCCGAGCTGGCGGCGAAGGTGCTGGCGCTCGCCATGCCCGGCTCCGAGTCGCCGTCCGCCGTCCGCTCGACGGGGGTCGAGCCGCGGTTCGCCGTCGTGCGCGAGTCGCTCGGCCGGACCGTCCGCGAGGAGGCCGCCCGGCTGCTCGACCGGGTCGACGGCACCGTCGGGGTCGTCGTCGCCATGCAGCGCCGCGAGGAGGCCACCCGCTGGCTCTCCGGACTCGGCGACCGGGTGGTGGCCCTCGGCAGCCTGGAGGCCAAGGGCCTGGAGTACGACGCGACGGTCGTCGTCTCGCCCGCGGAGATCGCCGACGAGTCCCCGGCCGGCCTGCGCGTGCTCTACGTCGCCCTCACCCGCGCCACCCAGCAGCTGACGGTGGTCTCGGCCGAGCGGGACGAGCCGGACGCGACGGGGGTGCCGGACCTTCTGCGGGACTGATTCGCCCCTTCGGCGGGACCGGCTCGGCCTTCCGCGGGACTGACTCGCGGGACGGGAATGGTCTTACGGGCCGGGTTTGTTAGCCTGGGTGTGGCACCGGCCCGATCCAAGCCCCCGGGCCCAACCTTCGTCGCTACGAGCGACCACTTGCCGCGAGGCGAGCATGGCGGGTCGGTGTCACTGAACGACCGAGAGGCCCACGTCCGTGTGACGTGGGCCTCTTTGTTGTCGTAACCCTGGCTGATCGATTCTCGTATCGTGGAAGATGTTTTCCGAACTCGTCGTCCACCGGTGAACAAAAAGTCCGCAATCCAGGGCGGCTACCACGTACTGAGCGGTAGGTGCGACGATCGGACGGCACAACTTCGCGACACGGTGAAAGCAGAGGAAGTCGGCCATGGCAACGGCGCCCAGCGTCTCCTACTCGATGACCATCCGGTTGGAGGTGCCCGCGAGCGGAACGGCCGTCTCGCAGCTCACCACCGCCGTGGAGTCCTCCGGAGGCTCGGTCACCGGCCTCGACGTCACCGCGTCCGGGCACGAGAAGCTCCGTATCGACGTCACCATCGCGGCGTCGTCCACCGCCCACGCCGACGAGATCGTCGAGGAGCTCCGGGGCATCGAGGGCGTCACCCTCGGCAAGGTCTCGGACCGTACGTTCCTGATGCACCTCGGCGGCAAGATCGAGATGCAGTCCAAGCATCCCATCCGCAACCGTGACGACCTGTCCATGGTCTACACGCCGGGTGTGGCCCGGGTCTGCATGGCCATCGCCGAGAACCCCGAGGACGCCCGCCGGCTCACCATCAAGCGCAACTCCGTCGCGGTCGTCACCGACGGCTCCGCGGTGCTCGGCCTGGGCAACATCGGGCCCAAGGCCGCACTGCCGGTCATGGAGGGCAAGGCGGCCCTGTTCAAGCGGTTCGCCGGGATCGACGCCTGGCCGATCTGCCTGGACACCCAGGACACCGACGCCATCGTCCAGATCGTGAAGGCCATCGCCCCCGGCTTCGCCGGCATCAACCTCGAGGACATCTCGGCGCCCCGCTGCTTCGAGATCGAGGCGCGGCTGCGCGAGGCGCTGGACATCCCCGTCTTCCACGACGACCAGCACGGCACGGCGATCGTGGTGCTCGCGGCGCTCACCAACGCGCTGCGGGTGGCCGCCAAGTCGATCGAGGGCATCCGGGTCGTCATGTCCGGCGCCGGCGCGGCCGGTACGGCCATCCTGAAGCTGCTGCTCGCGGCCGGGGTGAAGAACGCCGTCGTCGCCGACATCCACGGCGTGGTGCACGCGGGCCGCGCGGACCTGGTGGACGCCGCCCCCGACTCGCCGCTGCGCTGGATCGCCGACAACACCAACCCCGAGGGCCTGACCGGCACGCTGAAGGAGGCGGTGCGCGGCGCGGACGTCTTCATCGGTGTCTCGGCGCCGAACGTCCTCGACGGCACCGACGTGGCCGCGATGGCGGAGGGCGCCATCGTGTTCGCGCTCGCGAACCCCGACCCCGAGGTGGACCCGGCAATCGCCCGTCAGACGGCGGCAGTTGTGGCCACCGGCCGCTCCGACTTCCCGAACCAGATCAACAACGTGCTGGTCTTCCCGGGTGTCTTCCGCGGTCTGCTGGACGCGCAGTCCCGCACGGTCAACACCGACATGATGCTCGCGGCCGCGAAGGCGCTGGCGGCCGTGGTGACCGAGGACGAGCTGAACCCGAACTACATCATCCCGAGCGTCTTCAATGACAAGGTCGCGGGCGCGGTGGCGGGCGCGGTGCGGGAAGCGGCGAAGGCGGCCGGGCTGGCGCCGGGCGACCACTCCGGCGGCGTCTGACGACGTGACGATCGCCACGGCAAGTCTTTGTCGCGGCGCGTCGTGGAACCGGCGGCCCGGGGCATCCGTTTATGGTGACGGCCAGGCTCAGACCCTCTTTTCGTGTGACTCCCAAGGGTGTTCTCACGACTCGGACGGGTGCCGGATTGGCTTTCCCGCCGCAGGTAGGGGCAGGATGCGTCTCTGGGCGCGAGGGTCTGACGACGGACCCGGGTCCGGGGACTGTCCGAGGACCCTGGCAGCATCGGCTTCGCTGTGCCCACTATGCGGCTCCGCCGCGTGGCACGCCTCAACAGCAAGAAGAACACGGGAGTAACAACATGAACCGCAGTGAGCTGGTGGCCGCCCTGGCCGACCGCGCCGAGGTGACCCGCAAGGACGCCGATGCCGTGCTGGCCGCGTTCGCCGAGACCGTCGGCGAGATCGTCGCCAAGGGCGACGAGAAGGTCACCATCCCCGGCTTCCTGACTTTCGAGCGCACCCACCGTGCCGCTCGCACCGCGCGCAACCCGCAGACCGGCGACCCGATCCAGATCCCGGCCGGCTACAGCGTCAAGGTCTCCGCGGGCTCGAAGCTCAAGGAAGCCGCCAAGGGCAAGTAAGGGCGCCTGTTCGCCGTTGCGGCTCGGCGCCGTGGGCGACTGCGGGCCCGTTGTGGTTCCTCGCGCAGTTCCCCGCGCCCCTGACCGGCGTGCAGTGAACGCGCATGGGGCGGTCACCCTGAACGGGGTGACCGCCCCATCGGCGTTCGTACGACGGCCCCGGCTACCCGAGCGCCTTGCCCGGCAGCTCCACCTTCGCGCCGAGCTCCACGAGCTTCTCCATGCTGTGCTTGCCCGGGGGATGACCCCCGGACCCCCAGCCGCAGGCAGGCGTGCTCGGGGCCGCAGTCAGGGGTGCGCCGTCAGCCGAGCGCCTTGCCCGGCAGCTCCACCTTCGCGCCCAGCTCCACGAGCTTCTCCATGAAGTTCTCGTAGCCGCGGTTGATGAGTTCGATGCCGTGGACTCGGGAGGTGCCCTGGGCCGCGAGGGCTGCGATGAGGTAGGAGAAGCCGCCGCGGAGGTCGGGGATGACCAGGTCGGCGCCCTGGAGCTTCGTGGGGCCGGACACGACCGCGGAGTGCAGGAAGTTGCGCTGGCCGAAGCGGCAGTCGGAGCCGCCGAGGCACTCGCGGTAGAGCTGGATGTGGGCGCCCATCTGGTTGAGCGCGGAGGTGAAGCCGAGGCGGGACTCGTAGACCGTCTCGTGGACGATCGACAGGCCCGTCGCCTGGGTGAGGGCCACCACCAGCGGCTGCTGCCAGTCCGTCTGGAAGCCGGGGTGCACGTCCGTCTCCAGGGCGATGGACGTCAACTGGCCACCGGGGTGCCAGAAACGGATGCCCTCGTCGTCGATCCGGAAGGCGCCGCCCACCTTGCGGTAGGTGTTCAGGAACGTCATCATCGAGCGCTGCTGGGCGCCACGGACGTAGATGTTGCCCTCGGTCGCCAGCGCCGCGGACGCCCAGGAGGCCGCCTCCAGCCGGTCCGGCAGCGCGCGGTGGTTGTAGCCGCCGAGCTTGTCCACACCGGTGATGCGGATCGTGCGGTCGGTGTCCATCGCGATGATGGCGCCCATTTTCTGCAGGACGCAGATCAGGTCCTCGATCTCGGGCTCCACGGCCGCGTTCGAGAGCTCGGTGACGCCCTCCGCGAGGACGGCCGTCAGCAGCACCTGCTCGGTCGCGCCCACCGACGGGTACGGCAGCCGGATCTTCGTGCCGCGCAGCCGCTGCGGAGCCTCCAGGAACTGGCCGTCCGCCCGCTTCTCGATGGTCGCCCCGAACTGCCGCAGCACCTCGAAGTGGAAGTCGATGGGCCGGCCGCCGATGTCGCAGCCGCCGAGACCGGGGATGAACGCGTGCCCGAGGCGGTGCAGGAGCGGGCCGCAGAAGAGGATCGGGATGCGCGAGGAGCCCGCGTGGGCATCGATGTCAGCGACGTTCGCGCTCTCCACGTGCGAGGGGTCCATCACCAGTTCGCCGGGCTCCTCGCCCGGACGGACCGTCACCCCGTGCAATTGCAGCAGCCCGCGTACGACTCGCACGTCACGGATGTCCGGAACGTTGCGCAGCCGGCTTGGCTCACTGCCCAGCAGGGCGGCGACCATCGCCTTCGGCACGAGGTTCTTCGCGCCGCGGACACGGATCTCGCCCTCCAGCGGGGTTCCGCCGTGGACAAGCAGGACATCGTCGTTGACGGTCATGTATCTCGCGTTCCGATGAGTGGGGCAGGGGCCGAGGAAACAGGGTAATCGCCGTGGGCCCCCCTTCTGTAAGCCCGCGTACGGCCCGGATGCGTCATAGCTGTGTCACAACACGAACCGTTCGCCGCCGGGCACGAGCGGTCACCGGGGCCCGGCGCGCGCCGGGAGCGCTCGATTCCGTCGCTGAGCTGCGTTCACTCCCTTACCCGCATTGCCTCCCCACGCGAAGCGAAGATGCGGGATCATGTCTGGCATGACCGAGGTGTCCTCGCTCACAGGGCGGCTGCTCGTGGCCACGCCCGCCCTGGCGGACCCGAACTTCGACCGCGCGGTGGTGCTGCTCCTCGACCACGACGAGGAGGGCTCCCTCGGCGTCGTCCTCAACCGTCCGACCCCGGTGGACGTGGGCGACATCCTGGAGGGCTGGGGCGACCTGGCCGGTGAACCCGGCGTCGTCTTCCAGGGCGGCCCGGTCTCCCTCGACTCCGCCCTCGGCGTCGCCGTCATCCCCGGCGGGGCGAGCGGCGAGAGCGCGCCGCTGGGCTGGCGCCGGGTGCACGGCGCGATCGGGCTCGTGGACCTGGAGGCCCCGCCCGAGCTGCTCGCCTCGGCCCTCGGCTCGCTGCGGATCTTCGCCGGGTACGCCGGCTGGGGGCCCGGCCAGCTGGAGGACGAGCTGGTGGAGGGCGCCTGGTACGTCGTGGAGTCCGAGCCCGGTGACGTGTCGTCCCCGGCCCCGGAGCGGCTCTGGCGCGAGGTCCTGCGCAGGCAGCGCAACGAACTCGCGATGGTGGCCACGTATCCGGACGACCCTTCGCTCAACTGACGCATGTGAGCTTCAGTACTCTTGGTTGTTATGAGCACTCTTGAGCCTGAGACCCAGCCGCAGCCGCAGCGCGGGACTGGTACGGGGACCCTCGTAGAGCCGACGCCGCAGGTGTCCCACGGCGACGGTGACCACGAGCGCTTCGCCCACTACGTCCAGAAGGACAAGATCATGGCGAGCGCCCTCGACGGGACGCCCGTCGTGGCGCTGTGCGGCAAGGTCTGGGTGCCCGGCCGCGACCCGAAGAAGTACCCCGTGTGCCCCATGTGCAAGGAGATCTACGAGTCCATGGGCGCCGGCGGCGACGACAAGGGCAAGGGCAAGGGCGGCGACAAGAAGTAGACCGCCCGTCGTCCGGCCCTGCGGTCGTCCGACGTTCGAAGGCCCCCGGGGCGCGCTGAGGCGCGTCGCGGGGGCCTTCGCGTTGTCACGAAGTGGTTGAGACCTCTTGTGGACCTGTTCGGGTAGTCCATAACCTCCGGATGTTGTTGTGCAGAGCAAAACAGCCATTGCATATGTTGCAACACCCCGGAGGTTGCTCCATGAAGCTCCCCGCCCGTCTGGCCGTGCTCCTCGCCGTCATGGCCGCCACCGCCTGCGCTCCCCAGACGTCCGACAACTCCTCCTCCGACAAGGACGAGAAGACCGGCACGCTCCGGGTCTGGCTCTTCCAGGAGGTCGGCAACAAGCCGAAGGAGAAGGTCGTCGACTCCGTCCTCGCCGCCTTCGAGAAGGCCCACGAGGGCACCGACGTCACCGTCGAGTACATCCCCGTCGAGACCCGCGCCCAGCGCATCAAGGCCGCCTTCAATGACCCCGCCAGCGCGCCCGACGTCATCGAGTACGGCAACACTGACACCGCCGGCTATGTACGGGACGGCGGACTCCTCGACGTCACCGGGGAGTTCGGCGCCTGGGCGGAGGCCGAGGACACCGACCCCACGGCGAAACAGTCGGTCACCGTGGACGGCAAGGTGTACGGCGCGCCCTTCTTCGTCGGCGTACGGGCGCTGTACTACCGCACGGACCTCTTCGACGAGCTCGGGCTCGACGTACCGCGGACCCAGGCCGAACTGGTCTCCACCGCGAAGGAGATCCGGGCCGCCGAGCCCGGGATGTACGGGCTCGCGGTCGGCGGCGCCTACACCTACGGCGCGATGCCGTTCGTCTGGGCCCACGGCGGCGAACTCGCCACGGGCAAGGGCGGCTCGTACGCCTCCGCCATCGACAGCCCGGCCGCGCGGAAGGGCATCAAGGCGTACACCTCCCTCTTCGGCGACGACAACTGCCCCGCCTCGACCTGCGCCGGCATGGGCGGCAACGACACGGTGACCGCGTTCGCCTCCGGCAAGGCGGGGATGGCGATCGGCGGGGACTTCAGCCATGCGGCCGTGGAGGCGGGGAAGGTCAAGGGCAAGTACGCGGTCGTGCCGCTGCCGGGAGTGGAGGCGGGCTCCATCGCTCCCGCCTTCGCGGGCGGCAACAACATCGGCGTACTGAAGAGCACCGCGCACCGCACCCTCGCGGTCGACCTGATGAAGCGGCTCGCGTCCAAGCGGACGCAGGCGGCCATGTTCGACGCGATGGGCTTCCTGCCGACCTTCTCCGACGTACGGCAGCGGGCGGCGGCGAAGGAGCCGTTCGTGAAGCCGTTCGTCGAGACCCTGGGCGCCGGCGCGAAGTTCGTCCCGGCGTCGCCGGCCTGGTCGCAGATCGACTCCTCGCTCGTCCTGCCGACGATGTTCCAGGAGATCGTGAGCGGCAAGAAGTCGGTGGCCGAGGCCTCGGCGGACGCGGCGCGGAAGATGAACGACGCGTTCGGTTCCGTCGGGTGACCTCCATGACCCACCGCGCCACCTGGACCCCCTGGCTCTACCTCGCCCCCGCGCTCGTCGTCCTCGGCGGCCTGCTCGCCTACCCCATCTACCAGCTCGGGCTCATCTCCCTCTTCCACTACACCCAGGCCCAGGTCAGCGGGGGAGAGCCGACCACCTTCGAAGGATTCGGGAACTACGCCGAGCTGTTCGGGGACTCCCGGTTCTGGGAGGTGCTGCTGGCGACCGTGGTGTTCGCGGCGGCGTGCGTCGTGTCGACGCTGGCCGTCGGGTGCGCGCTGGCGGTCCTGCTCACCCGGGTGCGTGCCGTGCCCCGGCTCGCCCTGATGCTCGCGGCGCTGGGGGCCTGGGCCACCCCCGCCGTCACCGGCTCCACGGTCTGGCTGTTCCTCTTCGACGCCGAATCCGGCCCGGTAAACCGCCTGTTGGGCCTCGGCGACCACTCATGGACGTACGGGCGGTACAGCGCCTTCTTCCTGGTCCTGCTCGAAGTGGTCTGGTGCTCCTTCCCGTTCGTGATGGTCACGGTCTACGCCGGCATCCGCGCCGTACCGGCCGAAGTGCTGGAGGCCGCCGCCCTGGACGGCGCCTCGCAGTGGCGGATCTGGCGGTCCGTGCTCACGCCGATCCTGCGCCCGATCCTGGTCGTCGTCACCGTCCAGTCGGTCATCTGGGACTTCAAGGTCTTCACGCAGATCTACGTCATGACCAACGGCGGCGGCATCGCGGGCCAGAACCTGGTGCTCAACGTGTACGCGTACCAGCAGGCGTTCGCGTCCTCGCAGTACGGCCTCGGCTCGGCGATCGGGGTCGTGATGCTGCTGATCCTGCTCGCCGTGACCCTGGGGTACCTGCGGCTGCTGCGCCGGCAGGGGGAGGAGCTGTGAAACTTCCTCGGGGCCTTGTGGCCCGGCCGTGGCGGTTCGCCGCCGAAGCGACCGCCCTGCTGGTCGCGGCGGTCGTCGCCTTCCCGCTGTACTGGATGGTGCTCAGCGCCTTCAAACCGGCCGGTGAGATCGAGTCGACCGAGGCGCGGCCCTGGACGACGGCGCCCTCACTGGATTCCTTCCGGCGCGTGTTCGAACAGCAGGAATTCGGCCGCTACTTCCTCAACAGCCTTGTCGTGGCGGGGGCCGTGGTGATCGCCTCGGCACTGATCGCGTTTCTCGCGGCGACCGCCGTGACCCGATTCCGGTTCCGCTTCCGGACCACCTTGCTGATCATGTTTCTGGTGGCCCAGACGGTGCCCGTGGAGGCCCTCACCATCCCGTTGTTCTTCCTCATGCGGGACGCCGGTCAGCTGAACACGCTGGGCTCGCTGATCCTGCCGCACATCGCCTTCTCGCTGCCGTTCGCGATCTGGATGCTGCGGGGTTTCGTGAAAGCGGTCCCGGAGTCCCTGGAGGAGGCCGCGTACCTCGACGGGGCGAGCCGGGCGCGCTTTCTGTGGCAGATCCTTTTCCCGCTCGTACTGCCGGGGCTGGTGGCCACGAGCGTGTTTTCCTTCATCTCGGCCTGGAACGACTTCCTGTTCGCCAAGTCGTTCATCATCAGCGACACCTCGCAGTCGACGCTGCCGATGGCCCTGCTGGTCTTCTACAAGCCGGACGAGCCGGACTGGGGCGGCGTGATGGCCGCGTCGACGGTGATGACGATTCCGGTGCTGGTGTTCTTCGTACTCGTACAGCGACGGCTGGTCTCGGGGCTGGGCGGAGCGGTAAAGGACTGACGTGACTGAACTGATTCCGGTGCCGGGTCAGGTGACGACCTGTGGTGCGCACTTCTACGAGTTGGGCCCCGCGACGAGGATGTCCGCGGGAGAGGGCACGGAACGGACGGAACGCTGGCTGCGCGCCACGCTGGGCGCGGCCTGCGGCCTGCCGCTGGCACCCGGGAGGGCGGACGAGGACGACGTCATCCGCCTGTCCATCCACCCGATGGTCACCAAGGACCTCGGGGAGGAGGGCTACCGCGTCGACGTCCTGCCCCAGGGGGTGCACGTGGTGGGCGGCGGCCCCGCGGGTCTCTTCTGGGGCGCCCAGACGCTACGGCAGTTGCTCGGCCCGGACGCCTTCCGGCGCGCCCCGCTGCCCGGACGGCGATGGAAGGTGCCCCTGCTCCACGTCCAGGACTCACCCCGCTTCGGCTGGCGCGGCCTCATGCTCGACGTGGCCCGGCACTTCATGCCCAAGGACGGGGTCCTGCGCTACCTCGACCTGATGGCCGCGCACAAACTCAACGTCCTCCACTTCCACTTGACCGACGACCAGGGCTGGCGCGTCGAGATCAGGAAGTACCCCCGGCTCACCGAGGTCGGCTCCTGGCGGGCCCGTACGAAATTCGGCCACCGCGCCTCCCCGCTGTGGGAGGAGAAGCCGCACGGGGGCTACTACACCCAGGACGACATCCGCGAGATCGTCGCCTACGCCGCCGAGCGGCATATCACCGTCGTCCCCGAAATCGACGTGCCCGGCCACTCGCAGGCCGCCATCGCCGCGTATCCGGAACTCGGCAACACCGACGTCATCGACACCGCCTCCCTGACGGTCTGGGACACCTGGGGAATCACCGCCAACGTACTCGCCCCCACTGACAACACCCTGCGCTTCTACGAGGGGGTGTTCGAGGAACTCCTGGAGCTGTTCCCCTCGGAGTTCATCCATGTCGGCGGCGACGAATGCCTGAAGGACCAGTGGCGGCGGTCACCGGCCGCCCAGGCCCGTATCGCGGAACTCGGACTCGCCGGCGAGGACGGCCTCCAGGCGTGGTTCATCGGGCACTTCGACACCTGGCTCTCCGCGCGCGGGCGCAGGCTCATCGGCTGGGACGAGATCCTGGAGGGCGGCCTCGCCAAGGGCGCCGCCGTCTCGTCGTGGCGCGGCTACGAGGGCGGAATCGCCGCCGCGCGCGCGGGACACGACGTCGTCATGTGCCCGGAGCAGTACGTGTACTTGGACCACCGCCAGGACGCGGGCGAGGACGAGCCGGTGCCCATCGGCTACGTCCGCACCCTGGAGGACGTCTACCGGTTCGAGCCCGTTCCGGACGCCCTGACCGAGCGGGAGGCCCGGCATGTGCTCGGGACGCAGGCCAATGTGTGGACCGAGGTGATGGAGGATTCCGCGCGCGTGGACTACCAGGCGTTTCCCCGGCTCGCGGCCTTCGCCGAGGTGGCGTGGAGCCGCCTGCCCGCCCCGGACGAGCGGGACTTCGCCGACTTCGAGCGGCGGATGACGGCCCATTACGCCCGCCTCGACGCCCTGGGTGTCGCCTACCGCCCGCCCACCGGGCCGCGTCCGTGGCAGCGGCGTCCCGGAGTGCTCGGCCGCCCGCTCGACGGGCCGCCCCCCGACAAGTAGGGGAGAAACCGCGGCAGGGTCACCGAAGAGAGGCAATTCGCACGCACCGGAAATACCGGAAGAAAACGGACCATCTCCCCGGTGAAGTGGGCGAATGCCTCCTAGCGGACCCCCGCGTTCGGGCCCCGCGAAGATGTGCCAGAGTTGCCACGTCCGCCCTGTCAGCACGTACCGTACGGCAGCAACAGGTGGGACCAGGTGGGGCAGCGGGAAGGGGCAGCCGGTTTGACCACGCACGCACCGCAGGCGGGGCAGGCCGTCACGCTGCCCACGACACTGGACGAGGCCGTGGCGGCGCTCGCCGCCGTGCCGGCCGCCGTTCCCGTGGCCGGCGGCACCGATCTGATGACCTCGGTCAACTCCGGGCAGCTCAGACCCGCCGCGCTGGTCGGTCTCGGCAAGATCAGCGAGATCCGCGGCTGGCAGTACCAGGACGGCCACGCCCTGCTCGGCGCCGGGCTCACCCACGCCCGCATGGGCCGCCCCGACTTCGCCGCCCTCATCCCGGCGCTCGCCGCGTCCGCGCGCGCCGCGGGCCCGCCGCAGATCCGCAACGCCGGCACCCTGGGCGGCAACATCGCCACCGCCGCCCCCACCGGCGACGCGCTGCCGGTGCTGGCCGCCCTGGAGGCGACGCTGATCATCGCCGGTCCGGGCGGGGCCCGCCGGGAGATCCCGGTGTCGCATCTGCTGGCCGGCATGGAGATGCTGCGGGCCGGCGAACTCATCGGCTACGTGCGCGTGCCGCTGCTGCACGCCCCCCAGGTCTTCCTCAAGGCGACCGGCCGCACCGGACCCGGGCGCGCCCTCGCCTCCGTGGCCCTGGTCCTCGACCCCGCCCGGCGGGGTGTGCGGTGCGCCGTGGGCGCCATAGCGCCGATGCCGCTGCGGCCCCTGGAGGCCGAGCAGTGGGTCGCGCAGCTGATCGACTGGGACAACGACCGCGCGATCCTGCCGGAGGCGCTGGCCGCCTTCGGCGAGTACGTCGCCGCGGCCTGCATCCCCGAGCCGGGACCGGCCGAGGACGGCTCCGTGGAGCCGCTGCCGCCCGCCGTACTGCACTTGCGGCGCACCGTCGCCGCGCTGGCCCGACGAGCACTGGGGAGGGCGCTGTCGTGACCGACGACCGGCACGGAGAGGGCGCCCGGCAGGGCGCGGGCCGCTGGGACCCGCTGCCGCAGGGCGACTACGACGACGGGGCCACCGCCTTCGTGGAGCTGCCCGAGGGCGGCGTCGACGCCCTGCCGGCCTCCGCCGACAGCCCGCTGGCCGCCCCCGGCCACGGCTATGTGCCGCCGCCCATCACGGTCACGCCCGCCACCACCGCGGGCACCGACCCCGCGGCCACCGGGAGCTGGACGATGCCCCCGGGCGGCGTCCAGTGGCCCGACGCGAACGCGGGCACCGAGGAGGCCGGGAACGACCGGTTCACGTACAACCCCGGTGCCACCGGGCAGTGGACCTTCGAGGACGCCCCGGCCGCCGGGAGCGCGCCCGGCCATGACGTCACCGGCCAGTGGTCGATCCCCGTCGCGGGCGGCGACCTTCCGGACGAATCAGGCGAGTTCACCACCTCCGCGCTGGTCGAGCAGTGGGGCGGCACCCCGCCGGCCACCCTCCCCGGCGGCGCGGCCGCGCCCTGGGCGACCGAGGCGATCGGCGAGCCGTGGGGGCCGCGCCCGCCCGAACCGGCCGAGCACACCGCCGAGCCGCACGCCCCGCACGCGCACGTGCCCGCCGACGCCGGGACGGCCGAACCCGAACAGCCCGCGCCCGACGCCCCCGAGGAGTCTCAGCGGGCCTCACAGGACGCTCCAGAGGCCCGTGAGGCCGACGGGGCCGACGAGGAGGCCCAGGAGCCCGGGGGAGCCGGGAACGCCGCCGAGAGCGCCGTAGAGCCGTCCGCGTCCTCCGAGTCCTCGCTGCCCGGTGAGGAACACCCCCTCGCCTCCTACGTGCTGCGGGTGAACGGCGCCGACCGGCCCGTCACCGACGCCTGGATCGGCGAGTCGCTGCTGTACGTGCTGCGCGAGCGGCTCGGGCTCGCGGGTGCCAAGGACGGCTGCTCGCAGGGCGAGTGCGGGGCCTGCAACGTCCAGGTCGACGGACGGCTCGTCGCCTCCTGCCTGGTGCCCGCCGTGACCGCCGCCGGCAGCGAGGTCCGCACCGTCGAAGGGCTCGCCGCCGACGGACAGCCCTCCGACGTGCAGCGCGCGCTCGCCCGGTGCGGCGCCGTGCAGTGCGGCTTCTGCGTGCCCGGCATGGCGATGACCGTGCACGACCTGCTGGAGGGCAACCCCGCCCCGACCGAGCTGGAGACCCGCCAGGCGCTCTGCGGCAACCTGTGCCGCTGCTCCGGCTACCGGGGCGTCGTCGACGCGGTCAAGGAGGTCGTCGCCGAACGCGAGGCGCACAGCGCCGGCGACGGCGACTCCGACGAGGCACGCATCCCGCACCAGGCGGGCCCCGGGGGCGGCGGGGTGCATCCGTCGGCCTTCGAGCCCCGCCAGGCACCGCATGACCAGGCGTACGGACAGGACGGAGGCCAGGCGTGAGCAACGAAGCCGCCACCGCGCCCACCCCCGCGGAGACAGCCCCCGCCCCCGAACCGATCCCGCACGGCCTCGGCGCCTCCCTGCCGTCCGCCGACGCCCGGGCCAAGACCGAGGGCACCTTCCCCTACGCGGCCGACCTGTGGGCCGAGGGCCTGCTGTGGGCGGCCGTGCTGCGCTCCCCGCACGCGCACGCGCGCATCCTGTCGATCGACACCACCCACGCGCGCGAGATGCCCGGCGTGCACGCCGTCGTCACCCACGAGGACGTCCCCGGCACCCCGGTGCACGGCCGCGGCAAGGCCGACCGCCCGGTCTTCGCCTCCGAGGTGGTCCGCCACCACGGCGAGCCCATCGCCGCCGTCGCCGCCGACCACCCCGACACCGCGCGCATGGCCGCGGCGGCCGTCATCGTCGAGTACGAAGTGCTCGACCCGGTCACCGACCCCGAGCACGCCTTCGAGGCCGAACCGCTGCACCCCGACGGCAACCTGATCCGGCACATCCCGCTGCGCCACGGCGACCCCGACGCGGCCGGCGAGATCGTCGTCGAGGGCCTCTACCGCATCGGCCGCCAGGACCCGGCGCCCATCGGCGCCGAGGCGGGCCTCGCGGTGCCCCGTCCGGACGGCGGGGTGGAGCTGTACCTGGCCTCCACCGACCCGCACACCGACCGCGACACCGCCGCCGCCTGCTACGGACTGGCGCCGGAGCAGGTCAAGGTCGTGGTCACCGGCGTCCCCGGCGCCACCGCCGACCGCGAGGACCAGGGCTTCCAGCTCCCGCTCGGCCTGCTGGCGCTGCGCACCGGCTGCCCGGTGAAGCTGACCGCCACCCGCGAGGAGTCCTTCCTCGGCCACGTCCACCGGCATCCCACGCTGCTCAGATACCGCCATCACGCGGACGCCGAGGGCACGCTGGTGAAGGTCGAGGCGCAGATCCTGCTGGACGCGGGCGCGTACGCGGACACCTCCTCGGAGGCGCTCGCGGCCGCGGTGGCCTTCGCCTGCGGGCCCTACGTCGTCCCCAACGCCTTCATCGAGGGCTGGGCGGTACGCACCAACAACCCGCCCTCCGGCCACGTCCGCGGCGAGGGCGCCATGCAGGTGGCCGCCGCCTACGAGGCGCAGATGGACAAGCTGGCCAAGAAGCTCGGCGTCGACCCGGCGGAGCTGCGCCTGCGCAACGCCCTCGCCACCGGTGACGTCCTGCCCACCGGACAGACGGTGACCTGCCCCGCGCCGGTCGCCGAACTCCTCCAGGCGGTACGCGACTTCCCGCTTCCCCCGCTGCCCAAGGACACCCCCGAGGACGAGTGGCTGCTGCCCGGCGGACCCGAGGGCGCCGGTGAACCGGGCGCGGTGCGCCGGGGCGTGGGCTACGGGCTCGGCATGGTGCACATGCTGGGCGCGGAGGGCGCCGACGAGGTCTCCACGGCCACGGTCAAGGTCCACGACGGGGTCGCCACGGTGCTGTGCGCGGCGGTCGAGACCGGGCAGGGCTTCACCACGCTGGCCCGGCAGATCGTCCAGGACACCCTCGGCATCGACGAGGTCCATGTGGCCCCGGTCGACACCGATCAGCCCCCGGCCGGCGCGGGCTGCCGCGGACGCCACACCTGGGTGTCGGGCGGCGCGGTGGAGCGCGCGGCGAAGATGGTCCGCACCCAGCTGCTCCAGCCCCTGGCGCACAAGTTCGGCATGTCCACCGAGCTCCTCCAGATCACCGACGGCAAGATCACCTCGTACGACGGTGTCCTGTCGACCACCGTGGCCGAGGCGATGGACGGCAAGGAGCTGTGGGCGACCGCGCAGTGCCGTCCGCATCCCACCGAGCCGCTGGACGAGTCGGGACAGGGCGACGCCTTCGTGGGCATGGCGTTCTGCGCGATCCGCGCGGTCGTGGACGTCGACATCGAACTCGGGTCGGTGCGCGTGGTGGAGCTGGCGCTCGCCCAGGACGTCGGCCGGATCCTCAACCCGGCCCAGCTGGTGGCCCGGATCGAGGCGGGCGTCACGCAGGGCGTCGGAATCGCGCTCACCGAGAACCTGCGCACCGCCCGCGGCTCGATCCGGCACCCGGACCTGACGGGGTACGCCCTGCCGACGGCCCTGGACGCGCCGGACATCAAGATCGTGAAGCTGGTGGAGGAACGGGACGTGGTGGCGCCGTTCGGCGCGAAGGCGGTCAGCGCGGTGCCGGTGGTCGCGTCGCCCGCGGCCATCGCCTCGGCGGTGCGCGCCGCGACGGGCCGCCCCGTGAACCGGCTGCCGATCCGCCCCCAGGCGGCGGTGGTGACGGGCGGCGCGTGAGCCGTCGGGCGGGCGTTGTCAGTGGTGCCGCGTAGTGTTCCGAGGTGTTGGGACACGTACGGGGGGACACCATGAACGCGACGATCACCAGGCCGGATCCGCTGCTGCTGGGCGGGCGTCTGATCAGCACCCTGGCGCTGGTCGCGGGCCCGGAACCGGCCGGGCGGGCGGCTGCCGGACTCGCGGTCTCGGTCCCGCCGCGGCTGCTCGCCGAGGAGTTCGGCCGGGCCGGGGTGATGCGCTTCGAGGACGTCGACTTCCCGGCGGCGCTCACCCATGAACCGACCCGCCGCTTCCTGCGCGAGACGGGCCTGCCGGAGGAACACGTCCTGTTCCGCCTGGACCCGGACCTGGTGCTGCCCACCCTGACGGAGGCCTACGCGCACGAGCCCGCCCCGGACCTCCCCGCGGAGGCGAACCGCCTGATACTCCTCGGCCACCTCGACCACCCCCACCGCCTCCTCCTGGACGGCGACTCCGGCACCCTCCTGCTCTGGACCCCCGCCGAGATCCCCCACCCCCTCGACGCGGACATCTCCACCCTCGCCTTCACCCTCTGGCTGCTGCACGGGGCACGAACCGGGGGTCGTACGACCAAGGTCTGAGGGGCGGGGGGACTTCCGGCAGGGGGCAGGGGCGGGCCGGGGCAGCACACTGGCGGGCATGGCCGCCCTCGATCCGCGTGACACCGATGTCCTGAAGACATCCGACGATGCCGAAGCAGTCGACACCGTGCTGAGCCGGTCCTACCGGTCGCTCAGCATCGGGATCGTGTCCGTGGTGCTGCTGATCGCGTTCGAGGCGACGGCCGTGGGGACGGCCATGCCGGTCGCGGCCCGGGAGCTGGACGGCGTGGCGTTGTACGCGTTCGCCTTCTCCGGGTTCTTCACCACCTCCCTGTTCGGGATGGTGCTGGCCGGGCAGTGGGCGGACCGGCGGGGGCCGCTGGGGCCGGTGACCGCCGGGATCGGGGTGCTCGCCGCCGGGTTGCTGCTGGCCGGGACGGCCACCGCGATGTGGGCGTTCGTGCTCGGGCGGGCCGTGCAGGGGCTCGGTGGCGGGCTGGTCATCGTCGGGCTGTACGTGGTGATCGGCCGGGCCTATCCCGACCGGTTGCGGCCCGCCATCGTGGCCGCCTTCGCGGCGAGCTGGGTCGTGCCGTCGATCGTCGGGCCGCTGGCCTCCGGCGTGGTGACCGAGCGGCTCGGGTGGCGGTGGGTGTTCCTCGGCATCCCGGTGCTCGTCGTGTTCCCGCTCGCCCTCGCCCTGCCGCAGATAAGGCGCCGGGCCTCGGGGCCGGTGCCCGGCATGGACCCCTCCTTCGACCGCCGCCGCATCCGGCTCGCCCTCCAGATCGCCCTCGGCGCGGGCCTCCTCCAGTACGCCGCCCAGGACCTGCGCCCGCTCTCCGCGCTGCCCGGCCTGGTGGGCGCCGCCCTGCTCGTCCCGGCCGTCCTGGGCCTCCTCCCGCGCGGCACCTACCGCGCCGCCCGGGGTCTGCCGGCCGTGGTGCTGTTGCGCGGGGTCGCCTCGGGCTCCTTCATCGCCGCCGAGTCGTTCGTACCGCTGATGCTGGTCACCCAGCGGGGGCTCTCCCCGACCCTGGCCGGGTTCTCCCTCGCGGCCGGCGGCGGGACCTGGGCGGCGGGCTCCTGGGTGCAGTCCCGGTCGCGCCTGGAGCCGTACCGGGAGCGGCTGACCACGTTCGGGATGGTGCTGGTGGCGCTTGCCATCGCCGCCGCGCCGAGCGTGCTGATCGACGCCGTGCCCGTGTGGACCCTGGCCGTCGTCTGGGCCTTCGGCTGCTTCGGGATGGGCCTGGTGATCTCCTCCGCCAGCGTGCTGCTGCTGAAGCTCTCCGCGCCCGAGGAGGCCGGCACCAACTCCGCCTCCCTGCAGATCTCCGACGCCCTGTCCAACGTCGTCCTGCTCTGCGTGGGCGGCGCCGCCTTCGCCGCCCTCGGTGGCGGCACGGCGGGCCACACGGTCGCCGCGGCCTCCGGTTCGCCCCCGGCGGCCTTCGCCGCGGTGTTCCTTCCGATGGCGGCGGTGGCGCTGGCGGGAGTGTGGGTGACGACACGGCTGGGCGGCGGGGTGAGCCGTAAATCCGTCGTGGCCCAGTGATCGGGAGCGGTAGCTTCCCGTCATGCACCAGTTGATCCTTCGCCTCCCGTCCACCCTCCGTCACGAGCTCGACGACCTCGCCGACGCCACCGGCCGCCGCCCGGAGGACATTGCGCTGGACGCCGTGGCGCAGCGGGTGGCGCAGGAGGCCGCGCCGGTGCGGGGCGCCGCCGAGTCGCTGGCGCGGGCCCACGCGGATCTGCTGCGCAGGCTCGGCGAATGACCAGACACCTCACCGTCGCGGAGGTCGAGGCCATCGCCCGGATCGCCTTCGGCGGGCGGGCCCCAGAGGCGCGGGACGCCGGGCTGTTCGCCTCCGCCGTGCGCCGGCCGCGCGCCCGGATGTTCGGCACGGAGGCCTACGTCGACCTGTTCGAGCAGGCCGCCGCGCTCCTGCACGCCCTCGCCACGAACCACCCCCTCGTCGACGGCAACAAGCGCACCGCCTGGCTCGCCGCCGCGACCTTCCTCGCCGTCAACGGGGTCGATCTCTCCGCCTGCGACCAGGACACCGCGTACGACCTGGTCATCGATGTCGCGTCCGGAGGCGAGAGTGACATCGCGGTGATCGCGGGGCGGTTGCGGCAGTTGTGATGTGGGTCCCACCCGCCGGTCGCCGGGCGTCGTCGGCACGTTGACCCGACCCGCGCGCCGGTAGGGTGGCCCGGTTGTCATACGTAGCCCGACCCCCACGGAGACCGTGACTACCACCGCCGCTTCCTCCTCGCACCACCTTTCCCCCGCCTTCCCCGGCCGGGCCCCCTGGGGTACCGCCAGCAAGCTGCGTGCCTGGCAGCAGGGGGCGATGGAGAAGTACATCCAGGAGCAGCCGCGTGACTTCCTCGCGGTCGCCACGCCCGGCGCGGGCAAGACCACCTTCGCGCTGACGCTGGCCTCCTGGCTGCTGCACCACCATGTCGTGCAGCAGGTGACCGTGGTCGCGCCGACCGAGCACCTGAAGAAGCAGTGGGCGGACGCGGCCGCGCGGATAGGGATCAAGCTCGACCCCGAGTACAGCGCGGGCCCCCTCGGCAAGGACTACCAGGGCGTCGCGGTGACCTACGCCGGTGTCGGCGTACGCCCGATGCTGCACCGCAACCGCGTCGAGCAGCGCAAGACCCTCGTCATCCTCGACGAGATCCACCACGCCGGTGACTCCAAGTCCTGGGGCGAGGCCTGCCTGGAGGCGTTCGAGCCCGCCACCCGCCGGCTCGCGCTCACCGGTACGCCCTTCCGGTCCGACACCAACCCGATCCCCTTCGTCACGTACGAGGAGGACAACGCGGGCATCCGGCGCTCGGCCGCCGACTACACCTACGGCTACGGCTCGGCCCTGACGGACGGGGTCGTGCGGCCCGTCATCTTCCTCTCCTACAGCGGCAACATGCGCTGGCGGACGAAGGCCGGCGACGAGATCGCGGCCCGGCTCGGGGAGCCGATGACCAAGGACGCCGTCTCGCAGGCCTGGCGCACGGCGCTCGATCCGCGCGGCGAGTGGATGCCGAGCGTGCTGCGCGCCGCCGACCAGCGCCTCACCGAGGTCCGCAAGGCCATCCCGGACGCGGGCGCCCTCGTCATCGCCTCCGACCAGGACTCCGCCCGCGCCTACGCCAAGCTCATCCGCGAGATCACGGGCACGAAGGCGACCCTCGTGCTGTCCGACGACGTCGGCGCGTCGAAGCGGATCGACACCTTCAGCGCCGGCGACGACCGCTGGATGGTCGCCGTCCGCATGGTGTCCGAGGGCGTCGACGTGCCCCGGCTCGCCGTCGGCGTGTACGCCACGACCATCTCCACGCCCCTGTTCTTCGCGCAGGCGGTCGGCCGTTTCGTACGGTCCCGGCGGCGCGGCGAAACCGCCTCGGTCTTCCTGCCGACCGTGCCCGACCTGCTCACCTTCGCCAACGAGATGGAGGTCGAGCGCGACCACGCCCTCGACAAGCCGAAGAAGGAGGGCGAGGAGGACCCCTACGCCGAGTCCGAGAAGGAGATGGAGGAGGCGAACAAGGAGCAGGACGAGGACACCGGCGAACAGGAGCAGTTCGCCTTCGAGGCCCTGGAGTCCGAGGCCGTCTTCGACCGGGTCCTCTACGACGGCGCCGAGTTCGGCATGCAGGCGCACCCGGGCAGCGAGGAGGAGCAGGACTACCTCGGCATCCCCGGCCTGCTGGAGCCGGACCAGGTCCAGCTGCTGCTCCAGAAGCGGCAGGCCCGGCAGATCGCGCACAGCCGCAAGAAGCCGGACGCCGAGGCCGACCTCCTCGAACTGCCCGCCGAGCGGCGGCCCGTCGTCTCGCACAAGGAGATGATGGAGCTGCGCAAGAAGCTCAACACGATGGTCAGCGCGTACGTCCACCAGAGCGGCAAGCCGCACGGCGTGATCCACACCGAGCTGCGGCGGGTGTGCGGGGGGCCGCCGAGCGCGGAGGCGACGGCGGGCCAGCTGCGGCAGCGCATCGAGAAGGTCCAGGAGTGGGCGACCCGGATGCGGTGAGACCGGACGTGATGCCCGGAGATTCGTGTGCTGTACGTAACTGGACAAACACAAGCAGGCCGTACCGGCCGGTGCCCGGATTCTGGACGGAGCCTTCCGCTCAGCGAACCGGCTTCGCTACTGTCCCGCTACGCACACGCCCCGTGGCAGCGCCGCCGCGGAGCGCAGCCGTGAAGCGACGCGGTCCGGACTGGCCGGACCGCCGGCCGATCGGCGGCCTCTGAAGCGCGTCACCGACGGGACTCGGTGACGCATCTGCCGCGAGGGGGCCGTCGACCTCACCACTAAGGAGTGGGCGTCGTGACCGCGGAGACCTCTCAGACGCTCGACCGGGGACTACGGGTCCTCAAGCTGCTGGCCGACACGGACCACGGGCTGACCGTCACCGAGCTATCCAACAAACTGGGCGTGAACCGGACCGTTGTGTACCGGCTGCTCGCCACGCTGGAGCAGCATGCGCTGATACGCCGGGACCTGGGCGGCCGGGCCCGGGTCGGTCTGGGGGTGCTGCGCCTGGGCCGCCAGGTGCATCCGCTGGTCCGGGAGGCCGCGCTGCCGGCGCTGCGCTCGCTGGCCGAGGACATCGGGGCGACGGCTCACCTGACCCTGGTGGACGGGGCCGAGGCGCTGGCCGTGGCGGTGGTCGAGCCGACCTGGACGGACTACCACGTGGCGTACCGGGCCGGCTTCCGGCATCCGCTGGAGCGCGGGGCCGCGGGCAAGGCGATCCTCGCGGCCCGGCGGCAGTCGCAGGAGGAACCCGGGTACACGCTGACCCACGGCGAGCTGGAGGCCGGCGCGAGCGGGGCCGCGGCGCCGCTGCTGGGGGTGACCGGCGTCGAGGGCAGCGTCGGCGTGGTCATGCTGGCGGACGCGGTACCGGAGCGGGTCGGCCCGCGGGTGGTGGACGCGGCCCGGGAGGTGGCGGAGGCGCTGCGCTGACGCCGCCTGTCGGCCCGAGCCGTACGGCGTCACGTTAGATTGACCCCGTGCTCTCTCGCCTCTCTCGTCTCTCTCGCCCCCGGGCCCTCGCCGTGTGCGCGCTGCCCGTCGTCGGGCTGCTGGCCTCGGCCGCCTTCGCGCCCTTGCCGTTCTCCCTCACACAGCCCGGGATGACGGCGAACGTGCTCGGGGAGAACAAGGGCGAGCCGGTCATCACGATCTCCGGGGCGGCCACCCGGGAGACCAGCGGGCAGCTGCGGATGACGACCATCGAGGCCACCGGCCCCGACACCAGCGTCTCCCTCACGGACATCCTCGACTCCTGGTTCCGCACCGACCGCGCCGTCATGCCCCGGGACGCGGTCTACCCCAGCGACAAGAGCACCAACGAGATCGAGAAGTACAACACCGAGCAGATGCGTAAGTCCCAGGACGCCGCCACCGAGGCCGCCCTGAACCACCTCGACCTCGACGCCAGGAAGATCAAGGTCGGCCTGGAACTCGCCGACGTCGGCGGACCCAGCGCCGGCCTCCTCTTCTCCCTCGGCATCGTCGACAAACTGGACGGCGACGGCAGCGGCGGCGATCTCACCGGCGGCCGCAGCATCGCCGGTACGGGCACCATCGACGCCGACGGCAAGGTCGGCGCCGTCGGCGGAGTCGCCCTGAAGACGCAGGCCGCCCGCCGGGACGGCGCGACCGTGTTCCTCGTGCCGAAGGCGGAGTGCTCGGACGCGAAGGCGGAACTCCCCGACGGCCTCCGCCTCATCCCGGTCACCACCCTCCAGGGCACCATCGACTCCCTGATCGCCCTGGAGAAGGGCAAGGGCAACGTGCCGAGCTGCTAGCGCTCAGCCCTCCTTGACGAACCCCTCCTGCACCATCCACTCCAGCGCGACCTCGTGCGGGTCCTCGCCCTCCACGTCCACCTTCGCGTTCAGCTCCCGCGCCACCGAGTTGTTCAGCTTCTTCGTGACGGGGGCCAGGATGTCCGCGATCTCCGGGTACTCCTCCAGCGTCTTCGTGTGGACCATCGGGGCGGCGTTGTAGTGGGGGAAGAACTTCTTGTCGTCCTCCATCACCACCAGGTCCATCGACTTGATGCGGCCGTCGGTGGTGAAGACCTCGCCGAAGGTGCAACTGCCCTTCGCCGCCTGCGTGTAGATGATCCCGGTGTCCATCTGCGTGACGTTCCTCGCCGGGATGTCCATGCCGTACTTCTTCGCCATGCCCGGCAGCCCGTCCATCCGGTTGGCGAACTGGTTCTCCACGCACAGCGTCACCGCGCCCGGGTCCTTCTTCGCCAGCTCCGCCACGTCCGACAGCGTCTTCGTGCCGTACTTCTCGAAGTTGGCCCGGTTCATCGCCAGGGCGTACGTGTTGTTCAGGGGCGACGGCTCCAGCCACGTCACCCCGTTCTCGCGGTCCGCGTCCCGCACCGCCTCCCACTGCTCCCGCGGATCGGGCAACGGCTCGGCGTTGCCGAGGTAGTTGATCCATCCGGTGCCCGTGTACTCGTAGTCCGCGTCCGCCGCGCCGCTCTTGACCGCCTCCCGCGAGCCGATGGAGCCCTGGATCCCGGTGCGGTCCAGGACGCTGGCGCCGGCCGCCTCGAAGGCGATGCCCATGATCGCGCCCAGGATCAGCTGCTCGCTGAACTCCTTGGAAGTGACCGTCAGATCGGCGCCCTTCAGCGGCTCGCCCCGGCCGATCGAGCCGGGCCGGACGTCGTCGACCATGGGGGAGCCGCTGGTCAGCCCGCAGGCCGACACCAGCGCCCCGGTCAGCAGCAGACACGCGGCCCGTCTCATGTCCCCACCTCCAGTCCACGCGGCCTGAGCAGCAGTTCGGCCAACGAGGCCAGCCAGTCCACCAGCAGGGCCAGGGCCACCGTGAGAATGGAGCCGAGCATCAGCACCGGCATGCGCTGGTTGGTGATGCCGGTGGTGATCAGCACCCCCAGACCACCGCCCCCGCCGAAGGTCGCCAGCGTCGCCGTCCCCACGTTCAGGACGAGGGCCGTGCGGACCCCGGCCAGGATCAGCGGGACCGCCAGCGGCAGCTCCACCCGGGTCAGCACGCCCAGGGGGGACATGCCGATGCCGCGCGCCGCCTCCAGCAGCGTCGGATCGTTCGCCTTCAGGCCCGCGATCGTGTTCGACAGCACGGGCAGGATGGCGTAGAGGGTGATGCCGATCAGGGCCGATGTCGTGCCGGTGCCCAGCCAGATCACCAGCAGGGCGAGCAGGCCGATCGCGGGGGTGGCCTGGCCCATGTTGGCGATGGTCATCGCCACCGGCGTCGCCTTGCGGAACGCCGTGCGGGTCAGCAGGATCCCCAGCGGGATCGCGATGATCAGCACGAAGAAGGTGGAGACCACGGTCAGTTCGATGTGCTGCCACAGCGCCTTGGACACCTGGCCGTCGGCGAGCGCGTTCTCGGAGATCGAGTCCAGGTCCGCCTGCCGGAACCAGAGCCAGGTCGCCAGCAGCACCGCCACCAGCAGCGCCGGCAGGAAGGTCAGCTTCTGCCAGGTCACCCGGTGTGCGGTGACCGCCGGCGGCGGGGGCGCGGCCGGCTCGGCCTCGGCCTCGCCCTCGTCACGGAAGGCGAGCCCCTTGACCTCGTGCTCGCCCTCGGGGCGCTGCTGCTCGGGAGAGGTGGTCACGCCTTCTTCTCCCCTCCGATGCCCTCCTGCTCGGCGTGCGTCTGGGGGGCCCGCGCCGACTCCAGGTCGTGCTGGTGCTCCATCGCCTCCAGCCGGTCCGCCTCCAGCAGTTCGTGCACGGAGTTCATCAGCGTCTCCATGTCCACGACGCCTTCGTACGCGCCGCGCCGCCCGGTGACCGCGACCCGGCCCGCGTTGTCGGTCAGGACCGCCTCCAGGGCGTCGCGCAGCGTGGCGTCCCGGGTGACCGTGTCGTGCACCAGCGTGCCCGCCCGGGCCAGGGAGCCCTTGGCCCGCATCAGATCACCGCGCCGCAGCCACTTGTAGGGCCGGCCGCGCTTGTCGAGCAGCAGGATCTCGTTGGTGCCGCTGGAGCGGAGCTTGTTGAAGATCTCCTGGAGCGGGTCGTCCACGGTCACTGTCGGATAGTCGGTGATCCCCACATCCCGTACGCGGGTCAGGTTCAGCCGCTTCAGCGCCGCCCCGGCGCCGACGAACCCGGAGACGAAGTCGTCGGCCGGGTTGGTGAGGATCGCCTCCGGGGTGTCGAACTGGGCGATGTGCGAGTGCTCGCGCAGCACGGCGATCCGGTCACCGAGCTTGATCGCCTCGTCGAAGTCATGGGTGACGAAGACGATCGTCTTGTGCAGCTCGTGCTGCAACCTGATCAGCTCGTCCTGGAGGTGGTCCCGGGTGATCGGGTCGACCGCGCCGAACGGCTCGTCCATCAGCAGGACCGGTGGATCGGCGGCGAGCGCCCGGGCCACGCCCACCCGCTGCTGCTGACCGCCCGAGAGCTGGCGCGGATAGCGGCCGTGGAACTCCCCGGGGTCGAGCCCGACCAGGTCGAGCAGCTCCTCCACCCGGTTCTTGATCCGCCCCTTGGGCCAGCCGACCATCTTCGGCACCAGCGCGATGTTCTGCGCGACCGTCATGTGCGGGAACAGACCGGCCGACTGGATCGCGTAGCCGACCTTCCGGCGCAGCTTCACCGGGTCGATGTCGGTGACGTCCTCGCCGCCGATCCGGATCCGGCCACCGGTCGGTTCGATCAGCCGGTTGATCATCTTGAGTGTCGTGGACTTCCCGCACCCCGACGGACCGACGAAGATGACGATCTCGCCCGCCTGGATCTCCATGTTGACGTTGTCGACGGCCGGGCTCGGATTGCCCGGATACCGCTTCGTCAGGTTCTCCAGCTCGATCGAGGCACCGGACGTACCGGATGTACTGGACTCAGGCACGGATCCCCCTGGGAATGGTCAGCCGTCCGATCAGGACGTACGCGGCGTCGAACAGCAGGGCCAGGACGATGATCCCGAGCGTGCCCGCGAGCACCTGGTTGAGCGCGTTCTTGCTGCCCAGCGAGGCGATGCCGCGGAAGATCTCGTTGCCGAGGCCGGGACCCGAGGCGTAGGCCGCGATCGCCGCGATGCCCATCAGCATCTGCGTCGAGACCCGGATGCCGGTCAGGATCGGCGGCCAGGCCAGCGGCAGCTCGATCCGGGCCAGCCGCATCAGCCGGGACATCCCGATGCCCCTGGCCGCGTCCACCAGGGTGGGATCGACCCCGCGCAGCCCGACGATCGCGTTGCGCACGATCGGCAGCAGCCCGTACAGCGTCAGCGCGATCACCGTGGGCGGGACACCCAGGCCCACGATCGGGATGAGCAGACCGATCATGGCGAGCGACGGAATGGTCAGGATGGTCGAGGTGGTCGTCGTGGCGAGGTTCCCGGCCCATTCGCTGCGATAGGTGACGGCCCCGATCAGCACGCCCAGCGCGGTCGCCACGACCATGCACTGGAACACGGCGCTCGCGTGCTGGTAGGCGTCGGTGAGCAGCTGCTGGTGGCGGGTGCCCAGGTACTCCCAGAAGTTCACACGCTCACCCCAGCCGCTCGACGGTCAGCTCCGCTCCCGGTGGTCCTCCGCCGCCTGCTCCACCAGCGGGATCACCCGCAGCGGCACAGGGTTCTCCATCACGATCGCGGTGGAGGCCCGGACGATCCCATCAAAACCGACAACCCGGTCGATGACCCGTTGCAGATCGGCGTTCGAGCGGGCCACGAGCCGGCACAGCATGTCCCCGCTACCGGTGGTCGTGTGCAGCTCCAGCACCTCCGGAACCGTCGCCAAGTGCGCCCGGACATCGGGCCCTTGGCCCTGGCGGATCTGCAGCGTGGCGAAGGCGGTGACCGGATAGCCGAGCGCCGCCGGGTCGACCTGGGGACCGAAACCACGGATGACTCCGTTCGACTGAAGCCGGTCGAGCCGCGCCTGCACGGTCCCGCGGGCCACGCCCAGCCGCCGGGACATCTCCAGCACCCCGATCCGCGGCTCCCGCGCGAGCAGCACGATGATGCGCCCGTCCAGCCGATCGATCCCCATGGGCCCCTCCCGGCACTGGTCATCCTGTACAGAAAGCCCGCCGAGACGGGCGTAGCACTGCGCACATTGCCCAGCGAATACGCAAACTATTGCGCACCTTGCGAGGTGGGGCCACGCTGCGGCTATGACGCAGACCACAGACCTCACTCCCGACACCGCCCGGCAGGCCGATCCCTTCCCGGTCAAGGGAATGGACGCGGTCGTCTTCGCCGTGGGCAACGCCAAGCAGGCGGCGCACTTCTACTCCACCGCCTTCGGCATGCAGCTGGTCGCCTACTCCGGACCGGAGAACGGCACCCGCGAGACCGCCTCGTACGTCCTGGAGAACGGCTCCGCCCGCTTCGTCCTCACCTCGGTGATCAAGCCCACCACCGACTGGGGCCGCTTCCTCGCCCAGCACGTGGCCGAGCACGGCGACGGCGTCATCGACCTGTCCATCGAGGTCCCGGACGCCCGCGCCGCCTACGCCTACGCCCTGGAGCACGGCGCCCGCTCCGTCACCGAGCCGTACGAGCTGAAGGACGAGCACGGCACGGTCGTCCTCGCCGCCATCGCCACTTACGGCGAGACCCGCCACACCCTCGTCGAGCGCACCGGCTACGACGGCCCGTACTTGCCCGGCTACGCCGCCGCCGCCCCGCTCGTCCAGCCGCCCGCGAAGCGCACCTTCCAGGCGATCGACCACTGCGTCGGCAACGTGGAACTCGGCCGCATGAATGAGTGGGTCGGCTTCTACAACAAGGTCATGGGCTTCACGAACATGAAGGAGTTCGTGGGCGACGACATCGCCACCGAGTACAGCGCGCTGATGTCGAAGGTGGTGGCCGACGGCACGCTCAAGGTCAAGTTCCCGATCAACGAGCCCGCCATCGCCAAGAAGAAGTCGCAGATCGACGAGTACCTGGAGTTCTACGGCGGCGCCGGCGTCCAGCACATCGCGCTGAACACCAACGACATCGTCGCCACCGTCCGCACCATGCGCGCGGCCGGGGTCCAGTTCCTCGACACCCCGGACTCCTACTACGACACCCTCGGCGAGTGGGTCGGCGACACCCGCGTCCCCGTCGAGACCCTGCGCGAGCTGAAGATCCTCGCCGACCGCGACGAGGACGGCTATCTGCTGCAGATCTTCACCAAGCCGGTCCAGGACCGTCCGACCGTCTTCTTCGAGATCATCGAACGCCACGGCTCGATGGGCTTCGGCAAGGGCAACTTCAAGGCCCTCTTCGAGGCGATCGAGCGCGAGCAGGCCAAGCGCGGCAACCTCTAGGGCGCCCCCGGCGCGGGCTCGCCCAGCTCGTCCAGGGCCCGGCGGGCCCGCGCCACGTGCAGCGTCGAGAAGTACGGGTTGATCCGCAGCGCCTCCTGAAGGCGGCGCCGCGCGGGACCGGACCGCTCCAGGTCCTTCTCGATCATCCCGCGGTGGTACGCGTACAGCGCACTGCGCACCCCGCCCCCCTTCGTCCTGTCGGTCGCGATCCGGGCGAACCGCAGCGCCTCCTCGTCCTGTCCGGCCCGGTGCAGCGCCCACCCCAGCGCGTCCGCCACCGCGATCCCGGGCTGCCGCTTCCACTCGGCCCGCAGCCGCCGTACCGCCGCCTGCGGATCCCCGTGGTCCGCCTCGAACCGGCCGAGCACCACCTGCTCGTCGGCCCCGCCCGCGCTCGCCCGGCGCACCTGGTCGCGCAGCACGTCGTACTGCACCCGGGCCGCCTGCCCGAGCCCCAGGGACTCGTACAACTCGCCCAGTTCCAGGGCGTACTCGGGCAGCGGCTGCTTGGCGAGGGCCACCCGGTAGGCGTTCAGCGCGTCGGTGATGCGGCCGAGGGCCGCCAGCGCCCGGCCCTGCCCGGCCTGCGCGGCCCGCTGGTCCGGGTCGAGCCGCACCGCCTCCTGGAAGTGGCGCAGCGCCCCCTCCCGGTCGCCGCGCTCCCAGGCCAGCTGCCCGCCCCGCTCCAGGTACGCGGCCCGCTCGGCCGGCGCCTCGGCGGCCGCCGCCGCGTCGGAGAGGGCGGCCGCGGCGTCCTCGCGCCAGCCGTGGTCCCGGTACACGGCCCCGGCGCGGGCCAGCACCGCGGGCCCGGAGCGCAGCTCCAGCAGCCGGTCCAGGGTCCGCTTCGCCGCCTTGTACTGGCCCGTCCCGGTATAGGCGTCGATCAGCAGCGGATAGGTCGTCCACCGCTTCCGGTCCAGCTTCAGCGCGGCCTCGCCCCACGTCCGCGCGGCGGGGAAGTCCCGGCGGGCGTTCGCCAGCGCGGCAAGACCGGCGAGCGCCTCGACATTGCCCTTCGCCCGCACCTTCAGGGAGGTCCGCAGCGCCCGCTCGGCCTTCGGGTAGTACGCCGCATCCGCGGTCCGCCGCCCCTGCTCCACATAGGCGGCCCCGAGCACCGCCCAGGACCGGGCGTCCTTCGGGTGCTCGCGCAGATGGCTCTCCCGCTCACCGATCAGCACCGCCAGGTCGGGCAGCGCGGCCGGGACGCCGGTGGTGACCGCGGCCAGCGCCTGCGCACCCGGCGTCGGCGCGGGCGGCGCACCCGTCCGCGGCGCCCACGGCAGCAGCGTCAGCACCCCGCCCAGCACGGCACACCCCACGACCGAACCGACCAGCACCCGTCGGCCGGCCCACCGGCGCCGCTCCTGCTGTTGCTTCTCCATGGCGCTCACTGTGCGTCAGTACGACGACCACATTCCCGTACCGAAAGCCCCCCACTGGCGGGGTTCACACCGATGGCCCCCGGTGTCAGGCTGTGATCATGAGCCACGACCTCGTCAACCGTCTGCTCACCGCGCTGCCCGCCGAGGCGGTCCTCACCGACCCCGACATCACGGGCTCCTACGCGCACGACATGGCCAGTTTCTGCCCGGCGGGCGTCCCGGCCGCGGTCGTCCTGCCGCGGACGGTCGAGCAGGTCCAGCACGTCATGCGCACCGCCACCGACCTGCGCGTACCGGTCGTCCCGCAGGGCGCCCGCACCGGCCTGTCCGGCGCGGCCAACGCCAGCGACGGCTGCATCGTGCTGTCCCTGACCCGGATGGACCGGATCCTGGAGATCAACCCGGTCGACCGCATCGCCGTCGTCGAACCGGGCGTCGTCAACGCCGCCCTGTCCCGCGCGGTCGGCGAACACGGCCTGTACTACCCGCCGGACCCCTCCAGCTGGGAGCAGTGCACGATCGGCGGCAACATCGGCACCGCCTCCGGCGGGCTGTGCTGCGTGAAGTACGGGGTGACGGCCGAGTACGTCCTCGGCCTGGACGTCGTCCTCGCCGACGGACGGCTGATGACCACCGGCCGCCGTACGGCGAAGGGGGTCGCGGGATACGACATGACCCGGCTGTTCGTCGGCTCCGAGGGCTCGCTGGGCATCGTCGTAGGGGCCGTCCTGGCGCTGAAGCCGCAGCCGCCGCGGCAGTTGGTGCTGGCGGCCGAGTTCGGCTCCGCGGCCGAGGCCTGCGACGCGGTGTGCCGGATCATGGCCGGCGGACACGTGCCGTCCCTCCTCGAACTGATGGACCGTACGACCGTCAAGGCCGTCAACGACCTGGCGCACATGGGCCTCCCGGAGACCACCGAGGCCCTCCTCCTCGCCGCCTTCGACACCCCCGACCCGGCGCCCGACCTCGCCGCGGTGGGCGCCCTGTGCGAGGCCGCGGGCGCCACCCAGGTCGTCCCCGCCGAGGACACCGCCGAGTCCGAACTGCTGCTGCAGGCAAGGCGGTTGTCCCTCACCGCGCTGGAGGCCGTGCGGGGCGTGACGATGATCGACGACGTGTGCGTGCCGCGGTCCCGGCTCGGCGACATGCTGGCGGGCGTCGACCGGATCGCCGAGAAGTACCAGCTGACCATCGGCGTCGTCGCGCACGCGGGCGACGGCAACACCCACCCCACGGTCTGCTTCGACGCGCAGGACCCCGAGGAGTCCCGGCGCGCCCGCGAGTCCTTCGACGAGATCATGGCCCTCGGCCTGGAACTCGGCGGCACCATCACCGGCGAGCACGGCGTCGGCGTCCTGAAGAAGGAGTGGCTGGCGCGCGAGATCGGCCCGGTGGGAGTGGAGCTGCAGCGCGGCATCAAGCAGGTCTTCGACCCCCTCGGCATCCTGAACCCGGGAAAGCTGTTCTGACCCCCTCCCGGCGCTCACTCCCCGTCCGCGGACTCGTCGCCCGGCCAGGGGTCGCCCAGCCACAGGTCGTCGGCCGGGGTCGGGGCGAGCAGCTCGGCCAGGCCGTCGTCGATGCCGAGCTGCTCGGCCTCCGAGCCCGGCGGGACCACCCGCAGCGACCGCTCCAGCCAGGCCGACAGCTGCGCGGCCGGGGCCTCCAGCAGGGCGTCCCCGTCGGGTGAACTCAGCGCCATCAGCACGACGCTGCGGCCCTCGACCTTCGTCGGCCACACCCGTACGTCCCCGTGCCCGCAGGGGCGGAACACCCCCTCCACGAGGAGTTCGCGGGCGAAGGTCCAGTGGACGGGGTGGTCGGAGTGGATGTGGAAGGCGATGTGGACGGCGTACGGGTCGTCGCTGCGGTAGCTCAGCCGGGCCGGGACCGGGATGCTGCGCTCGGGCGACAGGACGAGCTTGAGCTCCAGCTCCCGCTCTACCACGGTGGGGTGCATGGCGTCCGGTGTCCTCTCTGGTGACTTCTCGTACGGGTCCTTCAACGGGCCCGTACGAGTGGAGAGAAGGGTGGGCCCGGAGCATTACGCGGGTCAGCGGGACTTTCTTTCCCGTCTCCCGAAAGGGGTGGGTACCGCGGGACTGGCGGTGGGGGTTGCCCGCGTCTGATAGATGTGGAGCCCCCCAAATGACCCCCGAGCAGATACGGGACGACGGACATGAGCGCCCCAACCCCGGCCCCCGGTGACGACAGGCCCCGCGAAGGGTATTACCCGGACCCGTCCATTCCTGGATATGTCCGGTACTGGAACGGTGCCGCGTGGGTACCGGGCACCAGCCGTCCGGCGCCCACGGACGGCGAACCGCTCGCCCCGCCGCCCGGCGCGGCCCCGGCCCCGGCCCCGGCCCCGGTCGAGGAGACGGGCCCGCACTTCTTCGACGAGGACCCGGCCGGTGAACCCGCCCCGGTCCAGGGCCAGTCCCAGCACGGCAGCCGCCCCGAGCCCGCCGTGGCGTGGGGCGCCGACCGCTCCCGTCAGTCCGGCTTCGGCGTCGACCAGGACCGCCGGGTCTCGTGGGGCGCCCCCGACCCGCGCACCCCGGCCCCGGCCGACGGCACCACCCCGAGCACGGACGGCACGGCCACGATCCCGCCGGCCGAGGACGCGGCCTCCAACAACACCTTCGTCTTCCGCCGCCCGACCCCGGGCCCCGCCGCCCACGGCACCCCCGACACGGACCAGGGCACCATGACGTTCCGCGCCGTGTCCCCGCGCACGGGTCGCCAGGACGGAGCGCCCGCGGCACACCAGGGGCGCACACCGGGCTCGGCTCCCGCCCAGGGGGCAAGTGGTGCGGCAGGTACAGCAGACACACCCGACACCGGCACGGCGTCGGCGGGCGCGGCCGGTGCGGGCGGCTTCGGCGCGCGGCCCGGCGGTGGTACGGCGTCGGGGGGTGCGGCGGGTTCGGGCGGTGCCCCGGGGGCTGCGGCCGGTGCGGGCGGCTTCGGCGCGCAGTCCGGTGGCGGTGCGGGCTCGGCCGGTGTCGGCGGGTTCGGCGCTCCCGCCGCCCAGGGTCCCGGGTTCGCCGCGGGCAAGGCCGCCGTGGACCGGGCCGCCGCGCAGCAGGCCCAAGTCCCCGCCCCCACGGCCCTCTCCGGCCCGCAGGCGGCCTCGGCGGTTCCCCAGCAGTCGGGCCCGCGGTCCGGCCCGCAGCCCGTGTCCCAGGCCCCTGGCCCGCAGCCCGCGTCTCAGGTCCCCGCCCAAGGCGGTGCTCAGGGCGGCGCCCAGGCCGCGACCCCCGTCACCAGTGGCCCCGGCGGTGGTCAGCCCTCCTGGGCGCAGCAGGTGCACCGGCTCGCCGGAGCGCCCGGCGAGGAGCAGCCCGTCGCGCCCTGGAAGCCGCCGGTCGAGGACATCTTCCAGGCGGCCGCCCGGCGCCAGGCATCCGCGCGGCCCGCCTCCCTCGGCAAGCGGTTCGCCGCCCGGCTGCTCGACACCGTCGTCCTCGCGGCCGTCACCGGCGTGGCCGCCGTACCGCTCGGCCTCAAGGCGATGGACCACGTCGACGAGAAGATCGAGGCGGCCAAGCTCTCCGGCGAGACCGTCACCGTATGGCTGCTGGACGGCACGACGTCGGTGTATCTCGGCATCGTGCTGGCCGTCCTGCTGGTCTTCGGCGCTCTCTACGAGGCGCTGCCCACCGCCAAGTGGGGCCGCACCCTGGGCAAGAAGCTGTTCGGCCTGGAGGTGCGCGACATCGAGGCGCACGAGCCGCCGTCCTTCGGCGGGGCCCTGGGCCGCTGGCTCGTCTACAGCGTCCCCGGACTGCTCGTCATCGGGGTCGTCGGCATCCTGTGGTGCCTGTTCGACAAGCCGTGGCGCCAGTGCTGGCACGACAAGGCCGCGGGTACGTTCGTCGCGGGATGAGGGGGTACGGCGACCCCCCGGGGTGATGCCGTACCCCGGACGGCCGCTCGCCGGATGCGCGGGCGCCGGGTTCGCGGTCGACTCGGGCCATGAGCAGCGAACCGCCCCCCGGATCCGGTCAGCAGCCGCCGGAAGACGACCCGTTCAGGAAGCAGCCCCCGTCCGGGGACACCGGTGCGGGCGCCGGCTCGCCCTACGACGCCCCGCCCGGGGGCCAGGGCGGCCAGCCGCCGCCGTACGGCGGGCCCTACGGCGGTGACCCCTACGGCGGCGGCGGTTACCCGGCCGATCCGCTCGCGGGCATGCCCCCGCTCGCCGACAGCGGCAAGCGCACGCTGGCGCGGATCATCGACATGGTGCTGGTGGCCGTCGTGGTCTGGCTGCTCACCTGGGCGTTCCGGGTCAGCGAGCTGGACGTGAACGCGGACGACGTCGACTACGGCAAGTCCCTCGGGCAGTCCCTGATCGCCGCCCTGCTCTACATCGGCTACGACACCTTCATGATCTCCAGGTCCGGGCAGACGCTGGGCAAGAAGTGGCTGGGCCTGCGCGTGGCCAACCTGGACAACGGCTCCACGCCCTCCGTGCAGACCGCGCTGGTCCGCTCGTTGGTGCTGTGGATCCCGTTCGCCTTCTGCTGCGCCTGCGTCTGGACCGCTATCTGCGGCGGCTGGAGCTTCTTCGACAAGCCCTACAAGCAGGGCCTGCACGACAAGGCGGCCAAGACGGTGGTGGTCAGCACCCGCTAGGCCCGAACGTCAGGAAGCGGCGCGCTCGGGTACCGGGGCGGGGGCGGGCGCGCCCTGCGCGGTGACCTGGGCCGGCCTGCGCAGGGCGATCACGCGGGCCTTGGGCGTCGGCACGGTCAGCGCGACCAGCAGCCCGAGGGCGAGTGCCGCGACGGCGATGAGTGCGATGCCCGCACCCGAACTCGTCTGTGACAGCAGCAGCATGGCGAGGGTCGAGAAGAGCACGGTGCACGAACCGTAGGCGAGCTGTGCGGCGGTCGGACGAGGCATGGTCATCGTGTCCTCGGATTCGGGGGTACACGGGGGGTGTGGACCTGGCATTCCGCCAACTTCCGGGCGTTCCGCCAATCGACTCTAATCGCGTGCATGCCCGAGCGGAACGAACAGTAAGCGTGACCTAACCAACAGTACCGGTGCACGGGGGGCGCACGGAGTCATGGCGTCCACCCAGCGGACGGGCTCGCGCGCCTGTCCAGCGGGGCGCGGGTGTCCGTAAAGCGGAATTCGACTCCGCATAGTGCAGTTGACCTGTTCAAGTCAAGGTCTGTCTTTTCCGGTGAACCTCTAGTCGAATGACGTCACTTGACTACACGCGTTGATCACGCGCGCGCGAAACCCATGACCAGGAACCCTCCCGTCGCGCGCGCTCGAACGCGGGGGAGGATCTCAAGTGACGAACAGGACCTGGACGTTCAGAGCGGCCGCGACGGCTGTCGCGCTCGCGGCGGCCACCGCCACGCTCTCGGCGTTCACCATGGCCCAGGCCGACGACACGGCCACGAGCCCCATCGACCGGCACGACCCGGCGCCGGTGCACCACGAGCACGAGCACGACCTCGAAGGCCCGCTGAGCAAGACGCAGGACGCCCAGCGCGAAGAGGCCCTGAAGCAGGTGATATCCGGCAAGGCCGAGGTGACCGAGCGCGAGGGCTCGAAGGTCGTCGAGCTCAAGAGCAGGAAGGGCGACAGCAAGTACGTCGAGCTCGGCCGCGAGAAGACCGACAAGATCTTCACGATCCTGGTGGAGTTCGGCGAGCAGACCAAGCCCGAGTTCGGCGGCACCCCCGGCCCGCTGCACAACCGGATAGCCGAGCCGGACCGCACCCAGGACAACAGCACCGCCTGGCAGGCGGACTACAACCAGAAGCACTTCGAGGACCTCTACTTCGGCACCGGCAAGGGTGTCGAGTCGATGAAGAAGTACTACGAGAAGCAGTCCTCGGGCCGCTACTCCATCGAGGGCGAGGTCTCCGACTGGGTCAAGGTCCCCTACAACGAAGCCCGTTACGGCAACAACAAGTGCGGTGAGACCAACTGCCCGAGCGTGTGGAACATCGTCAGTGACGGTGTGACGGCCTGGGTCGCCCAGCAGAAGGCAGCGGGGCGGACCGACGCCGAGATCCAGGCGGACGTCAAGCAGTTCGACCAGTGGGACCGCTACGACTTCGACGGCGACGGCGACTTCAACGAGTCCGACGGATACATCGACCACTTCCAGGTCGTGCACGCCGGTGAGGACGAGTCCGCGGGCGGCGGCGCCCAGGGCGAGGACGCGATCTGGGCCCACCGCTGGTACGCCTTCGGCACCGACGCCGGCGCCACCGGGCCGGACAACAACCGGCTCGGCGGCGCGCAGATCGGCTCCACCGGCATCTGGGTCGGCGACTACACGGTCCAGCCGGAGAACGGCGGACTCGGCGTCTTCGCCCACGAGTACGGCCACGACCTCGGTCTGCCGGACCACTACGACACCACCGGCGGCGGCGAGAACTCCACCGGCTTCTGGACCCTCATGTCCTCCGGCTCCTGGCTGGGCACCGGCAAGGAGGCCATCGGTGACCTGCCCGGTGACATGACCTCCTGGGACAAGCTCCAGCTGGGCTGGCTCGACTACGCCAAGGCGAAGGCCGCGACCAAGTCGAAGCACAAGCTGGGCGTCGCCGCGTACAACACCAAGAACAAGCAGGCGCTCATCGTCGACCTGCCCAAGAAGGCGGTGACGACCGAGATCGTCGCCCCGGCCGAGGGCACGCACCAGTGGTGGAGCGGCAGCGGCGACAACCTCAAGAACACGCTGACCCGTTCCGTCGACCTCACCGGCAAGGCGTCGGCGACGCTGGCCTTCGACGGCTGGTACGCCATCGAGGCGGGCTACGACTACCTCTACACCGAGGTCTCCACCGACGGCGGCGCCAACTGGACCGCCCTGGACGGCACCGCGGACGGCCGGGCCATCCCGCGCGACGGCAGCGACAAGCCCGCGCTCAGCGGCTTCTCGGAGACGTACCAGAAGCTGTCCTTCCCGCTGGACGCCTATGCCGGCAAGAAGATCGACCTGCGCTTCCGCTACGCCACCGACGGCGGCGTGGCCGAGAAGGGCTTCGCGGCCGACCGGATCTCGGTCACCGCGGACGGTGCCGCGCTGTTCACCGACAACGCCGAGACGGCGGACGCCGCCTGGACGGCGAACGGCTTCCAGCGCATGGGATCGTCGTTCACCAAGGACTACGCGCAGTACTACATCGCCGAGAACCGCCAGTACGTGTCGTACGACAAGACACTGAAGGTCGGCCCGTACAACTTCGGCTTCTCCACGACCCGTCCGAACTGGGTGGAGCACTACCCGTACCAGAACGGCCTGTTGATCTGGAAGTGGGACACCTCCCAGGCGGACAACAACACCAGCAAGCACCCGGGCGTCGGTCTGATCCTGCCGGTCGACTCGCACCCGACGGCGCTGAAGTGGTCCGACGGCACGCCGATGCGCAGCCGGATCCAGGCCTACGACTCGCCGTTCAGCCTGCAGCGCACGGACGGCATCACGCTGCACAACGCGGACGTCGCGACCAGGATCCCCTCGTCGAAGGGGGTGCCGGTCTTCAACGACCACACCCACACCTACTACGACGCGGCGACCCCGCTCGCCGGTGTCAACGTCACTGACACCAACACCAAGATCAAGATCGTCAAGGAGGCCAAGAACGGCTCGACGATCTCGGTCGAGGTTGGGCCCGCGGTGAAGTAGGCAGCGTTTCCGCAGGTCAGAAGCGTATCGGCGGCACCCCCTGGCGGGTTGCCGCCGATCCGTGTTTAGGTGCGTCCTGTGGCTCTCTTATTGACACCGACGCACCCGGGGATGTGACCGCATGGCCGCAGGAGGTTTCTGCAAGCTGCCGACCGGCAGCGTGGTGGTGGCGCTGAACCTGCCGACGCCCACCCCGCACGGCACCGGGTCGGTCCGTTTCCTGGTGCACGCCCAGAACCGCGCGCGAGCCCTGACCAGGCTCCGCAATCTGGGCCTGCGGGCGGTCTACCTGCGCGGCAACGCCGCCCCGCCGACCCCGGACGAGATCACCGCGGTCCTGCACCACCCCGACGGCCTGATATGGCGGACGGCCCCTGACAACGGTGTCGCCCTGACCCCGGACCTCGCCCAGGAGCTGTGGCGCCCGATCAGAGCCCTGCTGCGAAGACCGACGGCACAGGCCTAACCGGGCACACGCCTACGCGACGACCGGCTTCCCGGTCAGTTCGATGCCGGCCTCGCGCATCTCCTCCAGGGCGCGGCCGGTGGTCTCCTCGGCGACCCCCGCGGTCAGCTCCAGCAGGACACGCGTACGCAGACCCTCCCGGGCCGCGTCCACGGCCGTGGCCCGGACGCAGTGGTCGGTGGCGATGCCCACCACGTCCACCTCCGAGACCTCCCGGTCCCGCAGCCAGTCGGCGAGCGTCACGCCGTTCTCGTCGACCCCCTCGAACCCGCTGTAGGCGGCCGCGTACGCCCCCTTGTCGAAGACGGTGTCGATCGCGCCGGAGGCGACCGCCGGGGCGAAGTTCGGGTGGAAGCCCACGCCCTCGGTGCCGGCGACGCAGTGCGCCGGCCAGGAGTGGACGTAGTCGGGGTTGTCGGCGAAGTGGCCGCCGGGCGCGATGTGGTGGTCGCGGGTGGCCACCACATGCTGGTAGCCGGAACCGGCGGCCTGTCCGACCAGCTCGGTGATGGCGGCGGCGACATCCGCGCCTCCGGCCACCGCGAGACTGCCCCCTTCGCAGAAGTCGTTCTGCACGTCTACGACGATCAAGGCGCGGCGCATGATGGCTGTCCTTCGACTATGGGTGAACTCACGAGCCTAGAGACTGGGACGGCACTGCGGGAGGGGCACCGCAGTTAGCTACCCGACCGAACCGGGACGTACTCCGTCGGAAGGACGGGTTCCCCCCGGGACAGCTGGGCCGCGGACAGCGGCAGCCCCGCGCGGGCGGCGATGTGCCGCTCCCGTACGACGTCCAGCGGCTCCCGGGCCACCACCTCGCCGCCCTTGACCAGCTGCACCTGCAGCTGCCGGTCGGCCAGCTCAGCGGGGACCGCCTCCGTGCCGACGACCTCGGCCTCCGCGATGCCGTACCGGTCGAGGCGGCGCGCCGCCCACTTGCGGCCGCCGATGGAGGTCTTGCCGCCGGAGGACTTCTTCGCGACCGGCACCAGCGGGGCCTTCGGGTCGGCGGACTCGGCACGGGCGACCAGCTTGTAGACCATCGAGCAGGTCGGGTGCCCGGAGCCGGTCACCAGCTGGGTGCCGACGCCGTACGCGTCCACCGGCGCCGCCGCCAGCGAGGCGATGGCGTACTCGTCGAGATCCGAGGTCACGATGATCTTCGTGTCCCGCGCGCCCAGCTCGTCCAGCTGCTGGCGCACCCGGTGGGCCACCAGGAGCAGGTCCCCGGAGTCGATGCGGACGGCGCCGAGCCCCGGTCCGGCGACCTCCACCGCCGTACGGACGGCCTCGGTGACGTCGTAGGTGTCCACCAGCAGGGTGGTGCCCCGGCCGAGCGCGTCGACCTGCGCCCGGAAGGCGTCCCGCTCGCTGTCGTGCAGCAGGGTGAAGGCGTGCGCCGAGGTGCCGACGGTCGGGATGCCGTAGCGGAACCCGGCCGCCAGGTCGGAGGTGGTGGTGAAGCCGCCGACGTACGCGGCGCGCGCGGCGGCGACCGCGGCGAGCTCGTGGGTGCGCCGGGCGCCCATCTCGATCAGCGGCCTCTCCCCGGCCGCCGAGGACATCCGGGAGGCGGCCGCGGCGATGGCCGAGTCGTGGTTGAGGATCGACAGGATCACCGTCTCCAGCAGCACGCACTCGGCGAAGGAGCCCTCCACCCGCATGATCGGCGAGCCCGGGAAGTACACCTCGCCCTCGGGATAGCCCCAGATGTCGCCGGTGAAGCGGTAGCCGGCGAGCCAGTCCAGGGTCTCCTCGTCGACGATGGCCCGCTCGCGCAGGAAGCCGAGGACGCCCGGGTCGAAACGGAAGTTCTCCACGGCGTCCAGCACCCGGCCGGTGCCCGCGACCACGCCGTAGCGGCGCCCCTCCGGCAGCCGGCGGGCGAAGACCTCGAAGACGCTCCGCCGTTCGGCCGTGCCCGCTTTCAGGGCGGCCCGGAGCATCGTCAGCTCGTACTGGTCCGTGAAGAGCGCCGTCGAGGGAACATCCACCGGCAGCCCAAGGTCCGCTGTGTTCATGGCGAGGACTGTACCCCACTTCGCGTCAGTGTGACGATTTCTGGTGCCCGTGGCAGCATGGGCCATGTGACGTCACCCGCTCCCGTAGAGATCGAACGCACCGAGTCGGCGGAAGAGGTTTCCGCCGTTCCCGAGCCCGACGTCCCCTGGGTGACGATCGTCCACAATGACCCGGTCAACCTCATGAGCTACGTGACGTACGTCTTCCAGACGTACTTCGGCTACTCCAAGGACAAGGCCACCAAGCTCATGCTCGACGTCCACCACAAGGGCCGTGCGGTCGTCTCCAGCGGCAGCCGCGAGGAGATGGAACGCGATGTGCAGGCCATGCACGGCTACGGCTTGTGGGCCACCCTCCAGCAGGACCGGAAGTAGCGACGACCGCTGATGCCAGGAACCTTCGAACCGCTCCCCGGCGGCGGCGCGGCCGTCGCCCTCGACGACGTCGAGATCTCCATCATCCGGTCCCTGGCCGTCCAGCTCCTGGAGCTGATCGGGCCCGGACCCGGCGCGGAGACCACCGAGGACCCGCTCGCCGAACTCTTCGCCGACGGCCCGAGCGAACCGCCCGCCGATCCCGTGCTGCGCCGGCTGTTCCCGGACGCCTACGGCGACCCCGAGGGCACGCCCGGCCCCGAGCAGGCCGAGGAGCAGCGCGCGTACTCCGCCGAGTTCCGCCGCTACACCGAGAACGACCTGCGCGCCGGCAAGCGGGACAACGCCCTCGCGGTGATCCGCTCCCTGGACGAGCTCAGCGCCGCGGGCGACGGCGGGGCGGTCCTGAAGCTGTCGGTGGAGCAGTCCCGCCAGTGGCTGAGCGCCCTCAACGACCTGCGCCTGGCGATCGGCTCCCGCCTCGACATCGTCGACGAGGACGACACCGACCTGCTCTACCGGCTGCCGGACGAGGACCCGCGCAAGCCGATGGTGATGGCCTACCTCTGGCTGGGCGGGCTCCAGGAGACCCTCGTCTCCACACTCATGCCCTGATCGTGACGGTTGTGCCCAGATGATGTGTTCGCTCAGCGGACGCTCAAATCCGGATAACGATCACATCACCCTCCCGGCCGACTGTGTCCCTTTCGCGCCCTCTTTGCCCACTTCTCCGTGTGCAATGCGCCACAAATCGCCTCGTTGATCAAGATGGCGGCCGTGATAAATCTTCACGACCGCCCGGCGAACACCACCCATGTTCCGTCCGGGTGCGCCACCGACCGGCAGACCGCCGGTCAGGCAGAACGCTCCAGTCAATCCGGGGGGATCGAGATCCGGTCCGCGGCCGACGACAGGCCCGGGTCGGTGTGGAGAAAGGCGCACCAATCACATGACCTCCGTCCAGGTCGACACGGAGAAGGCTCCGGAAGAGGGCTACGAGCGCGGCCTCGGCAGCCGCCAGGTCCAGATGATCGCGATCGGCGGCGCCATCGGCGTCGGCCTCTTCCTGGGTGCCGGGGCGAACATCGCCAAGGCCGGTCCGAGCCTCATCCTCATGTACGCCCTCGCCGGCGTCATCATCTTCTTCATCATGCGGGCACTCGGTGAGCTGCTCCTCTACCGCCCGGTCTCGGGCTCCTTCGCGGAGTACTCCCGCGAGTTCCTCGGCCCGTTCTTCGGCTACTTCACCGGCTGGACGTACTGGCTGATGTGGGTCGTCACCGGCATGGCCGAGCTGACGGCCGCCGCGATCTACGTCAACTACTGGTTCCCGGAGATCCCGCAGTGGGTCACGGCCCTGGTCTTCCTGCTGGTGCTGTTCGCCGCCAACCTGATCTCGGTGAAGCTGTTCGGCGAGATCGAGTTCTGGTTCTCGATGGTCAAGGTCACCGCCCTGATCGGCATGATCGTGATCGGTCTCGGCGTGCTCACCTTCGGCTTCAGCTCCGCCGGTGACACCGCCGCGGTGTCCAACCTCTGGGCCTTCGACGGGTTCTTCCCCAAGGGCGTCGGCTCGTCCCTGATGACCCTCCAGGGCGTCATGTTCGCCTACCTCGCCGTCGAGCTGGTCGGTGTCACCGCGGGCGAGTCCGAGAACCCGGAGAAGACCCTCCCGAAGGCGATCAACACCCTGCCCTGGCGGATCGCCCTGTTCTACGTCGGTGCCCTCACCGTCATCCTGTGCGTGGTCAAGTGGACCGAGTTCAGCGAGGGCGTCAGCCCCTTCGTCGCGGCCTTCGCGAAGATCGGCATCCCGGCGGGCGCGGCCATCGTCAACTTCGTGGTGCTGACCGCCGCCCTGTCCTCCTGCAACTCCGGCATGTACTCCACGGGCCGCATGCTGCGGAACCTGGCCGACAGCGGTGAGGCCCCCGCGGTCTTCAAGAAGCTCTCCTCCACCAAGACCCCGGCCTTCGGCATCACGATCTCCGTGCTCTTCATGGGCATCGGCGTGATCCTGAACTACATCGTCCCGGAGAAGGCCTTCGGCTACGTCGTCTCCGTCGCCACCGCGGCCGGTATCTGGACCTGGCTGATGATCCTGGTCAGCCACGTCCGCTACCGCCGCGCGGTCGACGCGGGCCGGCTGCCGGCCTCGTCCTTCCCGGCCCCCGGCGGCGCGAAGTGCAGCTGGGTCGCCATCGCCTTCCTGCTCTTCGTCACCGGCATCATCGCCTACGACGCCGACTCCCGCGTCTGCCTGTACGTGATGGCGGGCTGGGCGGCGGCGCTGGGCATCGGCTGGCTCGTGCTGAAGTCCCGGAACCCCGAGGTCACGCAGCGCCGTGAGGCGGAGTTCGAAAAGGTCGGCTGACCAGCACCGTCCTAGCATGTGGGCGGCTTCGTACCACTCTTCGGTACGGAGTCGCCCTTCTGCTTATCCTGGCGGGCATGCTGACCATCACCCAGGCCCTCGTCGACCAGATCGTCGCGCACGCGCGCAAGGACCATCCCGACGAGGCGTGCGGCGTCATCGCGGGGCCGGCCGGCGCCGACCGCCCCGAGCGCTTCATCCCGATGCTGAACGCCGCCATGTCGCCCACGTTCTACGAGTTCGACTCCGGCGACCTGCTCAAGCTCTACCGCGAGATGGACGACCGGGACGAGGAACCGGTGGTCATCTACCACTCCCACACGGCCACCGAGGCCTACCCCTCCCGCACCGACATCTCCTACGCCAACGAGCCGGGCGCGCACTACGTCCTCGTCTCCACCGCCGACACCGACGGCCTCGGGGAGTTCCAGTTCCGCTCCTTCCGGATCCTGGAGGGCGAGGTCACGGAGGAGGAGGTCAGGGTCGTGGAGGCCTACTGAATCCCGTCGATCTCGGATCGTGGATGATTTACGTCCGGATGGTGAGATCACACTCCTGGAGCCGGTCCGGGAATCGATACGATGAGCCCATGGTTCTTCTCGACGTGAGTGACAAGGCGCCGGGCTCGCTGCTCGTTGCGCGGCTGCACGTCGACCTGTGCAGGCTGAACAGCGCCATCTGTTGACCGTCCCGCTGCAGCCGTACGGCCGTGCCGCCGCGGCGCGCCATCGACGCGCGCGCCCACTGAGACCAGACCACTTTTCCGACAGGAGCCCCTTGCCATGGCCATCGAGGTCCGCATCCCCACCATCCTCCGCCAGTACACCGACGGCAAGAAGGCGGTGGAGGGCAGCGGTGACACCCTTGCCGACCTGTTCACCGACCTCGAGACCCGCCATGCGGGCATCCAGGCCCGGCTCATCGACCAGGCGAACGGCGAGCAGCTGCGCCGCTTCGTGAACGTGTACCTCAACGACGAGGACGTCCGCTTCCTCGACGGCATCAACACCAAGCTCACCGACGGCGACAGCGTCACGATCCTGCCGGCCGTGGCCGGCGGCATGGTCTGATCCCGTATGCGCTACGACTCCCCGCTGGCCGCGGTGGGCAACACCCCTCTGGTGCGCCTGCCGCGGCTGTCGCCGTCCGCCGACGTCCGGATCTGGGCCAAGCTGGAGGACCGCAACCCCACCGGCTCGATCAAGGACCGCCCGGCCCTGCACATGATCGAGCAGGCGGAGAAGGACGGCCGGCTCACCCCGGGCTGCACCATCCTGGAGCCCACCTCCGGCAACACCGGCATCTCTCTCGCCATGGCGGCCAAGCTCAAGGGCTACCGCATGGTCTGCGTGATGCCCGAGAACACCTCCCAGGAGCGCCGGGACCTGCTCGGCATGTGGGGCGCGCAGATCATCTCCTCCCCGGCGGCGGGCGGCTCCAACACGGCCGTACGCGTGGCCAAGGAACTGTCCGCCGAGCACCCGGACTGGGTGATGCTCTACCAGTACGGCAACCCGGACAACGCGGGCGCCCACTACGCCGGCACCGGCCCCGAGATCCTCGCCGACCTCCCGTCCATCACCCACTTCGTGGCCGGTCTCGGCACCACGGGCACGCTGATGGGCGTGGGCCGCTTCCTGCGCGAGCACAAGCCCGACGTGAAGATCGTCGCCGCGGAGCCGCGCTACGACGACCTGGTGTACGGCCTGCGCAACCTCGACGAGGGCTTCGTGCCCGAGCTGTACGACGCGTCGGTGCTGACCACCCGCTTCTCCGTCGGCTCGGCGGACGCGGTCACCCGCACCCGGGAGCTGCTCCAGCAGGAGGGCATCTTCGCGGGCGTCTCCACGGGCGCCGCCCTGCACGCCGCGATCGGCGTCGGCAACAAGGCGCTGAAGGCGGGGGAGTCCGCCGACATCGTGTTCGTCGTCGCCGACGGCGGCTGGAAGTACCTGTCGACCGGCGTCTACACGGCGGCGACGACCGAGGAAGCGATCGAGACGCTGCAAGGACAGCTCTGGGCGTAGCCCCTCAGCCCGCCAGGTGTCGGACCTGGTCCCACAGGACCGGGTCCACCACCCCCGCCTTGCGGCGGAAGTCCCGCACCGGCACCTCGCGCAGCTCGTCCGTCTCCAGGAAGCTCGCCCGCCCCTGAGCGTCGCTCACCGCACCCGGCGGCAGCGGGATCACCCCCGACCGCTCGTCGTGGTACTGGCTGGTGATCTTCGCGACGCGCACCCGCCTGCCGTGCACCGCCAGCACCAGACACGGCCGGTCCTTCGCCCCCGGCCGGTCCTCGAACGGCACACTCGCCCACCAGATCTCCGTGGGCCGCGGCCGCACGGCCTGCCGACGCCGGTCCAGCCGCCCGGAGGTTCTGCGCCCCCACCCGTCCACGAGTGCGGCGACGAGCGCGAGCAGCACCACCGCGGCGAGCGCCAGCCACCACCATGACGTGTCCATACGACGACGTTACCGGCGCGCGCTCAGCTGCGCGCGCCCTTCCCGCGCCTCAGGCGCCCCACTGCCAGCCGAACGCGTGACACCACAGGTGAGTTCGCCCACAACAGCCCTTGGCGGAGGAGCGACCCGCCCTGTCGCGCCTTACGCTCGACGAACCGCACACCCCCGTCGCCCCCCATCCGGACATCCCCGCCCGCGGAGGTTTCTGCTTCATGAAGCTCACCGTCGTCGGCTGCTCGGGGTCGTTTCCGTCCGCGGAATCGGCCTGCTCGAGCTACCTCGTCGAGGCCGACGGCTTCCGGTTGCTCCTCGACATGGGCAATGGCGCCCTCGGCGAGCTGCAGCGCCACTGCGGTCTCTACGACCTCGACGCGATCTTCCTGAGCCATCTGCACGTCGACCACTGCATCGACATGTGCGCCTACTTCGTCGCGCGGTACTACCGGCACGACGGCGGCCGCTGCGCCCCCATCCCGGTCTACGGACCCGAGGGCACGGAGCACCGGCTGACCACGGCCTACGCCGACACCCCCTCGGCCTCCTCGATGAGCGAGGTCTTCGACTTCCACACCGTCAAGCCCTCCACCTTCGAGCTCGGCCCGTTCACGGTGCACACGGAGCGGGTGGCCCATCCGGTGGAGGCGTACGGCATCCGCGTCGAGCACGGCGGGCGGTCCCTGACGTACTCCGGCGACACCGGTGTCACCGCCACGCTCGACGAACTCGCCCGCGACACCGATCTGTTCCTGTGCGAGGCGGCGTTCACGCACGGCAAGGAGAACATCCCCGACCTGCACCTCAACGGCCGCGAGGCGGGTGAGACGGCGGCCCGGGCGGGCGCCCGCCGCCTGGTGCTGACCCACATTCCCCCGTGGACCGACCCCCGGACCAACCTGGCCGACGCGCGCGCGGTCTACGACGGTCCGGTGGAACTGGCGGCGCCGAGGCGGACGTACGAGATCTGAAGGCCACGTGCACGGAGGCCCCGGAACCAGCTCGGTTCCGGGGCCTCCGTCCTGTCGTACGGGCTACTTGGCCTCGGCCTTCTGCAGCTCCGCCAGCTCCTCGTCGGACTCACGGCCCGGCGTCGGAAGGTTGAACTTGGTGATCGCGAAGCGGAAGAGGACGTAGTAGACCGCCGCGAAGACCAGGCCGATCGGGATGATCAGCCAGGGCTTGGTGGACAGCGACCAGTTGAGTCCGTAGTCGATGGCACCCGCGGAGAAGGTGAAGCCCGCGTGGACGCCGAGCGCCCAGGTGATCGCCATGGACAGGGCGGTGAGCACCGCGTGGATCGCGTAGAGCACCGGCGCGATGAACATGAACGAGAACTCGATCGGCTCGGTGACACCGGTCACGAAGGAGGTCAGCGCGAGCGAGACCATCATGCCCATCACGGCCTTGCGGCGCTCGGGACGAGCGGCGTGCGCGATCGCGATCGCGGCGGCCGGCAGGCCGAACATCATGATCGGGAAGAAGCCCGACATGAACTGACCGGCGTCCGGGTCGCCCGCGAAGAAGCGGTTCAGGTCGCCGTGCACGACCTCGCCGGCGGCGTTGGTGAAGTCACCGATCTGGAACCAGGAGACGGTGTTGACGAACTGGTGCATGCCGATCGGGATCAGCGCGCGGTTGATCAGACCGAACAGACCGGCACCCGCGGCGCCCAGACCGGTGATCCACTCGCCGACGTCCGAGATGCCCTCACCGATCGGCTCCCAGACCAGGCCGAAGAAGACGCCCATGACGGTGCCGACGAAGGCCATGATGATCGGCACGAGACGGCGGCCGTTGAAGAAGCCGAGCCAGTCCACCAGCTTGGTGCGGTGGAAGCGCTGCCACAGCACGGCGGAGAGCAGACCCATGAGGATGCCGCCCAGGACACCCGGATTGTTGTAGGTCGCGGCTATGTCCGCGCCCTTCTGCACCTTTGCCTCAGTGACCGGGAACGCCTTGAGGACATTGCTGTAGACCAGGAAGCCCACCAGCGCGGCCAGCGCGGTCGAGCCGTCGGCCTTCTTCGCGAAGCCGATCGCGACACCGATGCAGAACAGCAGCGGCAGGTTGTCGAAGATCGCGCCACCGGCCGTGGCGAAGACCGCCGTGACCTTGTCGGGCAGGTTCAGCTTCTCCTGAACGTCGGCCTGACCCAGGCGCAGCAGAATGCCCGCCGCGGGCAGGACGGCGATCGGGAGCTGGAGGCTGCGGCCGACCTTCTGCAGGCCCTGGAACAGACCGGATCCCCACTTCTTTGTGGGGGCCGCCGATGCGGTGGCGGTGCTCATAGACTTCCTCCATCGGGTGGTGGTCTACACCACTCAGTGGTGTAGACCTGTTCTAGCACGATGAAGGGCACATAAGGAACCCGCGATTCCGTCACCGGAACCGCGGGTTGCGCAACCGTTATTCGAGGCTTTCGTCAGACCTTTGTAACGTCCTCCACCTCGTCCTCCGGCTCCCGTCCCGGCGTCTTCAGATCGAATCTCGTGATCGCGAACCGGAAGATCACGTAATACACGACTGCGAAGACCAGGCCGATCGGAATGATCGCCCACGGCCTGGTCGCCAGATTCCAGTTGATGACGTAGTCGATGAGCCCGGCGGAGAAACTGAAGCCGTCGTGCACCCCGAGCCCCCACGTCACCGCCATCGACACACCCGTCAGCACCGCGTGCACCACGTACAGCAGCGGCGCGATGAACAGGAACGAGTACTCGATCGGCTCGGTGATGCCCGTGACGAACGAGGTCAGCGCCACCGAGAGCATCAGACCGCCGACCTCCTTGCGGCGGTGCGGCTTCGCGCAGTGCGTGATGGCCAGGGCCGCGGCCGGCAGCGCGAACATCATGATCGGGAAGAACCCCGAGGTGAACTGGCCCGCGTCCGGGTCGCCCGCCAGGAACATGTTGATGTCGCCGTGCACCTCGGTGCCGTCCGGCTTGGTGTACGTGCCGAACTGGAACCAGATGGGCACGTTCAGGAACTGGTGCAGGCCGATCACCAGCAGGGCCCGGTTCGCGATGCCGAAGATGCCCGCACCCCAGGCGCCCGCGTCGCTCAGCCAGTCGCTGAAGCTCTCCAGCGCGTCACCGATCGGCGGCCACACCCACAGGCACAGCGCGGCGAAGGCGATGGCGACGAACGCCATGATGATCGGCACCAGCCGGCGGCCGTTGAAGAAGCCCAGCCAGTCCACCAGCCGGGTGCGGTGGTAGCGGGCCCAGAAGAAGGCCGCCAGCAGGCCGATGACGATGCCGCCGAACACCCCGGGGTTCTGGTAGGTGAACGCCTGCACCGTGCCGTCGACGGTCCCCTGGCAGCCGACGTTCGGGACCGCCTCCGTGCCGTCCGGGCAGTCCTCCGGGAACTGGCGCAGCACGTTGTAGTAGACGAGGAAGCCCGCCACCGCCGCCAGCGCGGTCGAGCCGTCCGCCTTCTTCGCCATGCCGATCGCGACACCGATGCAGAACAGCAGCGGCAGCCCGAGCTGGCTGTCGAGCAGCGCGCCGCCCGCCCCGGCCATCACCCGGGAGATGTTGTTCCAGCCGAGCCCTTCGTCGCCGAACACATCGGGCTGGCCCAGCCGGTTCAGGATGCCCGCGGCCGGCAGCACGGCGATCGGGAGCTGAAGACTGCGGCCCATCTTCTGCAGGCCCTGGAACGCCGACTGCCACCGCCGACGTGCTGGAGAGATCTCGGTGGGGGCATTCATCAGTTGGCGACCGCCTGTCAGGTGGTGTAGACCAGTTATCGACGATTGGGTTGCTGTGACGTCATCTTTCGGTACGTACGGCGCAATCGCTCGTAAAGTTGGGCCAACTGTGCGTGAGGAGACCGAAATGGCCAGCAAGGCTGAGAAGATCGTTATCGGACTCGGCGGTATCGAGAACATCGAAGAAGTCGAGGGCTGCATCACGCGCCTGCGCACCGAGGTCGCCGACGCCTCCCTCGTCGACGAGGCGGCCCTCAAGGCGGCCGGCGCCCACGGAGTCGTCAAGATGGGCACGGCGATCCAGGTCGTCATCGGCACCGACGCCGACCCGATCGCGGCGGAGATCGAAGACATGATGTGAGCACACCGCTCACCCCTGAAGGGGCCCGTCCCCCCGCGGGAAGGGCCCCTTCCGCATGTCCCGCTAGGCTCATCGCCATGTCACGCATCGACGGCCGCACCCCCGAACAGCTCCGCCCCGTCACCATCGAACGCGGCTGGAGCAAGCACGCCGAGGGCTCCGTCCTCGTCTCCTTCGGCGACACCAAGGTCTTCTGCACCGCCTCCGTCACCGAAGGCGTCCCGCGCTGGCGCAAGGGCAGCGGCGAAGGCTGGGTCACCGCCGAGTACTCCATGCTGCCCCGCGCCACCAACACCCGCGGCGACCGCGAATCCGTCCGCGGCAAGATCGGCGGCCGCACCCACGAGATCAGCCGCCTCATCGGCCGCTCCCTGCGCGCGGTGATCGACTACAAGGCGCTGGGAGAGAACACCATCGTCCTGGACTGCGACGTCCTCCAGGCCGACGGCGGCACCCGCACCGCGGCCATCACCGGCGCCTACGTGGCCCTCGCCGACGCCGTGGCATGGGCCCAGGGCAAGAAGCTGATCAAGGCCGGCCGCAAGCCCCTGACCGGAACCGTCGCGGCGGTCTCGGTGGGCATCGTCGGCGGCGTCCCGCTCCTCGACCTGCGCTACGAGGAGGACGTGAAGGCCGAGACCGACATGAACGTCGTCTGCACCGGCGACGGCCGCTTCGTCGAGGTCCAAGGCACCGCGGAGGCGGAGCCCTTCGACCGCGACGAGCTCAACTCCCTGCTGGACCTGGCGGTCCTGGGCTGCACCGAACTCGCTGTCCTGCAGCGCAAGGCCCTTGATACCGTCCTCGAAAAGTAAAGGACGCACCAAGCAGGGCGTCCGGCACGGGCAACCACGCCGACCGCCCCCGCGTCACTAGGGGTACGGGCGCACGACACACCGTCGGGCGCCCGGCCAGGCACGGGGGCCTGTGGAAGGCCTGAGCACGGGAGGACACCAGCATGGGCGCGAGCCGACGCAGACGGAGCCGTATCACCATGGTCGCCGCGGTGGCGGCCGTAGCGCTGACCACCGGACTGACCACCGGCTGCGACGCCGTCAGCAAGGCCCTGGACTGCGTCCAGACCGCCGAGGCCGTCGCCGACAGCGTGACCGACCTCCAGCAGGCCGTCGAGAGCGCGGCGAACGACCCGACGCAGGTCGACGAGTCCCTCGACTCCATCGACCAGAACCTCAACGACATCGGCGACAAGACCGACAACGCCGACGTCGACAAGGCCGTCGACGACCTCGCCACCGCGGTCGACAACGTCCGTACGGCCATCGACAACGGCGACGAGACCCCCGACCTCACCCCGGTCACCGACGCCGCCGGCGAACTGACCAAGGTCTGCACACCCTGATACTGGGGGCATGACCCGCCTGATCCTCGCCACGCGCAACGCCGGAAAGATCACCGAGCTGAAGGCCATCCTCGCCGACGCAGGTCTGCCCCACGACCTCGTCGGCGCGGACGCCTTCCCGGACATTCCGGATGTCAAGGAAACAGGAGTGACGTTCGCCGAGAACGCCCTCCTCAAGGCCCACGCCCTGGCCCGGGCCACCGGCCTGCCCGCGGTGGCCGACGACTCCGGCCTCTGCGTCGACGTCCTGAACGGCGCCCCGGGCATCTTCTCCGCCCGCTGGGCCGGCCGCCACGGGGACGACCGGGCCAACCTGGAGCTGCTGCTGGCCCAGCTGTCCGACATCGCCGACGAACACCGGGGCGCCCACTTCGCGTGCGCGGCGGCGCTGGCCCTGCCGGACGGGCAGGAGCGGGTGGTGGAAGGCCGACTGAGGGGCGTCCTACGGCACACCCCGACCGGCACGAACGGCTTCGGCTACGACCCGATCCTCCAGCCGGACGGCGAGACCCGCACCTGCGCGGAACTGCCCCCGGAGGAGAAGAACGCGATCAGCCACCGGGGGAAGGCGTTCCGGGGGTTGGTGCCGGTGGTCCGGGAGCTGCTGGGCTGAGAGACACGGGAACGGCCTGCGCATCAGTCCTTCGATTCGCAGGCCGTTCAGGTGCGGCGGAAGGGATTCGAACCCTCAAGCCCGATCAAGGGCCACAGATCCTAAGTCTGCCGCGTCGCCGTTGCGCCACCGCCGCTAGCCGTCTGCCATCGTACCGGGATCCGATCGCGCCTTCCGGCCTCCCCTGCACCAGGTACTCGTGATCGCGTGGCAGTTGGGACACAGCAACCGCAGATTCTCCCGCCGGTTGTCACGCCAATCCCCGCTGATGTGATCGACCTCCAGGGTCATGGGGCTGCCGAGCCACGCTGGGCCGACCCCGCAGCGGGCGCACTCCTCGGCAACACCGACTGCCAGCAGCGCGCGACGCAGACGCTTGGTGGCCGTCCGATGCGTGCCGCTGTGCTGGACCAGCACCTCCTGCGGGGGCCTGGCGTTGGCCGGCGATCTGCCTCGCTGATGGGCCTGCCCCAGGAGGTGCGAGGTCGCGATCTGATGCTCGGCGATCCACTTGCGCAGCTGGGTGCGCTGCGAGCCGTTGCCCGGGCGGCCCAGGCGGCGCAGCACCTCCGCGAGCGAGGCCGACTCGGCGACCGCCGCCCGCAGTTCGCATGCCGAGGGGCGAGGGAGCCTCATGAGGACCCACCCTTGACCCGCCGCTTGCCACGCCCTCGATAACTGTCGGTCGTGGAGTGGCAGTTGGGGCAGAGCAGTCTCAGGTTCTCGATCCGGTTGTTCCGCCAGTTGCCGTCGACGTGGTCGACCTCCAGCGGCAGCGGTTCGCCGAGCCATACCGGCTCGATACCGCACAGGGCGCAGCGCTCCTCCACTCCCAGCCGGCGCATCGCCCGCTTGAGGCGGCTGCTCGGTACGCGAGTGGCGTGCGCCGAGGTCTCCTCGACCAGGATCTCCTCGGCTGTCCGCCGACGCTGGTTGTGCCGCTGCCGTTCCGTGCGGACCGTCGGCGTGAAGTGCGAGGTGTCGATGCCGTACGCCTTGATCCGCCGACTGATGTGGGTGTGGTGCCCGCCGACCGGGTCGAGCCCCAGATGCCGCAGCACCTCATTGACGCTGACCGACCGGGAGACCACCGGTGCAAGGATCTCCCGCGTCCACTTGATCCCCTCTCGCTCGAAATGCGAGACGTCGATGCCCAGTTTCTTCATCCGATCATGGACGTACCGTCGCTTCCAGCCCTTCGGATCCACCCCCAACCGCCCACAAGCCTCCGACAACGTCCGCGCCCCCCGAGCCGCCTCCTCCAGCCGCTCCCTGGTGTACGTACTAGCCCCCATCGCGCCCCCTCCGTCCCGGCTGCGTGTTCGCAGCTCGTACGGAGTAACGAACCGTTTATCGGACAGTCACGCCCGGCGCATCGAAGCGGCCCGCGCCCGGGGATTCCGGGGCGGGCCGTTCGGCAGGGGAAGCGTCCGCTCAGATGTCCAGGTCCTTGATGATCTTGGCTACGTGGCCCGTCGCCCGGACGTTGTACAGGGCCCGTTCGACCTTGCCCTCCTCGTCCACGACGATCGTGGAGCGGATGACGCCCATGTAGGTCTTGCCGTAGTTCTTCTTCTCGCCGTAGGCGCCGTAGGACTCGGTGACCGACTTCTCCGGGTCCGCCAGGAGCGTCACCTTCAGCGACTCCTTGTCGCGGAACTTCGCCAGCTTCTCCGGGGAGTCGGGGGAGATGCCGATGACGTCGTAGCCGGCTCCGGCCAGGACGTCGAGGTTGTCGGTGAAGTCGCAGGCCTGCTTGGTGCAGCCGGGAGTCAGGGCCGCCGGGTAGAAGTAGACGATCACCTTGCGTCCCTTGTGGTCCGACAGGGAGATCTCATTGCCGTCGGCGTCGGGGAGGGTGAAGGCGGGGGCCACGTCCCCGGGCTGGAGTCGCTCGCTCATCTCGCTAGCGTAACCGGGGGTCCTGACAGTGCGATGGCGCGGAGAGCTGACAGACTGTCCGGAACAATATCAGCGGACTTCGGAGGCCGTACGGTGGCGGAAACGTCGGACACGAGAACCCCGGCGCAGATCGAGGCGGACATCAGGCGCCGCCGCGAAGTGCTGGCCGAAACGCTCGACGAGATCGGGGTTCGGGTCCACCCGAAGACCATCGTCGGGGATGCCAAGGCCAAGGTGGTCTCCAACATCGACCACACCCTCGGGCGGGCCTACGTCCAGGCCAACCGGGTCGTCAGTGACGTCAAGGCGCAGTTCGTCGACGAGGAGGGCGCGCCCCGGCTGGAGCGGGTGGTGCCGGTCGCGGTGCTGCTCGTCGGTGTCGTGGGCCTGCTCGCCGTCGGCGCCCGGCGCCGCAAGCGCTGACCCGGCGGCGTACGGAGGCGGTGAAGGCAGGTAGGTTCGAGGTGTGAGCGCCAACAGAAACGACACCCCCCATGACGACAAGCTGCCCATCCGGATGCTGCACGACCGTGTGCTCGTGCGGCAGGACACCAGCGAGGGCGAGCGGCGTTCCGGTGGCGGGATCCTGATTCCGGCCACCGCGGCGGTCGGCCGTCGGCTGGCCTGGGCCGAGGTCGTCGCGGTGGGTCAGAACGTACGGACGGTGGAGCCGGGTGACCGGGTCCTGTTCGACCCGGAGGACCGGGCCGAGGTGGAGGTGCGGGGCATCGCCTATGTGCTGATGCGCGAGCGCGATCTGCACGCGGTGGCCGCCGACCGGTTCGAGGGTTCGGAGGACTCCACGGGTCTGTACCTGTAGTGACGCAGGTGAGAGGGGCCGGTGACCATCGTCACCGGCCCCTTTCGCCGTTCCTTTGCTAGCTTTGAAGGCAGCCCCGACGAGACGCGCCGTACCGGGCCAAGGAAAAGACGACGCACCGACGTCCGTCCGTTTCCGTCTCCCGGAGGTTTCCCCATGGCCTGGGTTCTGCTCGTCGTCGCCGGTCTGCTCGAGGTCGGCTGGTCGGTCGGGATGAAGTACACCGACGGGTTCACCCGTCTCGTGCCCAGCCTGTTCACCGGCGCCGGCATCGTCGCCAGCATGCTGCTGCTGTCCTACGCGGCCCGTTCCCTGCCCATCGGCACCGCCTACGGCGTGTGGGTCGGTATCGGGGCGGCCGGTGCGGCGGTGGTCGGCATGGTGGCGCTGGGTGAGCCGGCGACCGCCGCCCGGATCTTCTTCGTCTGTCTGCTGCTGGTCGCCGTGGTGGGGCTCAAGGCGACCAGCGGGCACTGATCAGTCGCTGCGCCGGGGCCAGTACATCGCGCCCGCCGTCGTCCCGTCCGTGACGCCGCCGTCCGCCGTACCGCCCTCGGTCGTGTCACCGGTGGTGCCGCCGTCCGCCGTACCGCCGCCGGTGGTGGTGTCGTCACCGGTGGTGCCGCCGTCCGTCGTCCCCCCGTCGGTGGTGGTGCCGCCGTCGGTGGTGGTGCCGCCGTCCGTCGTGCCGCCCCCGGTGGTCGGGGTAGCGCTGGTGGTGGTGCCGCTCGCCGTCGGCGTCTCGGCGCCCGGTGTCGGGCCGTCGCTCTCGGTCCCGTCCGTGGTCGGATCGCCGGACGGTTCCACGGGCGGCGGCTGGACGGCGTCGGCGCCGTCCTGGAGCTCCAGGTCGAAGTCGGTGACCGGTTCGCCCTTCAGGGCGTCCTTGGTGAACTGCGCCCAGATCTCCGCGGGCGCCCCGCCGCCGTTGATGCGGGGCAGGCCCATCACGTTGTAGAGCGACTTGTGCTCGGCCGTGACCGGGTCCTGGCCCATCACGGCGACGACGGTGGCGAGTTCGGGTGTGTAGCCGGCGAACCAGGCCGCCATGTCCTCCTCCGCGGTGCCGGTCTTGCCGGCGGCCGGCCGGCCCGCGGCCTGGGCGGCGGTGGCGGTGCCGGACTCGACGACGCTCTGCAGCACCGAGGTGGTGGTGTCGGCGGCCTGCCGGCTGACGGCCTGCGACGTCTTGCGCTTCGGCAGGTCGATGACGTCGGCGCCGTCCTTGGTGATCCGCTCGATCATGGTGTACGTGCCGTGCTTGCCGTGGTTGGCGAGCGTGGCGTAGGCCTCGGCCATGTCGAGGACGCTGGCGGTGGCGGTGCCGAGCGCGATCGACGGGTAGGGCTCCAGGTCGGGGGTGCCCTCGGGCAGGCCGAGGTCGATCGCGGTCTGCTCGATCTTCTCGGGGCCGACGTCCACGGCCATCTGCGCGTACACCGAGTTCACCGACTTGTCGGTGGCCTCGCTGACGCTGATGTCGCCGTAGGAGACGTAATCCTCATTCTCCGGGGCGTAGGTCTCGCCGGTCCAGCCCTCGACGGGGCGCTCGTTGGTGCCGTCGTAGACGGTGTAGGGGGTGATGGGGCGGCCGTCCTGGGTGGTGGAGTCGTTCTCGACGGCCGAGGTGAACACGAACGGCTTGAAGGTGGAGCCGACCTGGAAGTCGCGGCGGGTGGCGTTGGGGGTGTACTGCTTGACGTAGTCGATGCCGTTGTACATCGCGACGACCTTGCCCGTCCTGGGGTCGACGGAGGCGCCGCCCGCGCGGACGTAGGAGTCGACCTTGCGGGCCTTGGGGTCGAGCTTGTCCATCAGCTGCTCGTCGACGGCCTTGACGAAGGCGTCCTGCTTGGACTTGTCCAGGGTGGTGGTGATGCGGTAGCCGCCGGCGGTGAGTTCGTCCTCGTCGAGGATCCGGTTGGCGATGAGGTAGTCCGTGACGATCCGCACGAGGTAACCGCGCTGCCCGGACAGGCTGGTGGAGACCGTGGCCTCCTTGGGCATCGGGAACTTCAGGCCCGCCCGCTCGGACGCGCCGAGCCAGCCCTCCTTGACCATGCCGTCCAGGACGTAGGTCCAGCGGGCGTGCGCCGCCGCCTTGTTCTCGGGGTGGGCGACGACGTCGTACTCGCTGGGCGCGTTGAGCAGGGCGGCCAGGTAGGCGCCCTGGGCGGCGGTGAGTTCGGCGGCGTCGACGCCGTAGTAGGCGTGGGCGGCGGCCTGGATGCCGTAGGCGTTGCGGCCGAAGTAGCTGGTGTTGAGGTAGCCCTCGAGGATCTGGTCCTTGGACTCGGTGCGGTCCAGCTTGACCGAGATGAAGAACTCCTTCACCTTGCGGGTGACGGTCTGCTCCTGGGCCAGGTAGTAGTTCTTCACGTACTGCTGGGTGATCGTGGAGCCGGACTGCTTGCCCTTGCCGGTGGCGGTGTTCCAGCCGGCCCGCAGCATGGCCTTGGGGTCGATCGCGGACTCGCTGTAGAAGTCGCGGTCCTCGGCGGCCAGTACGGCGTTGCGGGCGTCCTTGGAGATCTGCGCGAGGTTGACGTTCTCCCGGTTGACCTCGCCGTCGCGGGCGAGCTGGGAGCCGTCGGCGTACAGGAAGATGTTGCTCTGCTTGATGGCGAGCGCGTTGGCCGGCGGGATCTTGACCAGGGAGTAGCCGAGGAAGAACAGGCCGGCCAGCAGCAGTACGCCGACGACGAACGTCCCGAGCACCATCCGCCAGGTCGGGATCAGCCGGCGCCAGCCGGTGCGCTTGGGCCGCTCGGGCCGCTCGGTCGGCTGGTCTTGCTGCGGTTGTGGCTCGTCGCTCATCTCGTGCACGGACTCCTGTTTCGCGTTGTACGTTCCCGTACGACCTCGTACGCGTTCTGCGCCCCCTGTTGAAGACTCTCGCACCAAGGGTTCCGTTCCCTGATCGCGGCACGCTTCGGCATCGGAAAATGCGTGGCGTGCGTCACCACCTGCGCACTAGGCTCCTGCGTTTTGGTGTGCGGCGGGCCGAGGAGGGGTGGGACTGTGGGTTCCGGACGGTTGTACGCGGCCGTCGCGGCGGGGGGATTCAGACGGTACGCGACCTATCGGGCGGCCACCGCGGCCGGGGTGTTCACCAACACGGTCTTCGGGATCATCCTGGTGTACACCTACCTGGCGCTGTGGGACGAGAGACCGCACCTCGGGGGGTACGACCAGACCCAGGCCGTCACCTATGCGTGGCTCGGCCAGGCCCTGTACTCGACGCTGGCGATCCAGGGCGGGGGTGCGGAGAAGGACCTGATGGCGCGGATCCGCACCGGGGAGATCGCGGTCGATCTGTACCGGCCCGCCGATCTTCAACTGTGGTGGCTGGCGAGCGACATGGGCCGGTCGGTGTTCCAGTTGCTGGGCCGCGGGGTGATCCCGTTCGCCTTCGGTGCGCTGTTCTTCCCGATGGCGCTGCCGGGGGATGTCACCACCTGGGCGGCCTTCCTGGTCGCGGTGGTGCTGGCGATGATCGTCAGCTTCGGGATCCGTTATCTCGCGGCGCTGACGATGTTCTGGCTCATGGACGACCGGGGCATCACCCAGACGATGATGATCGCCGGGATCTTCTGCTCCGGCATGACGCTGCCGCTGAACGCCTTCCCGGACCCGTTCGGGGACATCGTGCAGGCGCTGCCGTGGGCGGCGCAGCTGCAGATGCCGGCGGATGTGCTGATGGGGGAGGTCTCGCCCTGGACCGCGTACGCCTTCCAGGCCGGCTGGGCGGTGGTGCTGCTGGCGGCGGGAAGGCTGCTGCAGTCGGCGGCGACGCGGCGGGTGGTGGTGCAGGGTGGCTGAGGCGTCCCGGATGCGGGAGGGGCTGCGGGCCTACGGGCTGATCGCCGGGATGTGGATCCGCGCGACGATGACCTACCGCACCTCCTTCGCGCTCACGGTGGTGGGGAACCTGCTGATCACGGGCCTGGACTTCGCCGCGATCCTGCTGATGTTCTCGCAGGTCGACTCGCTCGGCGGCTGGACGCTGCCCGAGGTGGCCCTGCTGTACGGGCTGTCGGCGACCGCGTTCGGCTTCGCCGATCTGCTGCTCGGCTCGATGGACGTGCTGGGCGGCCGGATCCGGGACGGTTCCTTCGACACGCTGCTGGTGCGGCCGGCGCCGGTGCTCGCCCAGGTCGGCGCGGACCGGTTCGCGCTGCGCCGGCTGGGCCGGATCACCCAGGGCCTGCTGGTGCTGGGGTGGGCGCTGACGGCCGTCGACGTGGAGTGGACGGCGGCGAAGGTGCTGCTGGTGCCGGTGATGGTGGTCTGCGGGGCGGTGATCTTCGGGTCGCTGTTCGTGGCGGGGGCGGCCTTCCAGTTCGTGGCGCAGGACGCGGCCGAGGTGCAGAACGCGTTCACCTACGGCGGGGGCACGCTGCTGCAGTATCCGCCGACGGTGTTCGGGACGGATCTGGTGCGCGGGGTCACCTTTGTGCTGCCGCTCGCCTTCGTCAACTGGGTGCCGGCGTCCTATGTGCTGGGGCGGCCCTATCCGCTGGGGCTGCCGGAGTGGGCCGCGTTCGCACCGCCGCTGGTGGCGGGCGGGTTCGGGGTGCTGGCGGGCTGGGCCTGGCGGGCGGGGCTTCGGGCCTATCGGAGTACGGGGAGTTGAGGGTGCGTGTTCATTGAGGTGGACGGTGTCGAGAAGGTCTTCGACGTGCGCAGGAAGACCGGGTTCCTGAAACGGGAGCGGCGCCAGGTGCGGGCGGTGGACTCGGTCTCCTTCACGGTGGCGCGGGGTGAGATGGTCGGGTACATCGGGCCGAACGGCGCGGGCAAGTCGACGACGATCAAGATGCTGACGGGGATCCTGACGCCGAGCGGAGGCCGGCTGCGGGTCGCCGGCGTCGATCCGTCCCGTGAGCGCAGGCGCCTGGCGCACCGCATCGGCGTGGTCTTCGGGCAGCGCACCACCCTGTGGTGGGACCTGCCACTGATCGACTCCTACCGGCTGATGCACCGCATGTACCGCATCCCGGACGCCCGTTACCGGGAGAACCTCGACCGGTGCGTGGAACTGCTGGAGCTGGGCGGCCTGTTGGAGGTTCCGGTGCGGCAGCTGTCGCTGGGGCAGCGGATGCGCGGGGACATCGCGGCGGCGCTGCTGCACGACCCCGAGGTGCTGTACCTGGACGAGCCGACGATCGGCCTGGACGTGATCTCCAAGGCGAAGGTCCGCGGTTTCCTGCGGGAGTTGAACGGGGAGCGCGGCACGACGGTGCTGCTGACCACGCACGACCTCCAGGACATCGAGCAGCTCTGCTCGCGGGTGATGGTCATCGACCACGGGCGCATGGTCTACGACGGGGCGCTCGCCGGGCTGCACGAGGTGGGCGGGAGCGAGCGGACCCTGGTGGTCGACCTGGAGCGGGAGCTGCCGCCGATCGAGGTGGGCCCGGCGGCGCGGGTGGTGCGGGTGGAGGGGCCGCGGCAGTGGCTGGCGTTCCCGGCGGGGGAGTCGGCGGCGGGACTGGTGGCGCGGGTCGCGGCGGAGTATCCGCTGGTGGACCTGTCGGTGCGGGAGCCGGACATCGAGGCGGTGATCGCCCGGATGTACGCGGAACGGGCCGGTGCGTAGTGCCGGGCCGGTGGAACTCGTAGGCTGCTGCCATGACCGACGACCTCCCGGAGCTGAGAGCATCCGACGCCGATCGTGAGCGAGTCGCCGAGGTCCTGCGGGACGCCCTGGCCGAGGGGCGGCTCGACATGGGGGAGTTCGAGGAGCGGCTGGACGCCACGTACAAGGCACGGACGTACGGGGAGTTGGCGCCGATCACCCGGGACCTGCCGGTGTCACCCGCCGTGAACATGGTGAAGGGGCCCCTCGACGACGGCAGTTGGAGCGGGCGGATCATCGATGGCGAGGGCTCCTCGACCTGGGGCGTGGCGGTGATGTCCGGGTTCGAGCGCAAGGGCCGCTGGACCGTGCCGCGCCGCTTCACCGGCTTCGCCTTCTGGGGCGGCGGGGAACTGGACCTGCGGGAGGCGGACTTCGCGGACCGCGAGGTCGTGATCAACTGCGTGGCGATCATGGGCGGCATCAATGTGATCGTGCCGCCGGGCGTCGAGGTCGTGGTGCGCGGCATCGGCGTCATGGGCGGCTTCGACCATCGCGAGGAGGGCGTACCGGGGGATCCCGGTGCCCCTCGGGTGATCGTGACCGGGTTCGCCTTCTGGGGCGGGGTCGGGGTGGAGCGCAAGGCGACGAAGGCGGAGCGGCAGCGGCTGCGGGAGGAACGCCGCCGCGAGAAGCTGGAACGGAAGGCGCCGCGGCGGGGCCTGGAGGGGCACGGGTTCCACGGCCGGGGGTCCTCGGACGACTCCTGACCACGGCCCGTGCCGCGCGCGTCACAGCTTCGCCGGGGCCGAGCCCTTCAGGTCCTTGAGGTCGAGGGCCTCCGCCATGCGGGCGTAGCCCAGGTCGCTGGGGTGGAGGCGGTCGCCGGAGTCGTACTCGGGGCGCAGCTTGCGGGGGTTGTACGGGTCGCGCAGGGCCTCGTCGAAGTCGGCCACCGCGTCGAAGACGGTGCCGGCCCGGATCTCCGCGTTGATCCGCTGGCGGACCGCTTCCCGCTCGTCGGTGTAGCCCCGGTGGCCCTGGAAGGGCATCAGCGTCGCGCCGATCACCTTCAGGCCGCGGGCGTGCGCCTGGCCGACCATGGTGCGCAGGCCGTCGAGGATCTGGTTCGGGTCGGCCAGTTGCGGGTTGCGCAGGATGTCGTTGACGCCGAGCGCGATGACGACGACCTTCACGTTGGTGCGGTTCAGGACGTCGCGGCTGAAGCGGTCCAGGCCGCTGGGGTTGTCCGCGGGCCGGCCGAGCCCGCCGACCAGGATCCGGTTGCCGCTGATGCCCTGGTTCACCACGCTGTAGCGGGGCACGTTCTCCCCGGCGGCCACCGCCGCGCGCAGCCGCTGCGAAAGGACGTCCGTCCAGCGGCGGTTGGCTCCGGAGGTGGAGGTGATCCCGTCGGTGAGGGAGTCGCCGATCGCGACCACGGTGCCGTCGGCGTCCTTGCTGAGCACGTCCAGCGCGGTGAGGTAGCGCCAGGACCCCACCTCCTCCGTGTACGCCGTGCCGGTGACGTCCTCGGTCCGGTCGCCCTGGGCGACGTAGGAGGTCTGGCGCGCGTGCGGGTGGTAGGTGACCGGGCCGGAGCGGGTGGGGGAGTAGATCGTGACCAGGACGTCGGTGTTCGCCGGGACGCTCACCCGGACCGCGTCGCTCATCACCTGCCCGCCCGTCGGGATCACGACCGTGGTGTTGCCGCCGAAGGTGAGCCGCCGCATGGACTGCGTCACCGCGGCAGGCGTGCCGGAGCCCGCGGCGACGGCGACCGAGGCGTGCGTGATCGTCAGCGGGGACTGGCCGTAGAGATTGGACAGCGTGATGCGGGCACTCGTACCTCCGACGCCGGTGTGGACGACGTTGCGGACCGAGCGGCCCGCCATACCGTCCGTCTCGGTGCCCGGCTCGGCGGCGGCCGGGGACGTCGACCAAGTGCTCACCCAGGTGCCGGTGGAGACCGGCGCGGCGGGATTGCGCGGGGTGTTCCCGCTGGCCAGGGTGGACTGGTGGTTGCTGCCGTCGTCGGCGGTGACTCCGACGTAGATCGCCGCGGACAGCCCCAGGACGAGGGCGACGATGGCGGAAAGCAGGGCATAACCGTGGTGCCTGGTCATGCGGTGCGGTCTCCTCGGACGAATGGGAGCCCGAAGCTCCGATGTGATCACCTCATGATGCGTCATGAGGATGGGGGGAGATGAACAGACCCCCCATTGGGCCGTGGAGTTCCCCAGTGTGCTCCCCCCACGGGACAGACGCCGGGAACTCTCGTTTCGTTCCAGGAGTCGGTCATGAAGGGACAATATGTAGGGGGACCGCGAACGGGTGGAGTGGATGGAACGATCGAAAACCGGCGAAACGGAGTCTTCGGACGTGAAGGAGCATGCCCGGCGGGACACACCGGCCAACCCTGCCGGCGCCCCCGCCTCGGCCGTCCGTGCCATGACCACCTTCAGCGCCGCCGACGAGGAGAAGCAGCGCGGCGTACGCCGGATGAAGCTCACCGCGGTCGGCCTGCTGCTCTTCGTGGCCCTGGTGTACGTCCTCGCCAAATGGGCGCAGACCTCCGGGGCCGGCGCCTGGACCGGCTATGTCGCCGCCGCCGCCGAGGCCGGCATGGTCGGCGCGCTGGCCGACTGGTTCGCGGTCACCGCCCTGTTCCGCCACCCCCTCGGCATCCCCATCCCGCACACCGCGATCATCCCCACCAAGAAGGACCAGCTCGGCGTCTCCCTGGGCGAGTTCGTCGGCGAGAACTTCCTCTCCGAGGACGTCGTACGGCAGCGGCTGCGCGCCGTCGGCATCGGCAGCCGGCTCGGCGCCTGGCTGGCCGATCCCGAGCATGCCGACCGGGTGACGGCGGAGCTGTCGGCGGCGCTGAGGGGCGCGCTGACGGTGCTGCGGGACTCGGACGTGCAGGCGGTGGTCGGTGAGGCGATCACCCGGCGGGCCGACGCGCAGGAGATCGGCCCCGGCATCGGCAAGATGCTGGAGAAGGTGGTGGCCGACGGCGGCCACCGGCGGGTCGTCGACCTGGTCGTCTCCCGGGCGCACGACTGGCTGATCCTGCACGACGAGCAGGTCATGGACGCCGTCCAGGGCGGGGCGCCCGGCTGGACCCCCCGCTTCGTCGACAAGCGGGTCGGCGAGCGCGTCTACAAGGAGCTGCTGCGGTTCGTCACCGAGATGCGGGACATGCCCTCCCACCCCGCCCGCGGCGCCCTCGACCGCTTCCTCGGCGACTTCGCCTCCGACCTCCAGTCCGACACCGACACCCGGGCCCGCGTGGAGCGGCTCAAGGGCGAGGTGCTCGGCCGGGGCGAGGTGCAGGACCTGATCGCGTCCGCCTGGACGGCCGTACGATCCATGATCGTCTCGGCGGCGGAGGACGAGCGCAGCGAGCTGCGGCTGCGGATCCGGGCCTCGCTGCTGTCGCTGGGCGCCCGGATGGCCGTCGAGCCGAAGCTGCAGGGCAAGGTCGACAGCTGGGTGGAGGGCGCGGCGGTCTACGTCGTCACGACCTACCGCAAGGAGATCACCTCCCTGATCACGGACACCGTGGCGGGCTGGGACGCCGAGCACACGACCCGGAAGATCGAGGCGAACATCGGCCGCGACCTCCAGTTCATCCGGATCAACGGCACGGTGGTCGGCTCACTGGCCGGACTGGTGATCTACACGGTGTCCCGGGCGCTCGGGGCGTAAGTCCTCGCAGGCCGGGGCACCCGACACGGGTTCCACGCGTCGGAGGGAGCCGTGCCCATGACAGCAGAAGCGTCCGCGTCCGTGCCTGCCGAGACCGGCACCGTCACCACCGCCGTACCGGCCAGACTGGACCGGCTGCCGTGGTCCCGCTGGCACTGGATGATCGTGATCGGCCTGGGCACCGTCTGGATCCTGGACGGTCTGGAAGTGACCATCGTCGGCAATGTCGCCGGCCGCCTCGCCGAGGAGGGCAGCGGCCTCGACATCACCTCCGCCCAGGTCACCGGCACCGCGGCCGCGCTGTACGTGGCCGGCGCCTGCACCGGCGCCCTCTTCTTCGGCCGGCTGACGGACCGCTACGGCCGTAAAAAACTCTTCATGGTCACGCTCGCCGTCTATCTGGCGGCGACCGCGCTGACCGCCCTGTCCTTCGAGTCCTGGTGGTTCTTCCTCTTCCGGTTCCTCACCGGCTTCGGCATCGGCGGCGAGTACGCGGCCATCAACTCCGCGATCGACGAGCTGATCCCCTCCCTCTACCGCGGCCGGGTCGACCTGATCATCAACGGCAGCTACTGGCTCGGCGCGGTCGGCGGAGCCCTGCTCTCCATCGTGATGCTGGACACCGCGATCTTCCCCAAGGACCTCGGCTGGCGGCTCAGCTTCGCCCTCGGCGTCGTCCTCGGCCTGGTCATCCTGCTGGTCCGTCGGCATGTCCCGGAAAGTCCCCGCTGGCAGCTCATCCACGGCCGGGGCGAGGACGCGGAGGAACTGGTGTCCGGGGTGGAGCGCGAGATCGAGCGCGAGAACGGCCGGCCGCTGCCGCCCGCCGGCGCGGAGATCACCATCCATCAGCGCAAGAGCATCGGCTTCGGCCTGATCGCCCGCACGGTCTTCGCCCGTTACCCGCGCCGCGCGATCCTCGGCCTGTCCCTCTTCATCGGCCAGGCGTTCCTCTACAACGCCATCACCTTCGGCTTCGGCGCCATCCTCACGACCTTCTACGACATCCCGCCCGGCCGCACCGGCTACTACTTCGCCGTCATCGCCGCCGGGAACTTCTTCGGCCCGCTGCTGCTCGGCCGGCTCTTCGACACGGCCGGCCGGCGGATCATGATCAGCTCGACGTATCTGCTCTCCGGTCTGCTGCTGTTCGGCACGGCCTGGCTCTTCGACCGCGGCTCGCTCAGCGCCACCACGCTGACGGCCTGCTGGTGCGTGGTGCTGTTCTTCGCCTCGGCGGGCGCGTCCAGCGCGTATCTCACGGTCTCCGAGATCTTCCCGATGGAGACCCGGGCCATGGCCATCGCCTTCTTCTACGCCCTCGGCACCGCCGCCGGTGGCATCAGCGGCCCGCTGATCTTCGCCGACCTGACGGAGTCGGGCGTGGTCGGGGACACCGTGCTGGCCTTCCAGATCGGCGCCGGGCTGATGTGCGCGGCGGGTCTGGTGGCGGCGTTCCTGGCGGTGAACGCGGAGCGGCGGTCGCTGGAGGACATCGCGCGGCCGCTGTCGGAGGTGGAGGCCGAGGGCTCGCAGAAGGTGGCGTGAGCCGCGGTTCATGCGCGGAAGGGCTGCTGTGGCACGGGTGCGAAGGGGCTGCTGTGGCGCGGGTCACACGCGACCGTGTCACACGGGCTCGGGCCGATCCGTCATAGGGGTGTACTCACCCGACGACGGCAGAGGAGCTCGTCATGGAAGCCCGTCTCAACCTCTTCGAGAACCCGGTTCTGGCCAAGGTGCTCCGGCACGTCAACGCCGCGGCCCAGGTGGTCTCGGACGCGGGAGTGCCCGCGTCCACCCTGGAACTGGTGAAGATCCGCGCCAGCCAGATCAACGGCTGCGGCTTCTGCACCGACATGCACACCAAGGACGCCGCCGCGGCCGGGGAGACCGCCCAGCGCCTCCACCTGGTCGCCGTCTGGCGCGAGGCCAAGGTCTTCACCGAGGCGGAGCGCGCCGCGCTCGACCTGGCGGAACAGGGCACCCGTATCGCCGACGCCGCCGGCGGTGTCCCGGACGAGGTGTGGGAGAACGCCGCCAAGCACTACGACGAGGAGCAGCTGGGGGCGCTGGTGGCGATCATCGCGCTGATCAACACGTACAACCGGGTCAACGTGCTCCTGCAGCAGCCGGCGGGGGACTACCAGGTGGGGATGTTCGGCTGAGGCGGGCGGGGGGTGCGCTGGGCTTGGGGGCGCGAGGGCTCGGGGGTGCGGGGCTCGGGCAGCCGGGAGTGGGGGCGCTGGGGTGGTTCCGAGGTGAGCGCCCCCGGCCTGCCCGGCGGGCCATAGGTGGCCGTACCGGTCGAGGGTGGTCCGTAGCGCCGGCCGTACGGGCCGATGCCCCCCCCGCGGCTTCAGCCGTTGCGGTCGGCCACTGCCCAGGACGCCAGGGCCACGGCTCCGGCCACGCCGAGCACGGCGGGCCAGGCGCCGACCTTCTTGGCCAGCGGGTGCGATCCGGCGAAACCGGCGACGTAGGCGGCCGTCAGCGCGCCCGCGGCCGGTCCGCCGGCCCGCTGCCGCCACTGCTTGGCCGCGGCCGCCCCGGCGGCGGCCAGCACGACACCGCCGAGCGGCCGCTTCTTCGTCCACCGGGCCACGCCGTACCCGCCGACGAGCCCGCCCGCGGCGATCATCGCGCTGGGAATCTTCGCCATGTCTGCCTGCCTCCTGCTGTGTGACTGGTGTGCACGAGGCTAATCGTCACGCTCGACACTCACTCGAGGCGCCTGCGCGAGGGCGCGCAACTCCGCCACGGCACAACCGGCGCCGGCCGGGGCGAGTCCGAGGGCGGCGGGACTGACGTACCCCCGATGTCGCCGTTGGCGTAACTCCGCCGTAGCTCGTCTCGTGTCGCACTTCCACAAGCTGACATAACGTGTCACCTACGTACAGACGAACCGCTGCTGGACCCTCGGGGGCGCTCATGCTCAAGGTCAGCGTCATCGTCCCCGTCCACAACGCCGGCGCATACCTGGCCCGCTGCGCCCCCTCCCTCCTCCACCAGAGCATCGGCCGTGACGCCTACGAGATCGTCTACGTCGACGACGGCTCGACCGACGGTTCCGGTGCCCGCCTGGACCACCTGGCGGCCCGGCATCCGCACGTCCGCGTCGTTCACCAGGAGAACTCCGGCTGGCCGGGCAAACCCCGCAACGTCGGCGTCCGGCACGCCAGGGGCGAGTACGTGCAGTTCGTCGACCAGGACGACGAGCTGACGCCGGCGGCGCTGGAGAACCTGTACCGCATCGCGGCGCGCAACGGCTCCGACATCGTCCTGGGCCGAGTGATCGGCACGATGCAGGTGCCCAGCCGAGTCTTCCGACGTACCGTCGACCGCTGCACCGCCGCCGACGCCCCGCTCTTCGAGAGCCTGACCCCGCACAAGATGTTCCGCCGGGCCTTCCTCCTCGAACACGGTATCGAATTCCCGGAGGGCCGGGTGCGCCTGGAGGATCAGCTGTTCATGGCCCGCGCCTACGTGCGCGCCGGGACCGTCTCGATCCTCGCCACGCCCTGCTACGTCTGGAACCGCCGGGAGGACGGCGGCAATACCAGCGCCTCGGCCACCACCCCGGAGGCGTACTACGCCTACCTGCGCACGGTGGTGGACGCGGTGAAGGAGGCCACGGACCCCGGCCCGCTCCAGGACGACCTCCTGCGCCGCTCCTACCGGGTGGAACTCCTGCGTCCGGTGAGCGAGCCGAGGATCCTCCAGCGTTCGGGCCCGGCCCTGGACCGCTACTTCACCACGGTTCGCCGTATGGCCCTCGACTGCTTCCCGCCGGGCGTACGGGAGGGACTGCCCCCGATCTCCCGCCTGCGGGGCGCGCTGCTGGAGGAGGGCCGGCTGGACTCACTGATCGAACTGGCCCGGAGGGTGAAGGGGGTCAGGCCGCGCCTCACGGTGGAGGACATCCGCTGGAGCGATGGCGGGCTGGGCATCACCACGGCCATCGAGATGCTCCGCCCGGACGGCGAACCTCTCACGCTGTACGAACGCCAGGGCGGCCGTCTGTGCCTGGACCCCGAGTTCCTCGACGGCATCAAGGGTGCCGAGGACTGGGAGGTCCGGGACCCCCTGGCGTACGCCGAGGGCGAACTGCTGACCCATGACACGACCCGCGACGCGTGGTGGTTCCCGGACGGGGAGCTGACACCGCGGACGCGACCGGCGGGCGGCGGCCGCCACCGCGTCCTGCTGTCGGGTACGACGACGATCGACCCGCTGACCCTGGCCGCGGGCGAGCCCCTGCCTCCCGGCACGCACCTGGTGTGGGCGAGCGCGCAGCTCCTGGGGGTCGGCCGCCGGGCCCGAGTCGTCCTGGACGGTTCCTCCGGCACACCACCCACGGCCACGGTGGGCCGGCCGTCCCGCCTGGTCATCCCGACCCGGACACCCCGGGACGCGCAACTGTCCGTGTCGGTGGGCCCGCCGGGCAGTACGGCCCTCCACCACCGCCTGCTCCTCCACGCGACCACCTCCCCCGACCTGCGCCGAACGACCCGCAAGCTCCTCCACCGCCTCCCGCCGGCACTGCGCCGCAGGGCGGGCCGGCTGGCGCGGCGGGCGGATCCCTGGAGCACTCCCAAGGGCGGCTGAGCGGACGCCATGACGTCCTCCTTGAGGCCCTGCGGCAGTGCCACGGGACCGGAGGGTGCAGGATGGGGGGTATGACGACCAAGGTCTATTTCGACATCACCATCAACGACGAGCCCGCCGGGCGCATCAACTTCAACCTCTTCGACGACGTCGTCCCGAAGACCGCGGAGAACTTCCGCGCCCTCGCCACCGGCGAGAAGGGCTTCGGCTACGCCGGGTCCTCCTTCCACCGCATCATCCCGGAGTTCATGCTCCAGGGCGGTGACTTCACCCGGGGCAACGGCACCGGCGGCAAGAGCATCTACGGCGAGAAGTTCGCCGACGAGAACTTCAAGCTCAAGCACGACCGCCCGGGCCTGCTCTCGATGGCCAACGCCGGCCCGAACAGCAACGGCTCCCAGTTCTTCATCACGACCATCGTGACGGGCTGGCTGGACGGCAAGCACGTGGTGTTCGGCGAGGTCGCCGACGAGACCAGCATGGAGCTCGTGCGGAAGATCGAGTCGCTGGGCTCCCAGGGCGGCACGCCGTCCGCGAAGGTGACGATCTCGGCGGCGGGCCAGCTCTGACCCAGCCGATGCCGGCCGGGGCGTGCTCACGCCCCGGCCGCATGCCCTCCGGTGCCTGATGCACGTCGTGGAGGGCCGCGAATCTTGATTCGGCTGGAAAGCTCCGTTCCCTGGGCGGATGCCGCGCCTGAGCAGTGGGCAACCATCGCTTCGACCAGACGGACGGCCGAGGGAGAGACCGCGTGACCAGCATGATTCCCTGGCAGCAGAGGCTGTCCACCGGCACGGAATCCATTCAGGACGAGGTAATCGGCTGGTACCGGCAGACGCCCCACGGCAAGGCGTACGTTCCAGACATGATCTGGGGCACGCTCCAGACCGAGGCGTACGCGACCGTGATCCTGCGCCAGGTCGTCGAGTTCCTCGGCGTCCCTGACGATGTACCGGCGGGGGTCGCCAAGCGGATGGAGCGACAGCAGGTTCTGTACGACGGCGAGCACCATTACGACGTGATCTTGGGCGAACAAGCCCTGTACACCAATGTCGGTGGCCCGGAAGTCATGCACGGTCAGATGGAACGCCTCCTTCGCGACAGCGACCTCCCTTCGCTGCGACTCGGCGTGGTTCCCGCAACGGCCGAGGTCGCCGTTCATCCCATGCCCGGTTTCAACATCCACGGCGAACGAGCCCACTACGAACTCGTCTCCGCAGGCGTGGACATCACCGCACCGGAGGAACTCGCCCTGCACGAGAAGGCGTTCAGCGCCTTGCGTGACGCAGCCAGTTATGAGGACGCGGCTCGGGAACTGATCACCAAGTCCCTGTCCTTCTGGAGGAGTCGCTGACTCTCCTCCACCCCTGCCGGTGCCATCGATAGCCTGCCCTCATGATTCGAGCTGTTGTCTTCGACGTCGGTGAGTGCCTCGTGGACGAGACCCGCGAATACGGGACCTGGGCCGACTGGCTCGGTGTGCGGCGGCACACCTTTCATGCGATGTTCGGCGCCGTCATCGCCCAGGGGCGCGACTACCGGGAGACGTTCCAGGAGTTCCGTCCCGGGTTCGATCTCTACGAGGAGCGCGAGAAGCGTGCCGCGGCGGGACAAGCGGAGACATTCGGCGAGGCTGATCTGTACGACGACGTCCGGCCCGCTCTGACGGAACTCCGAGCCAACGGGCTGTGGCTCGGCATCGCGGGGAATCAGACTGTGCGCGCAGGCCGAATTCTGAGAGAGCTCTTCTCCGGTGACGTAGACCTGATCGGTACGTCGGATGACTGGGGAGCCAGCAAGCCAAGCCCAGAGTTCTTCAAGCGGGTCGCCGCTGCGGTGCCCTTCGCGGCTGACGAGATTCTCTACGTCGGTGATCGATGGGACAACGACATCCGGCCGGCCCGAGAAGCCGACATGAAGACCGCCTTGGTCCGTCGTGGGCCGTGGGCCACCATTCAGTGGAACAGCCCGGAGGCAAGGCAACTGCCCACCTTCCGCGTGGCCGGCCTGCAGGAACTGGTTCGTCTGGTACGCGAGTTCAACGGGTCAACACGCTGAGGGTTGTCGACCAGTCGTACAGGCGGTCATCAAGGTCGCGGACACAGCCTTCATTCTGGTGCGGGGCGAGGGCACGGCGCACCTCGCGTACGCGGTCCATCGCGGTTGCGTACCAGGTGACCGCCAACTGGTCGAGAGCCTTGCCTGCGTACTCGCAGGCCAGTTCTGGACTCCCGGCCGCTGTTTCCACGGCGGCCAGGTCGCCGTACACAACCGTGCGCTGCTTGTCCTCGCCGGGACCCAGGGAGTCGAGAGCCGTCAAGAGGCTCTCGCGTGCCTGTGGCAGATGGCCGGCGACCATTTGGGTGTTCCCCTTGAAGGCAGCGAGGCGAGCCGGGGAGAACCAGTCCAGCCACTCGGGCGAGGCATGTTCGTTGCCAGTCCTGAGCATGTCCTCAGCGTGCCCGATCAGATTCAGTGCAGTGCGGGTATTGCCACACATCGTCTCGCATTCGGCTTCCACGGCATCGAGCCATGCCAGGAACTCCGCGGATGCGAGAGCACGGCGAGCATAGGTGCGAGCCGCGGTCATGCGCTCCAGAGCCGCATTGCGATCCCCTAACCAGCCCGGGACGAAAGCCATGTGCGCGATGATCGCCGAGCCGAGGAGGGAGTCGTCGGCTTCACTCGCTGCCTGTAGACCCAGGAGGAGGGTGTCGTTCGCCATGCTCGGCTCGCGGAGATCGAAGAACTCCATTCTCCCCGCCAGCAGATATGTCTCCGCCAGCGCGGCTGCGATCACCCGACGCGTGGATTCGGCTGTTTCCGGGAGCAGGGCGCACCCCAGGGTCGCGTGCGCGATGACCGCGGGGTGCAGCTTCGTCGGTGCGACCGACCAGTAAAGGCGGCGATGGGAGCGGACCGCAGCCGCGAAGTCCACACCCACCGTGGCTGGTTGCGATACGACTGCTCCGGCTCGTCCGGGGATCACCCCGATCGCGATGGCAGCTGCACCGCCACTCACGAGAGGGCGCCGGTCGTGAGGGTCTGGAGCGCTGTCCGAACCCCATGGAGGCGTAAAACCTAGTGCTTCCATGCTCTGTCCCAGCAGGTGCGTGAGCACTCGCCGGCAGTCGGGTTGCGGCCACGGCGGGCTGTCCGACTCCCAGCGTCGAACCTGGCGTACCCCGACGGAAAGGCCGCGGATGCCCAACTGTCTGGCGTTCTTTGTCAGGGCGTCCGCCAAGTGCTGTTGCGAGTTGAAGCCAGCGGCTAGACGGGCGGATTTCAGTCGGACGTTGCCTGCGGGCCGAGGCACGGCGCACCTCCTGATGTGGGTTGTTCCAACCATCCCACAGAAGTCCTGTCAGGATCAGCAATACCTCCTACGAGGCCCTCAAGGGCCTCTTGATGTCCTGTCGATGGCCTTCTGAAGTCCTAGAAGAGAAGAACACGTTCAGGGAGCCTGTCTGCCGTACCTGCTCGCGCAACGCTGACAGGAGCAAACTTTGGACAGTCAATCCGGATTGAACGGTGTGATCGCCGACTGGTTGGCACGGGCGCATCCCGTGCCGGAGCAGGTGCGGGCGGAATGGAGGGCCCATGGGGTCGGGTTACTGCCCCCGGGCAAGTCCCCTTCAACTCCGAGTTCGCCACCATCCGCGGGCGGATGTCGAATGTCGTGCCGAACTACGTGGGTGATTCTTTGACGGGCTTGTTCATGCGTCCACTTCTCCATGACTTCCTGGGCGCGACCAACGCAGAACCTCAGTTTTGGGCGACGTTGAAGGAGAACAATGGACTGCACCGGATGCATGCCGAGGAAGCCTTGGGAGTTGCACTTCCTCGCGGAGCCTGAGGAAGTGCAGGCGCTGCGCCGTCTCCTACGCATCCACTTGGGGACATGGGGTCTGCATGATCTCGTGGACAAGGCCCAACTCTGTCTGAGCGAGCTGGTTTCCAATGTCATCGCGCACGTCGGCAGCGGCACGCCGGCGCTCCTCGCCGTCTCCATGAGAGGAACTCATCTGCGCATTGAAGTCCACGACCCGGACACGCGCGGTACCCCGACGCTTCTTGATGCCTCCTACGACTCCGAGGACGGTCGGGGCGTGGCCTTGATCGACGCAGTCACGGTGTGCTGGGGGGTCCAGCTTCAGGCGGATCGGAAGGTCACTTGGTGCGAGATCGGCACGACGCTCACCTCACCGAATGGGCACGTAGAGCTCGGAAGCGTGGCGCGCGCGGCAGCCGTGCTCGGCCACTACGGGGCAGCGGAGATCACCTGTAGTCCGAGCTCAAGCAGACTGAGCGCGTCGATCGCCGAAGAGGCCGTCGTGGCCGTCATCACGGATGTGCTCCATTGGCTCCGGGCGCACGGTCGGGATACGGATGACGTGCTTGACCTTGCGCAGACTCGTTTCGAGTCGCAGGCGCAGGAAGTAAGCACCCGTGTCTGACCGGCGCTTCCCGGAAGCGATGGCTGGGTATGTCATACCGTCGGTTGGGAGCTCGTGTCGCAGCTTCCGACCGGCGTCCGTCGGCTAACCCAGCAGGCACTCGTAGATGGCCGAGGCGACTGCCATGCCAAGAGGAATAGGAACCGCGTTCCCGATCTGCTTCGCGATCTCCGTCTTCGAGCCGCACCAGCGGAATTCGCGAGGGAATCCCTGAATCCGGGCGGCCTCGTAGTGGGTGATCGGGCGAGGTTCCGTGGGGTGGAGGTATCGGCCCTTTTCCGGTTTGAAGAACTCGGTGCGGATGGTGACGGACGGCTCGCCGATACGGAGCCTGCCCATCACGTCGCCTGTGCCGGTGGTGTGATTGTCCCAGCTCTTGGTCGAAAGATATTCGACGTCCTTATCCACACCCTCAGGCCGCGGTTCGGTGTAGAACGCGAAAGTGCCGTTCTCGTCCACCGTGTACCACTTGCCCTCCAGGTCCTTGCGGTTGCCGCCCGGAGGGATGGCGAGATAGCGCGCTACCGAGAGCTCTTTCGGTTGACGCCGGAAGTGGAGATCCTCGGTGGTGAAAACGCCCTGAACGGCCACGCCGATGTCTGCGATGTGCTTCTCGCTGCTGGGAAGTTCGGTCCCCGCCAGCGGGAGCTTCGCGGACTCCTCGAAGACCCCGTCCACGGCCTTCCAAAACGGGGGTTCCGTACCGACGCCGTCGAGCGTCTGCGCAGCCGCGTGAGTGCTGTTCTTCGGGCGGCGCCGATGCGTCGGGGACGGGTAGGACATCGCATGACCGTTGTCGACGTCCTTGCGCACTCCTATGACGATGGTGCGCCGGCGCGCTTGGACCGCGCCGTAATCCGCTGCGTTGAGGAGGTAGCGCTTGATCTTCTGCTCGTCCGTGTCGGCAGGTACGTGCCCTGGAGGATCGACCAGCCGGTACTCGGCCAGCTTTCCTCCCGCCGCGACCTCGCTGAGAAGGTTGCGGAACTCATCTGACTTGAGGAAGCGATCGACGTTCTCGATCACGAAGATCTTGGGGCGCACCTTCGCGACAATGCGTACGTATTCCTCCCACAGGCGGTTGCGCTCGACGCCCTTCTTGTTCCGGTTCAAGGCCGAGAAGCCCTGACACGGCGGTCCGCCGACCACCACATCCGCATGCAGGTCGTCCTCGGTCGGCTCCCACTTCTCAATGTCCCCGAGGTGTACACGGGCGGCCGGGAGCCGCTTGTCGGAGCGCCCCCTGCCGAAGTTGACCGCGTATGTGGCAGCCGCAGCCTCGTTGTGCTCGACAGCCCCGACGCTTCGGAAAACGGGCCCGTCGACCTCCGCCCCGGCGGGCCGGAACTCGTGAAATCCCTGCGTGAAACCACCGCAGCCCGAGAACAGGTCGAGAACGGTGATCATCTTGAGGTCGTCGGGACGGTACGCACACATGGGGTGATCTTAGCTTCGCAGGGCCGCTGCGACGGCCCGTCCGACAGCGGCGGCAAGTGGCGGGGGCATGGCGTGGCCGATCTGCCGATAGCGGGATGTCTTCCCTCCGGCGAAGACCCATCCATCCGGGATCGACTGAATCAGCGCGGCCTGCTCGACGGTCAGCTTGGGCATCTCGCTCGCGGGGAAATCCACCCCCGGCGGCTCGTCACCGAGGCTGTTGCCGTTCACGCCCAGCGCGGCCCAGGCCTTTTTGCTCCCGGTGGGGCCCAGGTCGGCACCCCCCCTCCGGTCGGAGCCACCGACGAGGGCGGGCGCTATGCGGTCTGCACTCTTTATCCACTCGTCTGCGGCCGGCCAACCCCGCGAGGACATCGACGGCCCGAGCACCTGGCCCACGGTCGGGGCAGGGCTGCCGTCCGGCTCGGGCCAGGAGAATCGCGAGAAGTACGGTTCGCTCATAGCGAGCATGAAGCTGCTCCTGCGGTTCTGCGGAACGCCGAAGTCAGCGGCGTTGAGAACCTTCCATGTCGTGCGGTACCCGGCTGCGCCGAGCTGCTCCCCGATCCATGCCCGGTCGACCTCGAACTCCGGGCTCTCGGCCAGGTCCGGGACATTCTCCAGAAGCACGGCCCTCGGCTTCACCGCGCGTGCCAGTTCGATCGTGGCCCGGAGGACCTTGCGTTCCTCGGTGTCCTCATCTCGCCCCACGGAGGCCATGGACTTGACCCGGGGAAGCCCGCCGCTGAGGAGGTCGACGCCGATGATGTCCGGGCGCTCACGGAGCGGGAAATCGGTGAGGTCAATGCAAATGGTGTCCCATTCCGGCCTGTTCCGTTCGATGGTGAAACACGCATCGGCCTTGCTGTCGATGAGTACTACGGGATCGAACCCGGCCTCCTCCAAGCCGAGTGCCTGAGCGCCGCACCCGGCACACACCTCGATGGAACGGAACCGACCTCTCTTGACCGGCGCCGGCATTGCGGGCTCCGGCACAGCCGCCGTCGTGTCGCTCCCGGTGGGCGATGACGCGCGGCGCTGCGCATCGATGGATTCCTGAGCGACCGCCAGCAACTCGTCGTCCAGGGCGTGCTCTGCAATGCCGTCGAAAAGCACGAACGGTGCTAGTCGGAGCAACCGCTTGAGAAAGTCGCGCAGCGTCTCGCGCTCATTCAGGCCTTGGAAATCGAGGTCCTTCCAGACGCGGAGAATCGCGCGGACCATGTGTGGGCTTCCGCCGAGCGCGGCACGACGGGCGTAAATCTGGTCGAACGCTGCCTCCCGGAGAATCTTGAGCGCGCCGTACGGCTCCGGATCGGCAGGGGCCCGTACGAGCTGAGCGCGCCACCACAGCCGGCCGAAGACATGGCGGGTGAGGTCGGTGCCGAGAATGCGGTCCTTCGGCGGCTGGGGGTAGCGCCAGAACGCGACATCAGGGAGCACGACAAGGGCGAGGAAGGCCCAGACGTCCCGGGAGGCCGCCTCCGCGGGCACCATGCCCATCTCGGCGTGCAGCAGGGCGGCGAGCCGAAGGTCGAATTCGGCGTTGCGGGCACGGTCGGAGTCGTCAGGGAATCCCGCACGTTTGGCAAGCTCGACCACCCCATGGCGCAGTTCACGGAGGCGGGTGGAAGCGACCCTGTCCCCTCCGGTGGCCACGTACACGGCGGACGCGTGCGCGAAACCGACGCGTTCGGCCAGTTGGGAGATCGGAAGGGCCTGGTACTCCTCGAAAAGTGGTTTGGCCTGATCGGCGAGCAGCCGAGGGTAGAGGAAGCTCATCGTGACACCTCGAAGATCTTGACCGCCGCCTGCAGATCCGAGGCGAACAGAGCAGGGGACTGGCGTTGCCGCAGACGCATGTCCGTGATCAGCTGCCCCGGGAAGAGCCGGTCGAAGAGACTCATCATGGTCGCGCCGAGCGAGCCGTCCGCGAAGTCGCCGTCCTCGGTGAACTCGTCTTGGGCCAAAGCGTGTTCGATCATGATCCGAGCGGCGTCCGCGTACACCGCGGACAGGACGATGCGGTCGATTGGACGAGGTTTTCCCGCGTTCTCGAACGCGGTGGCAGTGACGGTGTTTCGTTCGTTGACGAGCAGGAGCAGCGAGCCCATGGTGGCACTGTCCAGCCCACCGCTGATCTGAAGGTGCCATGCGGCGTCGTCGGGGAACGACGTCAACGAGAAATCGATCACCGCCATGGGGAACTGCGGGGCGTCGCCCTGCAGGCGCAGTTCCTCCCGATCGCTCCACAGCACCGAGCCGGCACGCCGAGGTGAGGAGGGGCGGGCGTCCGGACGGCGTTCGGCCAGGACCAGCGCAGTGTCGAGGGCGAGCAGGCCACCGAGGTCCGCGCCCCGCAGGACGATGTCGAATTCCGCGATGATCGTGCCGCTGTCGGCCAGGCGCGCGTGTTCTGCTGGGCCGCTGAGGTTGGAACCCGTGGCCGTCCACACGACTGCGAGGGTGAGCGCAGCATCGGCCGGAAGCCCCGACTGGGAGCGCGCGCGGTCGAGATCGACGCTGACGGTCCTGCGCAGCCGCAGGTCCATGTGGTAATCCCAGTCCGGCAATGCTTCCGGCATGGGCACCTCGCCGTCCTCGATCACCAGCAGCCACGGTTCGGCCGTGACGACGTCGTCGCTCGGGACGCGGTACGGGAGGGCTCGGCGGGTCACTACTCCTTCACCGCCTCGACCTTGATCCCGATTTCGGTCATGGTGTCGGGGGCCGGTCGGACGAGCGCACGCCACACCGACTCGCCTCCTTCGATGATGCACGCGGCGTCGGTATGCAGATGCCCCTCGCCGTCCTCCCAGCCGACCAGCGCCGGCATACGAGCTCCGATCGGGGGGTCGGTCTCGCGTCCACCCGTTCCGGGCAGGGTGACGGCCAGATCGATACGGACCCGCTGCGGACCGTCCACCGGCAGGCGGAAGTCCTGGACGAGCAACTCGTCGTCACCGCGGTCCTCGTAGTAGGGATCCCCCACGTACTGCACGCGCGGGCGCCGCCGTGCGGTGGCGACTGCGCTGCTCCCCGCCCCGTCCCAGTCCTCGTAGGCTGCGGAACCGCCGGCGCCGGACCCCTCGTGGCCGTGTGAAGCCCTCCTCGACGCGGAGTGGCCCGCGGCAGAGCGTCGCGACGCCTCCTCCGTCTTCGGGGCCCTTGTGGCGGTCCCGCCCTGACCGGAATAGGCCGTGGCCCCACCGATACCCCAGGCTCCGCCCACCAGGCCGGAGAAGAACGAACTGGCGGCGCCCAACGCGACATTGGTTGCACCGGAGCGAGCTGTCCCGCTCAGGGACAGCAGGTCGTTCAACGCTTCGCCGATGCGCTGGAACGTCGTCCTCACGAAGGTGCTCTCGGGCCTGTCCAGCGACTGCGGATGCCAGGCGTCGTGCGTGGGCGGCTCGGCCTTTGCATAGACCTCGTCCATGGACTCGTCCGCGCGGAAGACCCCGGCGTAACCTTGATTCACGCTCGGCGGCTTCGGCCCCGGGTGGTAGGTGACGACGAGCTCCGCGGGCCGCATCAGGCACACGTGGTGAACGAGATCCTCGATGTCGAGCATGCGCGAGGCCCGGGTCGGTTCCACGGGAGGCATGATCCGTTTCACCAACCCGAGCCGACCGAGATGCTGCTTCGGCTTGAAGCACGCCAGATCGTTGCCGTCCGGTCCTGTCAGCGCCTCGTAGGCGGCGACGAACATGTTGAGCGGCCGGGTGTGTCGGGGATCCGGCACAGGGTGATCCACCCCGTCGCACGTGACGGAGAAGCGCATGGCCGGGCCCTTGTCGTTCACGGGGATCATCTTCGGCCAGAGGTGCCACGCCACGGTCTCGGCCAAGTAGTCGGCCGCTGCGGCCGGTTCGAGATCGTCCAGATTGGGGTCGATGACGACGATGGTCGTTCCGGTCTCCTCCGGTTCGAACGGGCGAAGCCCCAGGCGCTGGGCCACGCTCTCCGCCGCCGGGCCGACCAAGGGTTCGACGACGTCCCCCGAGGTGTCGCCCCACCAGTGGCGGCCCGTGTACCGCCGCTCCCCGGCACCCTCCCGGGCGACATAGCTCTTCCACAGGGTGCAGCCGATGAGTCGTGTCTCGCGGCTGCCCCGAGGCGTGTGGCAACGGGAGTGGACGAGGACAGTTCCGGACTTCGACAGCAGGTAGAAGATGCCCTTGCCGAACCCGTAGGTGCCCCCGCCGAGGGCGGTGTCGCGCGGCTCGCCTATGTTGCGGATGAAGGAGACGAAGTCGCGCTCGGGACCCACGGCGTCGTCGGCGCGAGTAGGGCCGCCCAGTCCTCGGGTGCCGCGGTCGGAGACGGCGAGGACTCGTGCGGGACGGCGCTTCAGCGTTTCCCGCAGCGGGAAGTGTTCCTCACCGGTCGGCGCGCCGTCGAGGAGAAGCTCACGCCACGCCTGGGCGTGCGCCGGGCCAACCGTCCACATGTCGATGCGGTAGTCGACCGGATCGGAAAGGCCTTCGATGCGTGCGTCCCAGCTGTTCTGGGCGGACTCGCGCACCAGGAGGGTCAGCAGGTCGAGTTCCGGGCGTCCGAGTTGGTTGCGGATGCCCTCGGCGGCACTGGCGCCTTCCGGCGGATAGGGCTGGGAAGACCATCGGGGCTCGGTCACGCGGGCTCCTGGACCAGATTTTCGACCATTTGGGACACCTGCTCGTGGTCCAACGGTGCAGGGCTCTCGCCGGACAGGTCGATGGTGTACTCGACGTCCAGGACGGATACGGTCACGCCGGCCGTGCTGAGAGCCTCGCCGGTCAATCCGGGGAAGTCAGCGCCTACTTGGTACCACCGCTCCTCGCCGACCGCGAAGCGCACGTCCTCGTAGAGGTCGGCGTCCGCGAGCCGATAGCCGGCCAGCGCAAGCAGTTCGAGCAGGGCTCCTTCGTCGTCGCACAGCCGAAGGGCTTCGTCCACCAGGTCCACGAGCCTGGCGCCCACGCCGTTCGTGGTGCGGTGCAACCGGAACCATGCAAGGCAGAGCGTTCCGCCGCTGGGTGCTTCGAGCTGGTCGAGTCCGTGAATGCGCGGTCGTCGGCCCTCGCTGCTGGTGGTCGCCTTCACTTCGACGGCGCTGAGCGCGGTCGAGAAGTCATGGCGGTATCTCTGGGGCCCATGCCAGATCCGGTGCGCACTGGGATCCCGCGCGAGGAGGCGGTTCAGTACGGTCAACTCACCGTACAGACCGGCCAGCTCCTCGGGGCCCAACGGCGGTCCCTGCGTCCGGAAGAGCGACTTCCAGCGGTCCAGCACGCGGTACAGCGCCTTGACTGGATTGTCGGGCAGCTCGAGTGCCTGCTCCAGCACGTCCACGCACAGCTCGGTGAACAGGTCGCTGAGGTCGTCGCGCAGGCAGCCGAGATCCGCGTACGTCTGATAGGTATCCGAGTCCTCCAGCGGGCGCTTTCGCAGTCGGAGCACGGGGCCGTCCAAGCCCCGGCGAACCTTCATATGCGCGTCTGTCGGCACCAGGAGGTGGCGGTGGCCGTCGTGGTCCACAGCCACCGCCAGGGGGTTGCTGCTGGTGGTGACGGCCACTTCCGCCACTCGCAGTCGACGTTCCCCCGTGGTCTGCTCGGCCTCCAGGGCTGCCCAATGCCGCTCGACGAGGCTGCGGAGCTCGTCCTCGTTCATGAGTCCTCACCGTCGACGAGGCTGTAGTCCTCCTCCTCGATGTCGACGCGCACGTTGGACAGGTCGGCGGATATGTAACTCTCCACCGTGCTGTCACCGTTCTGCGGCTCGGGGAAGACCAGGCCGACACCGATAACGTGCTCCTCCGCATCGAGGGGCGCACGGAGCTTCTTCGAAGGGTCGGGGTCGGACACCTTGTCGATCGGGTACAGGACGAGCAGCCCGGTGTCGGGAAGCTGCTTGTGCCGCTCTTCCATGATCCCCTTCTCCGTCAGCTTCCCGACCTCCCCCGCCAGATCGACCGCCGCATCTCTGCGGCTCATCAGCGTCTTGATGTCCGCGAAGTCCGGGTCGGGGTCGGACAGGGCAAGACGAGCACGGTTGTTCAGACCGACGGCAACATGAGGCGCGAAGGCGAAGTCCTCGCCCTTCCCCGCAGGGTTGCCCACGATGGCCACGTTCCAGCGCCCCAGAGAGCCGGCCCTGGTGACCCGCTTGCGGATGTAGTTGCTCATCAGCTTTGCGTCGTTCTCCGGAGATTTCTTGTGGAACTGGTAATTCGACAAAAAGTCCAGAACGAAGTCGTGCGGCACGTCCCGGAACACGTAGCGCCCGTCCGCCGCACGCGCCTCCACGCGGCGCGCGTTGGTGACAGCGGCGGCGACCAGCGTGCGTGCCGCATCGATGTTCCCTCGCAGCCACTCGGCGTTGGTGTGGAAATAGTGGGTCTGGACCCGCTTGCCTCCGTAGGAGGAAGCTGCCACGACCGCGTCGCGCATCTTCGCTGCCGCGGTGACACGCAGGGCGGGATGTGTACGCAGGCGCACGGCGAAGGTGAGCGGATTCTCGTCCTCGGTCATGTATCTGTCGATGTCGCGACGCATCTCGGTCTCGACTGTGGCCAAGTGTCTGAACCACCCGGCGAGCTCGTCGGTCATCCAGGTTCTCGGCAGGTCGGCGTAGCCGTTGCGGAATCCGAACCAGCGGCCCATCTGGAGCAGAGTGTCGTATGCCGAGACGGAACGGACGAAGTAGCTGACGGACAGACCTTCGAGGGTCAGCCCTCGTGAGAGAGTGTTGCCGCCCACCGCTATCGCGACGACCGGGCCGCTCTCGTAGTCGAGCCGATCCTCGCTGCTGGAGTTGTCCATGATGATGCGACAGCTGTCGAGCACCTCGGGCAGATGCGGAACCAATTCCTCGAACGGCACCTTTGTTTCGGCGAAGTCCTCGGCCGGTACACGTTCGGTCTCCGTCTCCCACAAGGCGCGCAGCGCGGAGAGATGGTCGGAGTTCCCCAACGACTCCGCGGCGTGTTTGCGCAAGAACTCCAGGGGTCTTCTGAAGCTGTTGTGGACCGCGGTGTTGACACTGGTGTGGATCAGCATCGTGTTGTGCGGGTTACCGGTGCCGCGGACGCGTCGGGCCGCCGTGACCAGCCAGAAGTACTCGACGGCCCGTCGCAGGGTGTCGGTGATGTGCGGCTCGAAGCCTTCGACGTCAGCCCTGGTCCGGGGTCGTACAAGAGGGATGTCGTCCTCCGGCACCGAGCGAATCATGTCGTATCCGTCGTCGACCTGCTCCGGGTCCTCACCGTCGAGTGCGTAGCGGCCGAAGAGTACTTCGGTGCCGAAGTGCCCGGCGGGCTTGGGCAGGTTGACGATGAAGTCCTTGGGATACAGGTCCTCGGCGCTCGGGTCGATCAGCAGGTTGGCGAACGGGGACGCCGTGTACCCGACGTACGCCGACCGGGGCAGGTGACTCATGATGCTCAGGATCAACGGATTGATCGAGTTCGTCGCCACCGTGGCCTGGTCGGCCTCGTCGTCGATGATCAGCGCAGGGCAGTCCTCGAGGTAGGCCGAAGCCTTCTCGAGCCACTTGGCGAGTTTGCGCAGGACCGTCGCGTTCTTCTTCACCACGCACAGCACGTGGGTCTTGTTGCTCTTGCCGAAATACGACGCTGGGTTCTCCTGCGGGGTGAAGTCCTTCTCGAGCCCGGTCAGCTGTGACCACAGCGAGGGGTTCGGTTCCACGAGCTGCTGGACGAGGCGGGCCTGGGTCTGGCGGCGGAGTCCATTGTGGATGCCGGCCAGGACTATGAAGAGCTTGTAGCCGCGATCCGCGGCCTTCGCCATGACCGACGTGAAGTTGGTCGTCTTCCCGGACTGCACATAGCCGACCACGAGCCCACGCGTGGAGAACCGCTTCTCTTTCGGATGGTTCAGCAGTGAGACCACACGAGTAGAGGAGTCGTTGAGGCTGCTGATTGCGGGCTCCTCGGGCCAACCATCCTTGCGCAGTTGCTCCGCGACCGCCGGCCAGCACTTGTCCTTGGCCTGCGGTCCTGTGTACCACGTGTCGCGGTTGCCCTGGATGACCGCGTGCGGTTCCTCGAGTTCCTTGATGCGGATCGTGTCCTGCTCGTGCCGCTCGCGGATCTGCTGCACGATCTCCGGAGTGATACCGAACTGCTCTAGCCGCTTGACCGCCTCCGCCGGAGGAAAGGAGTCGAGCAACGCCTTGAACGTGTCGTACATGCCGTCGAGTTCGTCGGTCATGGGAGGCGACGTTCCCCGTTTCTGTGTGCTGGAGCCAACCGGACTGCGAGGTGCTGTGCCTCGCCGACGAGCCCATCCGCGACACAGAACACGCTGAAGTACGTCGGGGACACCCCGTGCGCACAACATCTACACACTATTGCGTGGGGCGCGTCTTGATAGGCGAAATCATGGCCCTGATCCGGCACGGGGCGTCGGGATCTCACGAAGCCCACACGGAAACGGCCACCCGCGAGCACCAGGAACGGACTGCTCCTGGGATTCGACCTTTGGTCAGCAGTCGACCGGAGGCCCCTTGCGGGACAACACCTCGGCCTTTATCCGGCGGGCGACGTCATCCGCCGACTCGTGCTCCCAGAACCTCAACACCGCCCAGCCGGCGGCAGTCAGATGGTCGGTCGTCTCACGATCACGTGCGATGTTCCGCTCGAGCTTCACCCGCCACCACTCCGCGTTGGACCGTGGATGCGTGGCGTGCTGAGGGCAGCCGTGCCAGTAGCAGCCATCGAGAAACACCGCGATCCTCAACCTGCTGAAGGCGATATCCATGCTCCGCCGACGCATGCCCGGGACGGGATAGTGCACCCTGTACCGCAGACCGGCCGCGTGCAGCAGTCGACGTACCACCAGTTCCGGCCGAGTGTCACGGGACGCCTGACGACTCATGCGAGCGGAGACGGAAGGGGACGACGGGATCGGCTGCATGGCACCAGTCTCCCGCGCGAGTGTCATCGTGCAAGCGGCGTTCGCGGGTACGCCGGCAGCGCCCGAGAGGCACCGTTCGCAGAGTCCGCGTCGGCGTGATGGTCCCGCCGGCAGGCGCATTTGGTGACAGGGGACGCGTAAAGCCCTCACTGTGATCTTGTTGTTCGTGCTGCTTTCATGGACCCATGACCAGTAAGACGGTAATCGTCGAGCGGCGTATCGCCGCAGCTCAAGGGCTTGTGTGGGATGCCCTTACCGATCTGCGAGGTATGGAGCGCGTGCTCTCGGGCGTCTCCAAGGTCGAGGTTCTCTCCGAGGGGCCCTTCGATGTGGGGACCCGGTGGCGGGAGACTCGGCGGATGTTCGGGAAGGACGCCACCGAGGAGATGTGGGTGACCGAGTGCGACCCGCCCGTGCGGTATGTCGTCGCGGCCGAGTCGCACGGGTCCCACTACCTCTCGGAGTGGGTGCTGCGGGCGGACGGGCCGGAGACGACGACCGTGCGGATGGCGTTCACCGCCGAGGCCCCCGGCCGTGGGGTCGCGGGCATCCTCGCCAAGGTCCTCGGCGGGGTGGGCACTCGCGCCGTCAGCAGGGCCATCGCCAAGGATCTCGAGGACATCGCGTCAGCTGTGGAGAGGCCGGGTCACTCCGGGCCGGGTCACTCCGCCCCGTGACACCCCCCATAACCCCGCCCCGACCCGCACCAGCACCGCGCCCCCCGCTGCGGCGGCCACGCCACCGCCCGGCCCCTCGCCGCCAGCGTCGTCGCGTACTGCGGGAGCAGCGAGGCGTCGCCCGGCGATGCGCCCTCCGACGCCGCGAACGCCTCGTACGACGGGACCGTCCCCGTCACGATGCCCAGGTTCGGGGTGCCGGAGGAGGCCAGTTCCCGCAGCGAGGCCTCTATGGTCGACAGGTGCGCCTCGTGGGACGGGTACTCCTGCGCCAGCGTCGGGTAGGCCTCCGTCAGTTCCGCCAGCTCTGTGTCCGGCCAGTGCAGCACCGCCACCGGGAAGGGGCGTGACAGCGCCTCCCGGTACGCGCCCAGCTCCGCCCGCAGGCGGCTGATCTCCGCCTCCAGCTCCGCCGGGTTGTTCGAGCCGAGCGACCACACGCGCTTGGGGTCGTGGAGCTCGTCCAGGGAGACCGTGGAGGTGGGAGACGTATGGGTGAGGTGGAGCGTGTCCGCCGTGGTGTCCCAGTCGTCGTGCGGCGCGCCCAGCATGCGGCGCACCCGGTGGCGGCCGTACAGCAGCGGGTGGGTGGAGTAGGGGGGCTCCGGTACGTTCGCCAGGACCAGGCTCACGCCCTCCGTGAACGTCTCCTGCGCCGCCTCCAGCTCGTCGTGCGCCTCCAGCGCCTCCGCCACGATCACCCAGGGCGCCGGGTCGCGGGGCGCGGCCGCGCGGATGCCGTCGATGATCGCCCTGGCCTCGGCCTCATGGCCGTACTCCCACAGGTTCGCGGCCTTCAGGGCCCGCACCAGGTGCGGGTTCTCCAGGGAGGCCGCCGACGACAGCAGGCGGTCGTAGAGCGTGGACGCGGCGGGGCGGTCACCGGCGAGTTCCCGGTGGGCCGCGGCCTGCAGCAGCAGGGCTTCGGCGTCCTCGGGGTACAGGCCGGCGGTCCGCTCCAGGCGTGCCGCTTCGGCAGTGTGGTCGACGTTCTCGGCAGGCGTGTCGGGGCGCATGGGTGACACCGTACTGCGGGGGCCCGGCGAAAGAGAGATAGGTGCAGGCCAGGCCCCCGCGTACAGGCGAGCTTTCCTAGATCGTCACCCCGTCCACATGCAGCGTCTGCACGGCCCCCGGCGCGAACACCGCGCTCACCGACTTTCCGGACACCCGCGTATCGGTGTACGCGCGGTACATGTCCCCGCCTCCCGTCACGGTGTTCCAGCGCGGGACCACGCCTCCCGAGCCGCCCGTCACCGTCGAGAAGCGGGACAGGTCGAAGGTCAGGGTCTGGGCGGTCGTCGCCGTGTTCACCGCCACCAGCACCAGGCGGCGCGCCGTCGCGTCGTACGCCGCCGCCGCGTAGCTCACGCCCGTGTCCAGGATGGTCATGCCGGGGCGGATGTGGCGGCTGAACTGGGCCATCACGTAGTACTTCGGCTGTACGGTCGTCGGCTGCAGCGTGTTCGCGTCGTACGCGATCATCGCCCAGCCCGTCGACGGGTCCATGACCTGCCAGTAGCACCAGGCCGTCGGATGCAGCCAGCGGAAGTCGTAGCAGAGGTTGCGGGCCATGCTCAGGCCCGTGCCGTCGCTGTCGCCGGTCTCCGAGTTCCACAGCTTCTTGCCCGACGTCGTCACCACGTCGGTGTGGAGCAGGTCCCGGCGGCCGCCCGCGCCCTGGTAGCCGTGCACGTTCACCTGTGACACCAGCGCCCTGGTCGACGAGCCGAAACTCGCCCAGGTGCTGCGGGCGGTGTCGTAGTTGGTCTCGTCCGACGCCGAGATGCGTACGGCCGTCAGGCCCCGCTTGTCCAACTCGCTTCTCATGTACGGCAGTACGGCCGCCTGCACCGCCGGGTCGAGGTGGCAGCCCTCCTGGGTGCCGGTGGCGGTCCACCAGGTGGACGCGGGCTCGTTGAAGGGGTCCACCGTCGCGAAGTTCACGCCCCAGTTGGTGCGGGCGTACAGGGCCACGGCCGCCAGGTGGGAGGCGTGCTGACGGTAGTTCCAGGTCTGGAGGTTGTTGCCGCCGTCGGCCGCGCCGGACGGGTTGTGGTTGTAACACATCCACCACATGGGGGAGTTGGCGAACAGCTCGCTCACCGCGCCCCGTTGGGTCGCCTTCACCAGCATCGCCCGCTGCGCCGCGTCCGCCGTCCAGTCCCAGGCCGAGGAGGTGGGGTCCTCGTTGTTCCAGTCCTGCCAGAAGCCCTCGATCTGCTTGAACGCCGGGATGTTGGGCGACTCCACCATCGTCTCGCCGTTGACGGAGTTCCAGCTGCACGCGCCCAGGTTGTAGCGGGCGATGTTGAGGCCGAGGCTGGGGAGCGAGGTGCCGTTGTACGTCACCGACTTGGTGGTGAAGAAGAGGTCGGCGAAGTCGTCCCGGGTGCCGAAGACGTTCCCCCACCAGGCCAGGGAGGTACCCCAGCCCTCCCAGGTGCCGTAGCGCGTGCCCGGGTTGACGGCGATCGTCGCGTCCGCGTGTGCGGTGCCCGTCGCCAGGGTGCTGCCGAGGAGTGCTCCGCCCGTTGCCGCCAGCAGAGTTCTGCGTCGGATCATGGCTTCTCCGCTTCCCGATGCGTCCTGATGCGTTCTGGGATCTGTCCAGTACATGTCACAAGGAAGCATCGGGGGCGTCCAGCAGGTTGTCGAGAGTTGTCACATCCCTTTCTCAAACCACTGTACGAAGTGGCGCACCCGGCATGGGGGTATACCGGCTGGTGGTATAACAAGACGACAAGCGGGGAGGGGGAATCCGATGATCAAGCGCTGGTCCGCGTTCCGGCCCGCCGCCGTCCTCCTCACCCTCTTCCTCAGCCTCGTCCTCCTCGACGCCGGCAGCCTCTTCGCGACCGTCGCCCTCGCCGCGACCGCCGCGGCCGGAGCCGCGCTCGCCGTCTGCTCGGTCATCGCCGCGCGCTGCGCGCCCGCCGTGCCGCCCACCCGGGTGCGTACGGCCATCAGGGACCGGAACCGCCGTACGGCCTTCCTCCCGCAACGCGACCCCGACGCCAGGGGACGCACCCGTCCCCGAGCCCCCGGACTCGTCCTCGCGACGACCGCGTAGGGGCACCATCACGGGTCACCTGTAGGCACCCCGCGCGGATCGTCATGCCGATCGCCTCCATCCCGGCACGACGAGACCCCCGGAGGGCTCACCCATGTCCGCTTTCGCCCGCCTTGTCGAGCAGCTCGCCGAGCTGCTCCAGCCGCTCTTCCACGGCTCCGCGGCCGCCGCCGCGATCATCCTGTTCACCGCACTCGTACGGCTGCTGGTGCACCCGCTGTCCCGGGCCGCCGCCCGCGGCCAGAAGGCCCGCGCCGCGCTCCAGCCGCAGCTGGCCGAGCTGCGCCGCAAGCACGGGAAGAACCCCGAGAAGCTGCAACGCGCCGTGCTGGAGCTGCACACCGAGCACCAGGTGTCGCCGCTGGCCGGCTGTCTGCCGAGCCTGCTCCAGGCGCCCGCGTTCTTCCTGCTGTACCACCTCTTCTCCAGCGCGGAGGTCGGAGGCCGGCCCAACGAACTGCTCGGCCACGACCTCTTCACCGCGCCCCTCGGCGACCGCTTCGCCGACGCGGTGAGCGCGGGAGGAGCGGCCGGGCTCGTGTACGTCGGGCTGTTCGCGCTCGTCGCCGCCGTCGCCTTCTTCAACTACCGCCTGTCGAAGGTGACCCTGGCGGACAGCATGCCGCTGGACACCCCGGGTGCGGGCGCGATCAGCAAGGTCATGCCGTTCATCTCCTTCTTCACGCTGATCACCGTGGCCGTCGTACCGCTCGCCGCCGCGCTGTACATCGTCACCAGCTCGACCTGGAGCGCCGTCGAGCGGGCCGTGCTGTACCGCTGACCTACGGGTCTCACCGCTGACCTACGGTCCAGTACGTGAACCGGGTATTGCGGACCGGAACCGGACCTTGGAGGATCGACCAGTCCTCCGATGGCTGCACACATCGGCGGGCGCCCCCGCGATCGAGGGAGATTGTGACCATGAAGCTGCTGCGAGTCGGTACGGCGGGAGCGGAGACGCCCGCGCTGCTCGACGCCGACGGGGTTCTGCGGGACCTGTCGGGCGTCGTGCCGGACATCGACGGAGCGCTGCTCGCCGACGACGACGCGCTCGCACGCATCCGTGCCGTGGTCGGTGAGCTGCCGGCGCTGGATGCGGCGGGGCTGCGCATCGGGCCGCCGGTCGGGCGGATCGGCAAGGTCGTGTGCATCGGGCTGAACTATCACGACCACGCCCGGGAGACCGGGGCCGAGCCGCCCGCCGAGCCGGTCATCTTCTTCAAGGCCGTGGACACGGTCGTGGGGCCGAACGACACGGTGCTCGTGCCCCGGAGGTCGGTGAAGACCGACTGGGAGGTCGAGCTGGCCGTCGTCATCGGGCGTACGGCCCGGTACGTCGAGTCCGCGGAGGCGGCGCTCGGACATGTCGCCGGGTACGCCGTGGCGCACGACGTCTCCGAGCGGGAGTTCCAGATCGAGCGGGGCGGGACCTGGGACAAGGGGAAGAACTGCGAGACGTTCAATCCGCTGGGACCGTGGCTCGTCACGGCGGACGAGGTGCCGGATCCGCAGAACCTGTCGCTGAAGCTGTGGGTCAACGGGGAGCTGAAGCAGAACGGGACGACGGCCGAGCAGATCTTCCCCGTGGGGGAAGTCGTGCGGTACGTCAGTCAGTTCATGACGCTCTACCCCGGGGACGTCATCAACACGGGGACGCCGGCGGGGGTGGCCATGGGGCAGCCCGAGCCGAAGCCGTTCCTGCGGGCGGGGGATGTCGTCGAGCTGGAGATCGCGGGGCTCGGGCGGCAGCGGCAGGAGCTGAAGGACGCCTAGTCGCTGGGGCTGCGCGAGCGTCGGCGACCACGGGGCGTCCGTGCGTCGTCCGTGGGGGCTCGCGCAGTTCCCCGCGCCCCTGGGTGACCTCGGTCACCCCTTGTTCAGGAATTCCCCTTGTTCAGGAACTCCTCCAGCGCCTCCACCACGAACCGGTGGTCCTCCAGCTGCGGCAAGCCGCTCACCGTCACCGCGCCGATGACGCCGACCCCCTCCACCGTGAGGGGGAAGGATCCGCCGTGGGCCGCGTACACGTCCGGGTCCAGGCGGGAGGAGTCCTCGAACGTCGTGCCCTTGGCCCGGGACCGGGCGCCGACCAGGTAGGAGGAGGAGTGGTAGCGCTCCACCACCCGGCGCTTGCGGGCGATCCACGCGTCGTTGTCCGGGGTGGCGCCGGGCAGTGCGGCGTGGAAGAGCTGCTGGCCGGCGCGGTGGATGTCGATCGCGACCGGGGCCTGGCGCTCCCGGGCCATCTCGACCAGGAGCGTGCCCAGCCGCCAGGCGTCGTCCGGGGTGAACTCACTGAAGACCAGGCGGCGTTCCTGCGCCTCCAGCTCCTCGACGGTCGGAGTGATCTCCGGGGTGAACTTCGGGGTGATTCCGCTGCTGTGCGTCACAGTGCCACCGCCACTCCGTCGCGGGCCGAACGGCGGGCCGCCTCCAGTACGTCGAGGGCGGCGGCCGCCTCCAGCGCGGTCACCGGGTTGGTGCCGCCCTCGGTAAGGGCCCTGGCCACGGCCGCATAGTACGCGGGGTAATCGCCCGGAAGGGTCGGTTCAGGGCGGCCTCCGCCGGTCAGCGGGGACTCTCCGGAGCCGACCCGGCCCCACAGCGACTCGGGCTCGGTGCCCCAGCCCGCGCCGGGCAGCTCGCCCTCGCGCAGGGCCGCCTCCTGGGGGTCGAGGCCGTACTTGACGTAGCCCGCCCGGGAGCCGAGCACTCGGAAGCGGGGGCCGAGCTGGGCGGTGGTGGCGGAGACGTAGAGGTGGGAGCGGACGCCGCCGGTGTGCGTGATGGCGATGAAGGTGTCGTCGTCCGCCTCGGCGCCCGGGCGGCGGACGTCCGACTCGGCGTAGACGGTGGCGGCGGGGCCGAAGAGCAGCAGCGCCTGGTCGACGACGTGGCTGCCGAGGTCGTAGAGGAGACCTCCGATCTCTGCCGGGTCGCCCGACTCGCGCCAGCCGCCCTTGAGTTGGGGGCGCCAGCGCTCGAAGCGGGACTCGAAGCGGTAGACGTCGCCCAGCTCGCCGTCGGCGATGAGCTTGCGCAGGGTGAGGAAGTCGTTGTCCCAGCGGCGGTTCTGGAAGACCGACAGGAGCAGTCCGCGCTCCTCGGCCAGCGCCGCGAGCTTGCGGGCCTCGGTGGCCGTGCCCGCGACCGGCTTGTCCACGACGACCGGGAGGCCGGCCTCCAGGGCGGCGGTGGCGAGCGGGACGTGCGTCTTGTTCGGGGACGCGATGACGATCAGGTCCAGCTCGTCGGCGCGGGCGAACAGCTCGTCGGGGGTCGCGGCGATCCGGACGTCCGGGTGGCCGGCGCGGGCCTGCTCCTGGCGCTCCGGGTTGGCGGTGACGACCGTGTCGAGGACGAGGCCCTCGGTGGCGGTGATCAGCGGGGCGTGGAAGACGGAGCCGGCGAGGCCGTAGCCGATCAGGCCGGTGCGGAGGGGTGTGCCAGTCATGCCGACTACTTTCGCAACGCTGTTGCCAAAGTGCAAGCGGTGGGGAGAATGGGCCCATGAGCAGCAGTGCGAGAAGCGTGACCCTGGGCGTGAACCTGCCGGCGTTGCGCAGCCACAACACCGCGCTCGTGCTGGATCTGCTGCGGACGGCAGGCCCTGAGGGGATCAGCCGGCTGGAGCTGGCGGAGCGGATCGGGCTGACCCCGCAGGCCGTCAGCAAGATCACCGCGCGGCTGCGGGCGGAGGGGCTGGCGGCGGAGGCGGGGCGGCGGGCGTCGACGGGCGGCAAGCCGCGGACCGCGCTGCGGCTGGTGCCGGAGGCCGGGCATGCGGTGGGGGTGCACCTGGACCGGGACGCGCTGCGGGCGGTGCTGGTGGATCTGACCGGGGCGGTGGTGGCGGAGCGGAGCGCTTCGCTGGGGCTGGGGGCCGGTCAGGCGGCGGTGGTGGCGGGGGTGAGCCGGGAGGTGCCGGCGCTGCTGGCCGCCCGGCCGGGGGGCGCCCTGCTCGGGGTCGGCGTCGGGGTGCCCGGGCCGCTGGACCACGTCCGGGGGGTGCTGCACCGGGTCACCGGGTTTCCCGAGTGGGACGGCTTTGCGCTGCGCGAGGCGCTGGAGCGGGAGCTGGGCGCGCCGGTGACGCTGGACAAGGACACGAACGCCGCGGCGCTGGGCCTGGCGGTCGGCGGGGTGGCGGAGTCGTTCGCGTATCTGCACTTCGGGGCCGGGCTCGGGGGTGGGATCGTGCTCGGCGGCGCGGTGCACCGGGGGGCCAGGACCGGGGCGGGGGAGTTCGGGCACCAGGTGGTGCAGCTGGACGGGCCGGTGTGCGGGTGCGGCAACCGGGGCTGCGTGGAGGCGCTGTGCCTGGCAGCCGTGGACCGCGGGGACTTCGAGGAGGCGGCCCGCGTGCTGGGCACCGGCGCCGGGAACCTGGTCGCGCTGCTCGACATCGACGTGGTGCTGCTGGGCGGGCGCACGGTGGCGGCCCGGCCGGAGCACTTCGTACGGGGCGCCGCGGCCGTTCTCGACGAGCGGGGCCGGAGGGTGGGCGAGGACCCGGTACCGGTGCGGATCGCTCCGGGGGAGGGACGGGAGGTCGCGGAGGGCGCGGCCCAGCTGGTGCTGGCGCCGCTGTTCGGGCGGGGGGAGGGGTGAGGGGAGGAGGGGGCTGAGGGGCTGCGGGGGCCGTCTTCCGGATGAGGCCCCGCCCCAGGTCGGCGGACAAGGCCCACAGGGCCGACCGGGTGGGAATCACCCCCTCCCCAGGTGCGGCGCACGCGTGTCGGGCCGGGCGTCCGGCATGGTCATGTGTTCATGCGACTGTTGTTGTCCGCGTCCCTGTTCCTCCCCCTCGCTCTCGTGTCCGCGCCCGGGGTTGCGCACGCCGTCGGACCCGAGAGCGGCTGTGCCGTCTCCGACGGGCGCTCCTTCCCGCTCACCACCCGCATCCACGGCGGTCCCCGCTCCTACCAGGCCGGGGGCGGATACGGCACCTGGTACCTGGAGCTCACCAACAAAACCGGGGCGACCTGCGAGAACGTGCACCCCGTCGTCGTACTCGTGGACGAGAAGCGGGCCCTGACGTCGACCCAGCCCCGGCTGGAGTTCTACGCGGGGAACCAGACCCACCCCGTCCGGTTCGAGACCACCGACGAGGACGAACTCGTCGGAGCCTTCGAGGGGTTCCCCGGCTTCACCGTCGGCCCTCGCGGGACCGTCACCGTGAAGGTGCGGCTCGCCGTCACCTCCGATGCCGTGCCCAACCGCGTCACCGCCAACGCCGCCGTCGTGCAGCGCCACGACGACGACGGGGACTGGGTGGGCCAGTCCAACGACTACCGGTTCGGCATCGACTCCGAGCCCGCCCCCGCCACCACCGCCGACCCCGAGCGGTCCCCCGCCCCCCGCCTCCCCTCCGCCGAGGAGCTCGCCGGCACCGGCACCCCTGCCCCCACCCCTGCCCCCTTCGCCGAGGAACTCGCCAGCACCGGCACCCCCGCCGCCGCCGTCACCGCCGCCCTGGCCGTACTGCTCACCGCGGGCGGCACCCTGCTGGTGTTGCGCAGGCGCCGCTGAGCCCGCCGGACCCGTCTGCGACGATCCCTGCGTGGACTACCCGAACGACCAGGCCCCCGGCGCCCCCGTCCGCTCCGGCATCCCCGAACACGGACGCATCCCGAAGTACTACGCGGTGAAGGCGCGCGTCGACCACCTCGTGGCGCAACTCCCCGAGGGCAGCGCCATCCCCACCGAGCGCGATCTCGCCGAGGAGTACGACGTCGCCCGCGAGACCGTGCGCCAGGCGCTGCGCGAGCTGGTGCTGGAGGGCAAGCTGCGGCGGCAGGGGCGCGGAACCGTCGTCGCCGGGCCGAAGCTGGAGCAGCCGCTGTCCCTGGCCAGCTACACCGAGGGTGTACGGCGGCAGGGGCGCACCCCCGGCCGTACCCTCGTCACCCTCGACCGCTTCCCCTGCCCGGACCCCCTGGCCGCCGAAACCGGGCTCACCCGGGGCGAGGCCGTCTGGCACCTGGAGCGGGTGCTGCTCGCCGACGACGAGCGGGTCGGCCTGGAGAGCACCTACGTGGCCGTGGCCCGGGTGCCCCGCCTGGACACCGACTTCGACCCGGACTCCTCCTTCTACGCCTACCTCCACTCCCAGGACATCGCCTTCGGCGACGCCGACGAGCGCATCGAGACCGTGCTCGCCACCCCACGCGAGGCCCTGCTCATCGGCACCCCGCCGGCGCTGCCGATGCTCCTGATCCACCGGGTCTCACGGGACACCTCCGGAGCGCCCCTGGAGCGCGTACGGACCCTCTACCGCGGCGACCGCTTCTCCTTCAGCGCCCATCTCGGCGGCTGAAAATCGATCCTCCGAGCCCTTTTCTCCATAGACAAGAAGCATCACGAATGCATAACGGGTCTAGCCCAAACTTGATGGCTCGTTCACGCTCCCGTTGGGAGCCGGACCCTTCCGGTTCCCCGAGTCCGAGGAGCGTTGCCGTCGTGAGAGTGACAGTCGTCGGAGCCGGCGTGGTGGGCACCATGCACGCCTGGCAAGCAGTGGAACGCGGCCACGAGGTCGTACAGATCGAGCGCGAGGCGGAGGCTCGCGGCGCCTCGCTGCGCAATTTCGGCCAGATCTGGGTCAGTGGCCGCGCGGTGGGGGAGGAGCTGGACACCGCTCTCAGGGCGCGGGAGCTGTGGGAGGAGATCGGCGCTCGGGTGCCGAAGCTGGGCTTCCGGGCCAACGGCTCCCTCACCCCGGTCCGCGGCGACCTCGAACTCGCCGTCGCCGAGGCCGCCGTAGCCCGCCAGGACGCCGCGGCGCGGGGCCGCGAGCTGCTCACCCCGGCCGAGGCACGCGCCCTCAACCCCGCCCTGCGCGGCGAGTTCACCGCCGCCCTGTACTGCGAGCGGGACGCGGCCGTGGAACCGCGCACGGCTCAGCTCGCCCTGCGCGAAGAGCTGCTGAAGTCGCCGCGCTACACCTTCCTGCCCGGCCGCGAGGTCCGCGAGGTCATCGGCACCGGTGCCGTCCGCGACGACCACGGCGACGTCCACGGCGGTGACGTCGTCCTGCTGTGCACCGGCGCCTGGCTCGGCGGCCTGGTCCGCGAGCTGGCCGGGCCCGAGCTGCCGGTGCGCCGGGTCCGCCTGCAGATGATGCAGACCGACCCGCTGGGCGAACCGCTCGCCACCTCGGTCGCCGACGCCGACAGCTTCCGCTACTACCCGGCCTACCGCGGCGACGCCCTGGATGCCCTCGCCTCCGGGCAGCCGCAGAGCGAGACCGCCGAGCGGCACCGGATGCAGCTGCTCATGGTCCAGCGCGCCGACGGCGGACTGACCATCGGCGACACCCACGAGTACGAGCACCCGTTCGCCTTCGACACCCTCGAAGACCCCTACGACCACCTCGTCGAGGTCGTCGAATCCTTCCTCGGACGCCCGCTGCCGAAGATCCGCCGCCGCTGGGCGGGCGTGTACGCGCAGTGCACCGACCCCTCCCGGGTGGTGCACCGGCAACAGGTGCGCGACGGGGTGTGGCTGGTCACCGGGCCCGGCGGGCGCGGCATGACCTGCTCGCCCGCGATAGCCGAGACCACCGCGAACGAACTGGGCTGGTGAGGGACATGACCGAAGACATCCGACTCGTCGTCCTCGACATGGCCGGCACCACCGTCGCCGACGGCGGCCTCGTGGAGCAGGCGTTCACAGAGGCGGCCCGGCACCTCGGTGCCGAACCCGCGTCGATGCTGGCCCACGTCCGCGCCACCATGGGCGAGTCCAAGATCTCCGTCTTCCGGCATCTGTTCGGGGAGGAGGCGAAGGCCCAGCAGGCCAACCAGGCCTTCGAGGAGGCGTACGCCCGGCTCGTCGGCGCCGGCCGGATCGCGCCGGTCCCCGGGGCGCGCGAGGCCATCGAGGAACTCACCGCCCAGGGCCGTACCGTCGTGCTGACCACCGGCTTCGCCCGCACCACCCAGGACGCCATCCTGGCCGCGCTCGGCTGGCAGGACCTGGTCCCGCTGACGCTGTGCCCGGCCGACGCCGGGGGCCGCGGACGGCCGTACCCGGACATGGTCCTCACCGCCTTCCTCCGCACGGCCGCCGCGGACAGCGTCCGGCAGGTCGCGGTCGTCGGCGACACCTCCTACGACATGCTCAGCGGCGTCCGCTCGGGCGCGGGCCTGGTCGCGGGCGTCCTGACCGGCGCCCATGACGCGGACGCGCTCACGGCGGCCGGCGCGGGCCGGGTCCTGGACTCCGTCGCGCAGGTGCCGGGAGCGCTCGCATGAGCAGCGGTATCCGCTTCGACGGCGTCACCGTCTCCTACGACGGCCAGGTCGTCCTCGACGCCCTCGACCTCACCGTCGCCCCCGGCGAGGTCATGGCGCTGCTCGGGCCGTCCGGATCCGGCAAGACCACCGCGCTGCGGGCGGTCGCCGGGTTCGTGCGGCCCGCCGCCGGGCGGGTCTTCCTCGGGGACCGTGACGTCACCGGGCTGCCCCCGCACCGGCGGGGCATCGGGATGGTCGTCCAGCAGTACGCCCTCTTCCCGCACATGCGGGTCGAGGACAACGTGGCCTTCGGACTGAAGGCCCGCAAGGTGGCCCGGGACGAGATCCGCGCCCGGGTCGCCGAGGCCCTGGAGCTGACCGGCATGGCGGCCTACGCCCGCCGCTACCCCCGCGAGCTCTCCGGCGGCCAGCAGCAGCGCGTCGCCATCGCGCGGGCCCTCGCCATCCGGCCCGGAGTGCTGCTGCTGGACGAACCCCTGTCCGCCCTCGACGCCCGGCTGCGCTCCGGCATGCTCGCCGAACTGGCCCGCCTGCACCGGGAGCTGCCGGACGTCTCGATCCTGTACGTCACCCACGACCAGGTCGAGGCGCTCACCCTGGCCGACCGGATCGCGGTGATGGACTCGGCACGCCTCCAGGCCTGCGGCACCCCCCGGGAGCTGTACCGCGCCCCGGCCAACGAGTTCACCGCGTCCTTCGTGGGCAACGCCAACCTGCTCCCGGTCACCGTGGGTCCGGGCGGCGTGACCTTCGCCGGCACCGAACTGAAGGTCGACACCACGGGCGTCGCGCGGGGCGCGCGGGCCACCCTGTGCGTACGGCCGCACCTGATCGGCGTCGGCGACGGCCCCAACCGCCTGACCGGGACGGTACGGGAGATCCAGTGGCGGGGCGCCACCCACCGGCTGTACGTCGAGACCGACGGCCACCGGGTCATGGCGGACCTGCGGGAACTGAGGAACCCGCCCGCCCTCGGCGACACGGTGAGCCTGCACTTCTCCCCGGAGGACGCGGTACTGCTGGCCGCCGGAGTCGGCGATGACTAGACGGCTCCTGTGGGCCCTCCCGCCCGTCGCCCTCCTCGCCCTGTTCTTCCTCTATCCCCTCGCCCTCGTCGTCGAGCAGTCGCTGAAGCCGGACACCGGGGGCACGTCCCTCCAGCCGTACGCCGACGTCTTCGCCTCCGAGGCGTTCCGCGAGGCGCTGTGGACCACCGTGTGGCTGGCGCTCGCCGCCACCGCCGGATGCCTGGTCCTCGGTTTCGCCCTGGCGCTGGTCATCGCCTTCGTGCCCTTCCCCGGCGCACGGGCGGTGGCCCGGTTCATCGACGTCTTCCTCTCCTTCCCGTCCTTCCTGATCACGCTCGCCCTGCTGTTCGTGTACGGCACGGTCGGCATGGCCAACGGACTGTGGACGGACGTCACCGGGGCCGCCGACGGGCCCTTCCAGTTCCTCACCACACCCTGGGGCGTCCTGCTCGCCGAGATCACCTACTTCACGCCGTTCGTGATGCGGCCCCTGCTCGCGGCCTTCGCCCAGCTCGACACCGCGCAGCTGGAGGCGGCCGGTTCACTGGGCGCCCGGGCGCCGAGGATCATCCGTCGGATCATCCTGCCCGAGGCGCTGCCCGCCCTCGCGGCCGGCGGCAGCCTGGTCCTCGTCCTGTGCCTCAACGAGTTCGGCATCGTGCTCTTCACCGGCGCCAAGGGCGTCACCACGCTGCCCACCCTCGTCTACAGCAAGGCGATCCTGGAGTCCGACTACCCGGGCGCCTGCGTGGTCGCCGTCGTCAACGTCCTGATCTCCGTGGGCCTGTACGGCCTGTACCGGGTGGTGAGCCGTCGTGCTGGTGCATAACCGCGGGGCCAAGTGGACCGTATGGGCCCTCTTCCTCCTGCTGTTCCTGCCCCTGTTCGCGCTGCCGCTGCTGGTGGTCCTCGGCGCCTCCTTCGCCACCCACTGGTCCAGCGTGCTGCCGTCCGGCTTCACCACCGAGCACTACGCGGCCGCCACCCGCGGCGAGGCCCTTCAGGCGCTCACCACCAGCCTGGTCACCGCGGCCGGCGCGAGCCTGCTCGCCCTCGCCACCGGGACCTGGGCAGCCCTCACCGCCCAGGCCCTCGGCAGGCGCGGACGGCGGGTGCTCGACGCGCTGTTCGTGCTCCCGCTCGCGGTGCCCTCCGTGGTCGTCGGGCTCGCCGTGCTGGTCGCCTTCTCGCAGCCGCCGATGCTGCTCAACGGCACCCGGTGGATCGTGATCGTCGCGCACACCGTGCTGGTCACCGCCTTCGCCCACCAGTCGGTGTCCGCCGCGCTGACCCGCCTCGACCCCGCCTACGAGCAGGCCGCCGCCTCGCTCGGAGCGCGCCCCTCCGCCGTGCTGTGGCGGGTGAAGCTGCCCCTGCTGCTGCCCTCCCTGTCCGCCGCGGCCGGCCTCTGCTTCGCCCTGTCCATGGGCGAACTGAGCGCCACGATGATGCTCTACCCGCCCGACTGGACCCCGCTTCCGGTCCTGATCTACGCGGCCACCGACCGCGGTGCCCTGTTCACCGGGTCCGCGATCGCCGTGGTCCTGATGACGGCGACGCTGCTCGTGCTGTTCGCCGTCTCCCGCGTGCGCACCAAAGCCTCCTACCGCTGACCGACACCCCCCTTACCTGTTGGGAGTTCACCTCGCCATGCCCAGAAACCGCAGCACGCTCGCCGTAGCGCTCGCGCTGGTCGCCACCCCGGCGCTGTCCGCCTGCGGCGGCAGCTCCGCCGCCTCCGACGAGAAGGTCGTCACCGTCTACAGCGCGGACGGCCTCAAGGGGGAGAACGGCGACGGCTGGTACGACCGGATCTTCGCGGACTTCGAGAAGGAGACCGGGATCACGGTCGAGTACGTCGAGGGCGGCTCCGGCGAGATGGTGCAGCGCGCCGTCCGCGAGAAGAGCAACCCGCAGGCCGACGTCCTCGTCACCCTGCCGCCGTTCATCCAGCAGGCCGACGGCAAGGGGCTGCTGCAGACGTACGTCCCCAAGGGCGCCGACCAGGTGAGCGGCGCCGACAAGTCCGCCGACGGGACGTGGACCTCCGTCGTCAACAACTACTTCGGGTTCATCTACAACACGAAGGAACTGGCGCAGGCCCCCACCACGTGGGAGGAGCTGCTGGACCCCAAGTACAAGAACAAGCTCCAGTACTCCACCCCGGGCGTGGCCGGTGACGGAACCGCCGTCCTCATCAAGGCGATGCACGACTTCGGCGGCGAGGAGGCCGCGCTGGAGTACCTCGGCGAGCTGCAGTCCAACAACGTCGGCCCGTCCGCCTCCACCGGCAAGCTCGCACCCAAGGTCGACAAGGGCGAGCTGCTGGTCGCCAACGGCGATGTGCAGATGAACTACGCCCAGTCCAAGGACATGCCCAACCTCGGGATCTGGTTCCCCGCGCGGGAGGGCGGCAGGCCGACGACGTTCGCGCTGCCGTACGCCGCCGGTCTGGTGACGGACGCCCCGCATACGGAGAACGGCAAGAAGCTTCTCGACTACATGCTCAGCCGGACGGCACAGCAGCAGGTCAGCGAGATCGGCGGCGGCTTCACCGCCCGCCAGGACATCGAGGCGGCCGACGCCGACGCGATCGCCCTGACGAACATCGTCAAGGACGTCGAGATCTTCGAGCCGGACTGGGACGCCATCGAGAAGAACCTCACCGAGCACGTCGACAACTGGAAGTCGGCAACCGGCAGCTGAGAGCCGTCCGGCGGCGCCCCTGCCCGCGTAGCTGCGGGCAGTCGTGCCGCTGGGGCGGCACGGGTGGGCGCGGCGGCACCCCGCAAGCGCGGGCGAACGCACCCACCCCACGGCACCCCGACCCCCGGTCACCCGGCACCAACGGCACCTCCACCCCCGTTCGACCCCGGAGCCTCTCATGACGTCACACCCGACCCGCCGCACCGTGCTCACCGCCACCACGACCACCGCCGCGGCCCTCGCCCTCGGGGCCGCCCCCGCGCACGCCGTCCCGGTGCTGCCCAACGGCACCAGCAAGGACAAGATCCTCGTCATCGGCATGGACGGTCTGCGCCACGACCGGATCGCCGCCGCCGACGCCCCGCACCTGAAGGCCATGATGAGCGAGGGCACCTTCGGCACCTCGCTGCTCTACGCCAACCCCATGGCCGCCACCTCCTCCGGCCCCGGCTGGTCGACCATCGCCACCGGCGTCTGGCCCGACAAGCACGGAGTCAAGGACAACACCTTCACCGGCAAGAAGTACGGCCAGTACCCCGGCTTCCTCGCCCGCCTCGCCCAGCTCCGGCCCGAGCTGTCCACCTACGCCGCCGTCGACTGGAAGCCCCTCGACACCCAGGGCACCGTCACCCCCGGCGCCGACGCCAAGCTCGTCCTCGACGGCGACGCCGACGGATACACCGGCCACGACGCCACCATCGCCGCCGAGGCCGAGGCCCTCCTGCGCGACCAGAACCCCGACGTCCTCTTCGTCTACTTCGGCCAGTCCGACATCGTCGGCCACAACTCCGGCGCCGGCAGCCAGGCGTACCTGGACCAGATCGCCGTACAGGACGCCTACCTCGGCAGACTCCGCGCCGCGATCAAGGCCAGGCCCAGCCACTCCACCGAGCGCTGGACCGTCATCGTCACCACCGACCACGGCCACCTGGACGCAGGCGGCCACGGCGGCTCCGCCATCGAGGAGCGCCGCACCTTCGTCCTGGCCACCGGCCCCGGTATCGCGGCCGGGGCCCGCCCCCTGGACACCCGGCTCGTGGACGTCGTCCCCACCGTGTTCCAGCAGCTCGGCATCCCCGTCGACCCCTCCTGGGGCCTGGACGGCAAGCCGATCCAGGAACGCTCCACCGACCCCTTCGACGCGCTCCCTCTGTCCGCCCGCACCGACGAGACGGGCATCCCCCAGAGCGTCCTCGGCTACACCCGCACCCCGCCCAGCGGCTGGTCCGTCATCAACAGCGCCATGGGCACCGGCGGGATCACCGAGTGGCGCGGCTGGTCCTTCGCCACCGACGAGTTCTGGTCCCGCACCCAGCGCGACCAGTCCCGGGAGCTCAACGTCCGCGCCCGCGGCGTCTTCGCCGTCGCCGACTCCGACGAATGGGCGGACAAGACCTTCTCCGGCACCTTCGACAGCACCCTGGTGACGCCCGCCCACAACGTCACCGGCAAGAGCACGGTCCGCCTGGACTTCGTCACCTTCTACCGTCAGGAAGGCGCCCAGACCGCCCAGATCCTCGCCTCCTTCAACGGCGGCACCCCCACCGCCGTCAGGAGCTACACCTCCGACGTCGTCTCCCAGCCGCAGTCCCTGTCCGTACCGGTCCCGGCCGGAGCCACCACCGTGAGCTTCCGCTTCCGCTACACCGGGTCCAACAACTGGTACTGGGTGATCGACGGGGTCAAGGTCAGCACTTCCTGATTAGGCTGAGGGCGTCGGTACGCCGTGGTTCCGGCGCCCTCCGCTCATCCCGTACGTACGCCAGGAGTTCCGCACATGGCAGACCGCAAGCCCATCGAGTCATGGCTCACCGACATGGACGGGGTGCTGATCCACGAGGGCGTACCGATCCCCGGCGCCGACGCCTTCCTGAAGAAGCTGCGCGAGTCCGGCAAGCCCTTCCTGGTGCTGACCAACAACTCCATGTACACCCCGCGCGACCTGCACGCCCGGCTGCGCCGCATGGGCCTGGAGGTGCCGATCGAGTCCATCTGGACCTCGGCGCTGGCCACCGCCCAGTTCCTGGACGACCAGCGGCCCGGCGGCTCCGCGTACGTCATCGGCGAGGCGGGCCTGACCACGGCACTGCACGACATCGGCTACATCCTCACCGACCACGAGCCGGACTACGTCGTCCTGGGGGAGACCCGGACGTACTCCTTCGAGGCCATGACCAAGGCGGTCCGTCTGATCAACGGCGGCGCCCGGTTCATCTGCACCAACCCCGACGAGACGGGTCCGTCCACCGAGGGCCCGCTGCCCGCGACCGGCGCCGTGGCCGCCCTGATCACCAAGGCGACCGGCAAGCAGCCCTACTTCGCGGGCAAGCCGAACCCCCTGATGATGCGCACCGGCCTGAACGCCATCGGCGCCCACTCCGAGTCCAGCGCCATGATCGGCGACCGGATGGACACCGACGTACTGGCCGGCATCGAGGCCGGGATGCAGACGTTCCTGGTGCTGACCGGGCTGACCGGGACCGCGCAGGTGGAGAACTTCCCGTACCGCCCCTCCCAGGTCGTCGACTCCATCGCGGACCTGGTCGACCGGATCTGAAACCCGCTTCCGCCCGAATACGACCCGTTCGGAGCAGCCGGACCCCCCTGAGGATGCGGGGTCCGGCACCCAGGGGGACTCTCCAGGTATCTGGAGGTTCACGATGGGCACATTCAAAGTCACTCTCTGTGCGGCTACCGCGGTGGTCGCCGCGGCGCTCACCCCGGCGGCGTACGCGGCGGACGGAGGTGGCATCTCGGTGAATCCGGCCTCTCCCGTCCCGGGCGCCGAGGTCGCGCTGCGGATGACGGGCTGCGCCGAACGGACGGCGAGCGCCTTCTCGGCCGCGTTCGTCACCGACGTCAAGCTGGCCGTCACCGGCTCCGAGGGCGTCCTCGTCGGCGAGAGCCGCATCCGGTCCTCGCTGCGGGTCGGCTCCTACGACATCACCGTCACCTGCGGGGATGCCCGGCACACGGTCGAGCTCCCGGTGGGGAACACGCCCAAGGCGCCCGCCTCCCCGATCGCCCCCGTCAAGGCGGGCGGCGGCGGTGCGGCGGTCCAGGTCGCCGCCGGGGAGACCAGGACGGCCGGACCGGGCATCGGCCACGCGGTGACCGGCCTCGTCCTCGCCTCGGTCGCGGCGACGGCCGTGGCGCTCAGAAGCGCCCGCCGGAGCCGCGGGACGGACTGACCATGTCCGACGAACACCGCTCCCGGCTCTCCGGCCGGCTGCTGACGGGCCTGGCCTGGGCCGTGCTGCTGCTCGGGCTGTGGCTGTGGGGACGGGACGTCACCGACGTACGGCACGGGGCGTCCGCGCCCACCACCGGCGACATGGCCGCGGTCGGCCGCCCGCCCGACGTCGACCTGCCGCCCCCCGCCGGACCGCTGGGCCCGGCGCATCCCCAGCGCCTGGACATACCCGGCCTCGGCGTGCAGGCACCCGTGGTCGCCCGCGGCCTGGATCCGCAGGGCGCCGTCGACCCGCCGCCCTTCGAGCAGCCCGGCGTCGTCGGCTGGTACGCGGCCGGCGCGGCACCCGGCGCCCGCGGGACGGCCCTGATGGTGGGGCACGTGGACACCGAGACCCGGCCCGCCGTCTTCTACAAGATCAGCGCGCTCAAGCCCGGCGCGACGGTCCGGGTCATCCGCGACGACGGGCGGGTCGCCGAGTTCACCGTCGACGACGTCCAGGTCGTCACCCGTGAGCTCTTCGACGCCCGCCAGGCCTACGGGCCCCGCGACCCCGGCCGCGCCGAACTCCGGCTCATCACCTGTGGCGGCACCTTCGACCGGGCGAGCCGCAGCTACACGGCGAACGTGGTGGTGTCGGCGTATCTCACGGGCACGGGCCTGTGACGCGCACCCGGCCCGGTCGACGACCCGCTCCCCGGGAAGCCGCCGACCGGGCTGGTCCTCGACCGCGCACGCTCGGGCTGCGGGAGAAACCCGAAGGCAGCGCGGGAGGCTCGAAGGGTCATGAGAGGGAGGCGCCAGGCCGGGCGGGGGCCGGGGCCGTCCGGTACGACTGTAGAACGGAAGCAGGCCCCGGCCCAGGGGCCGACCTCGTGTGCTTCGGGATGCGTGTGTCAGGATTGAGGCTTGGATGAGTGCACCCAAGGGGGAGTGGATGTACGGCAGCAGGGGGGCCCGCAGGGGGGCGTCCGCGGTGGTGCTGGGGGCGGCACTGCTGATCGCGGGCTGTTCTTCCTCGGACGACGGGGGTGACGAGCCGGAGAACGCCGGCGCCGGCATCACCCAGCAGCCCAAGGACATCGACCCGTTCTGGGTCAATCCGCAGGGCAACGCGGCCCAGCAGGTGGCCGCCTACGAGAAGGCGGGCAAGAAGGCCGACGCCGAGCAGATCCGCAAGATCGCCGAGCAGCCGACCGGCGAGTGGATCGGCCCGGAGACCCCGGAGGACGACGCCCGCGGCTACACCGAGGCCGCGGACAAGGCGGGCCGCACGGCCCTGCTGGTCCTCTACAACATCCCGCACCGCGACTGCGGCCAGTACTCACAGGGCGGCGCCGCCGACGGCAACGCCTACCGCGAGTGGATCGACGGGGTCGCCCAGGGCATCGGCGACCGCTCGGCCACGGTCGTCCTCGAACCGGACGCGGTCCTGCACCTGGTGGACGGCTGCACCCCGGACGAGTTCCACGAGGAGCGCTACGACCTCCTCAAGGGCGCGATCGAGAAGCTGAAGTCGCTGAAGAACACCAAGGTGTACCTCGACGCGGGCAACGCGGGCTGGGGCAACCCGGACCAGATCTTCGAGCCGCTGAACTGGGCCGGCATCGCCAAGGCGGACGGCTTCTCGGTCAACGTCTCGAACTTCTACACCACCGAGGACTCCATCGCCTACGGCAAGACCCTCTCGGCGAAGGCGGGCAACAAGCCCTTCGTCATCGACACCAGCCGCAACGGCAACGGCCCCTACGAGGAGGGCGACCCGGCGGAGCGCTGGTGCAACCCGCCCGGCCGCGCCCTGGGCGAGACCCCGACGACCAAGACGGCCGACCCGCTGGTCGACGCCTACGTCTGGGTCAAGCGCCCGGGGGAGTCGGACGGCGAGTGCAAGGGCGGCCCGAAGGCCGGCGAGTGGTGGCCGGAGTACGCCCTGGAACTGGCCAAGGCGACCACGCCCTAGGGGCGCGGGGAACTGCGCGAGCAGCCCCCACACGCCCCGAAGCCGCCGACGGCGCTATGGCACCCGAACCCATTGCGCCTCGGACGGCACTCCCTGGTCGTCCACGACGAACAGCATGTACCACCCGGCCTGAACAAGGTTCTTGTTCTCCGGCATCGTCACCGTCACCTTGTTCCCCTCCGTCGTGAAGTCCAGCGCGATCGACCGCTGGTCCACGTCCGTCACATGCGTGGCCGCGCTCGGCCGGATCAGCCGCACCTTCTTGATGGAGGAGGCGTGCTGCGAGGTGAACGTCCCGGACTCGCCGTGCTCGATGGTCTCCGTCCCCTTGGACAGCGACGGCCGCGAGCCCTGGTACAGATACGGCGGCGTGTAGATCTCGATCCGCTGCTCGAACTTGCCCGGCTTGGTGTTCGCCTTGTCGGCGTAGAGCGAGTCCGAGCCGAAGAACATCACGCGTCCGTCGGGCAGCAGCACGGAACCGGAGTGGTAGTTCCGTCCGACCAGGGGATCCGCGACCTGATCGAAGGAGTTGCTCGACGGGTCGTAGAGCCGGGCTTCGAGGATGTTGGAGTCACCCCGCCCGCGATAGTCCTCCGAACCGCCCGACACCAGCACCGAGTCATCGGGCAGCACGGAGGCCGACGGATAGCGCGTCCCCTTCTCCAGCGAGGGCCCGTCCACGAACTTCGGGCTGTCCGCCTTCAGGTCGACGATCCGGGTCTTCTCACTGGACAGCTTGGACTCGCCGACCCCGCCACCGCCGATGACCATGTACTTCTCGTCCTGCGCCGGAGGCAGCAGCACGGTCCCGGAGGTCTCCAGCCGGTCGGGGTCGCTCAGCCCGGGAACCTTGGTGAACTTGTTGGTCTCCACGTCCCAGACGCCGGGGTCACGCCCGACGTCGTCCGGCCCGTAACCGGCGTTGGAGCCGGAGTAGAAGACCTTGCCGTTCTGCATCAGGAACAGCGCCGGATACGTCGGGAACTGCCGGACCTTGTCGGTGTACGTCCACTTCTGGGTCTCGGGGTCGTACACCTCGTTCTTGCCCGGCACCAGCTGCCCGATGTCGTCGAGCCCGGAGACGCTGAGGATCTTCCCGTCGCTCAGGGTGGTGAGCGTCGGGTACCAGCGGGCCTCCTTCATCGGGTCGACCTTGATGTACTTCTCGGCGACCGGATCGAACTCGTAGGCGTCCCGGATGCCCTGGAAGTCCTTCTTGTCCAGTGCGAGCTTCTGGGCGATGCCGTAGGTGTTCCGCGCGTCGGTGCCGGACAGGCCCTGCACCCGGTAGTTGTCCTCGGTGCCGGTCTCGTACTTGGAGCCGCTCTTCTGCGCCTCGACGTAGATCCGCCCGAGACCCGGGTCGTTGCGCAGGAACTCGCCGGTCGCCTGGTCGAAGACCTTCTTCGCGCGCGGCACCAGCACCGGGTCCTTGGAGACGAACGTCTTGCCGTTCTCCTTGCCGGTGAACTTGGTCCCGGCGGGCAGGGTGATCGGCTCGTCCGGGTTCTCGTTGTGGACGATCATCAGGCCGCCGGCCTTGGTGACGTCACCCTTGAGCTTCTCGTACCGCTTGGTGCCGCCGGCGATCAGCAGATTGCCGTTCGCCAGCTGGGTGTGGCCGGTGCAGAACAGGTCGGTCGGGGTGGGCACCTTCTTGATGGTGCCCTTGACCGGGTCCCAGATCCGGGTGTCGAACTTCTTCGCGTCGAAGTTCTCCTGGTTGTTGCCGGAGCCCGCGACGAGCAGCACCTTCCCGGTGCGCAGCAGCGCCGCGTGGATGGTGTTCTGCCGGTACTCCTCCGGGAAGTCGACGATCTCCCAGTGGCCGTTGTCGGCTTTGTACTCCGGTCGGTTGATCTGGTACTGGTGGTATTTCTCGGTGCCGAAGCGGTAGAGCCACGGACCGTTCATCCCGGCCAGCGCGAGCACCACCGCCGTGCCTATCGCGAGTCGACGGACACGGCGGCGGCCGGCCTGGTCTTTCATTCCTTACGTCCCCCAAGTCCACCCAGGGCGATCTGCATGGTCTGGTCGGTGCCGCCGCCCTGCGAGGCGGCCCAACTCGGCTTGTGCTGCGGGTCGTGCTGCGCGCCCGGCTGGGCCGGCAGCGGCTGCGCCTGGTGCGGCGCCACCGGGGCGCCCGCCTCCGGCTCCCCGCTGACCGGCGGCTTCTTCTTCGCCTGCCGCAGCATGTGCCGCCAGGCGAAGATCGGGGTCGCGGTGATCAGCATGGCGAACGTCGCCCAGATGACCATCGCGGGGTGCGCGTGCCCGTAGACGAAGCCGGCGGCGATCGAGGCGCCGAAGATCAGGATGAAGTACCAGTGGTAGCGGAAGGTCCCGAACCAGCGGTCGGGGCTGGCCGAGTCGCCCTTGGGGGTCACCACGAACTTGCTCTTGCGGCGCAGCACCGAGTCCATCAGCGCCTTGGCGTACAGCGGCGCCGACAGCGCGGACATCACCATGCCGGCCACACCGCCGGAGCCCTCCGGCTCGTGCGGCGAGACGTTGTGGCGGCGGTTCCAGATGTACAGGCCGATCTGGAGCGCGGAGGCGTTGCCGTAGAGCATCAGCCAGATGGTGGGGTCGATGTTCACGCCGGAGGCGCCGAGGCCCAGGAACAGGGCGCAGCTGAGGGCCGCGAGGATCCAGTTCAGGGCGGACATCGGGTAGAAGATGATCATCATCGTGTAGTTGAAGAGCTTGCTCGGCGGCAGCGAGTACCAGCCCTTCCAGTACTGCTTGAGGATCGTCTCGTAGGTCCCTCGCGACCAGCGCATCTGCTGGGTGAAGAAGTCCGTCCAGGCGCTCGGGCCCTCACCGACGGCGAGCACGTCCGGCGTGTACACCGAGCGCCACTTCTTGCCCGTCGCCGGGTTCTTGTGGCGGTGGATCTCGAAGCCGGTCGCCATGTCCTCGGTGATCGAGTCGTACAGACCGCCGATCTGCTGCAGCGCCTTGATCCGTACGGCGTTCGACGTCCCCACGAACATCGGGGAGCCGTAGCGGTTGCCCGCGCGCTGGATGAGGGCGTGGAAGAGGAACTGCTGGGACTCGGCGGCCTTGGTGACGAAGTTGTCGTAGTTGCCGTAGACCTGCGGGCCGATGACGAAGCCGACGTTCGGGTCCCGGAAGAAGCCGAGCATGCGCTCCAGGTAGTTCGGGAGCGGCACGTGGTCGGTGTCGACGGAGGCGAAGAAGTCGTAGTCGTCGCCGTGCGCGTCCAGCCAGGCGTTGTAGTTGCCGTGCTTGGTCTTGGCGCGGTGCGGGCCCTTGGCCTGGTTCCACTTGGCGATGCCCTTGCGGGAGAAGTGGTGCACGCCGAGCCGGGCGCAGACCTCCTTGACCTCCGGGTCGTCGCCCTCGTCGAGCAGCCAGACGTGCAGCAGGCCCCGGTGGCGCAGCTTGACCGCCGCCTCCAGGGTCTTGGTCACCATCTCCAGCGGTTCCTTGCCGGGCACGAAGGAGGTGAGGAAGGCGACCTTGGTGCCGGTCTCGGGCACCACCGGGATCGGGTCGCGGGCGACCAGGGTGGCGTGCGCGTTGGACAGGACGTTCATGCACCGGAAGAACTCGATCAGACCGATCGAGACGAGCATCACCATGTCCAGCGCCGGCAGGAAGTCATAGGCCGGATAGTCGCGTTCGGTCCAGTGCCCGGGCTGCAGCAGCCAGGCCAGCAGCACCAGCGAGAGCAGCGGCGCCGCGGCGAGCATCAGGGCCACCCGTATGCGGTGCGGCTCCTGGGAGATCAGCGAGCGGTACTGCACCCGGTACGGCTTGTTCGGATCGGGCTGGGTGAGGGGACCGGCCAGCCGGCTGTAGTGCTCGTAGTCGTATTTCGGCAGCGTCTTCTTGATGCGCCGGAACGACCCGGTCCGATGAGTCGGCACTCTGAGCTGAGTGGTCTGGGACGGGTCGGAGTTCTGCCGGGCGCCCGTCGGCGTCGACGTCATGAGTCATCCCCCCACACGCAGGTCGACCGCGTGTCTGTCGGTTCCTTCGTCGGTGTCGGTCCCCCTCGACCTTCACAGACGTATCAGTGGCGGGTCACCGTCACCACATCTTCCACTTCATAGACATGGAAACGCGACCTTCCGGTTGCATGATGCCCCCCTCGGCATCCGGTCGTGAACGGGGCCCCTCTCCCCGCCAGAACGGCAACCGGCTCCTTGCCCCCCAACTGCCGCACACGGGCAGCAGCTTGAAGAACCAAGGGTTCTACGGCGTTCGGCATGATCGCAAGATGCGAAACGCGGTGTTTACCGGTCATACGCGTTCATTGTGGCGGCTGTGGGGGTCTTGGGTGTCCGGTGTGCGCGTCCGGGGACGCGGGAAGCCCCCCGCGTCGACGGGGGGCTTCCTGTGTCGGTGCGCCGCCAGGGACTCGAACCCCGGACCCGCTGATTAAGAGTCAGCTGCTCTAACCAACTGAGCTAGCGGCGCCTGCTGACGCGACAACTCTACCCGACCTGGGAGGGTGCTCCGGACGGCCCCGGCCGGGCCCCGGGCCGTACATCATTCGGACCGTCAACATGCGCGCCCGGAAGACGGTTGCGAAACTGACGAATGTGTACACACGCGGACATTTCCATCCGGAATGTGAGGGTCATCGCATGGGGACTCCGGTCTTCGAGGAATTCGATCCCCCGAACGACTGCGAGTGCCCCGGATGCGTTCACTGGCGCCGTGTCCTGCCGCACTCCGCGGCCGGCCGCGGGGGCGCCCATCCGGCCCACCGGACGGTGATCGTGGCGGCCGCCGCGGCGGCGCTCGGCGCCGGGCACGCCGTACCGGCGCTCGCGGCCCCGCAGGCGCCCGGTCGGCCGAGCCTTCCGGCGGCCGACGAGCCCGACACCCCGCAGGGGAGCAAGGCCCCCCTGCACGGCCCCGGCGGGGCCCCGGGGAAGCCTTCGGCGGCGCCCGGCACCACCCGCGCGGAGATCATCCGGCGGGCCAAGCAGTGGGTCGCGGCGAAGGTGCCGTACAGCATGTCCCAGTACTGGTCGGACGGGTACCGGCAGGACTGCTCGGGGTTCGTCTCGATGGCCTGGAGCCTGCCCGGCAACGAGTGGACCGGCACCCTCGACCAGTACGGCGTGCGCATCGCGAAGGAGGACCTCCAGCCCGGCGACATGCTGCTGTTCCACAACCCGGCCGATCCCGAGCGGGGCTCCCACGTCGTCCTCTTCGGCGGCTGGACGGACTACACCCACACCTCCTACATCGTCTACGAGGAGACCCGCCCGCACGCCCGCAGGCAGGCCACCCCGTACGCCTACTGGAGCCACTCCAGCCGCTATGTCCCCTACCGCTACAAGGGTCTGGCCGGCGGTACGGCGGGCTCGGTGCCGGAGACCGCCGGACCGGAGGCGGCGCCCTATCCGGGGCGGGCCTACTTCGGGCCCGGGGCCAACAACAAGTACGTCACCGAGCTGGGCCGCATGCTCGTCGGGCGCGGGGCGGGGCGCTACTACACCTCGGGCCCCGGACCGCGCTGGTCGGACGCCGACCGGCGGGCCACGCAGGCCTTCCAGCAGGCGCAGGGCTGGCGCGGCGGGGACGCGGACGGGCTGCCGGGGCCGCGGACCTGGGCCCTGCTGGTCACCGGCCAGGGCAGGGACATCGCCGCGGGAGCGGCCGGTGCGCCCGCGCCGCCCTCCTCGCACGGGGTGCCCGGGTATCCGGGGCGGGCGCTATTCCGGCCCGGGGCCGACAACACCTACGTCACGCTGCTCGGGAAGCAGCTGGTGAAGAAAGGGTTCGGCAAGTACTACACGACCGGTCCCGGACCGCGCTGGGGCGAGGCGGACCGGCGGAACGTCGAGGCGTTCCAGCGCGCCCAGGGATGGCGGGGCGGCGCGGCGGACGGCTACCCGGGGCCGGAGACCTGGCGGCGGCTGTTCGCGTAATCGATCTTTACCCCCCTGTTGTGACGCATCTGGCGCGGAGGCTGGAGGCACGCATGAGCACGACCACTTCACCGACACCGGAGTCCGAGGGACCGCCCAGGACCGCCCGGCTGATCCAGAACGAGGCCACCACCGAGATCCCCGTCCATCTGCTCTTCCGGGACGAACCCGCCCCGGTGTCCGTCCCGCTGAAGCCCGCCGTCGTCAGCCGCCGCCAGGGCACGGGGGAGCAGCCGCGGCTGCGCCGGCCGGCCGCCACGAGGGCGCGGACCGTGCCCGACGTGGACCCGGCCCTGACCGAGCGGCCCGCCAGGGTGCTGCCCGGCGCGGTGGGGGTGCTGGCCGGTGCCTGCGGTCTCGCGGGCTGCGCGGTCACCTCCTGGTGGGCCGGGGCACTGCCGCCGCTCGTACTGGAGGCGCTGCGGCTGCCGTCGTACGCGGGCGGCAGCCTCGGCCCCGCGCAGTGGGCGGCCTACGCCGGGGCCGGTGCCCTCGGCCTGTTCGGCTTCGGCGGACTGGCCCGGGGCCGGACCGGACGGGCCTGGGTGCTCGGTCTGTTCGGCCGCTACCGGGGGACCGTCCGGCGCACCGGACTGATGTGGGTCAACCCGATGCTGCTGCGCCGCCGGGTGGACGTACGGCTGCGGCACTGGCGCAGCGAGCCGATGCCGGCGGCCGACGCGAGCGGGGTCGCGCTGCGGGTGGTGGTCCTCGCGGTGTGGCGGGTGCGGGACACCGCGCGGGCCACGCTGGGCGTCGAGGACCACGAGGCCTATCTGCGGGAGTGCGTGGCCGCCGCGCTCGCCCGGGTCCCGGTGGAGGCACCGGGGTCGGGGCGCGGCGGCGGCGAGGCGGCGGGGGAGGCGCTGACCCGGCTGGTCGCGGCCGACGCGGCGCCCGTCGGCGTCGAGGTGTTCTCGGTGCAGCCGGTCCAGGTGGAGTACGCCCCCGAGGTGGCCGCCGCCATGCACCGGCGCCGGATCGCCGCGCTGGACGCCCAGCACCGGGCGTCGATGCTCACCTCGGTGGTGGACTCGGTGGAGGACACGGTGACCCGGCTGACCATGCGGGGGCTCGTCGAACTCGACGACTACGAGCGCAAGGCACTGGTGAAGGACCTCACGGTCGCCTTCTGCGCCGGGCGGGGGGAATCCGCCCCGTGACGGGTGTGGTCATGTCTTTGTTCTGGACATGGCCAACCAACGGCAATATTCTCGGACTTGGTCTAGACCTACCCTGCACAGCTCACTGAACATCCCCCACGTTCCCAGGAGCGGCAGTATGCGCAGAAAGACCAAGTTGTCTGCTGCCGTGGTCGGTCTCGCCACCACTGGAGCCCTTGTGCTCTCGTCCGGCGGGGCCAGCGGCCACGGCTACACCGATCTCCCCATCAGCAGGCAGAAGCTCTGCCAGAACGGCACCGTGACCAACTGCGGCTCCATACAGTGGGAGCCGCAGAGCGTCGAGGGCCCGAAGGGCTTCCCGGGCTCCGGCCCGGCCGACGGGCAGATATGCAACGGCGGGGTCGGCCACTTCGGCCAGCTCAGCGCCCCGCGCACCCCCTCGGGCGGTGCCTGGCCCGCGACCAAGGTGACCGGCGGTCAGAGCTACACCTTCCGCTGGCAGTTCACGGCCATGCACGCCACGACCGACTTCCGGTACTACATCACCAAGCCGGGCTGGAACCAGAACCACAATCTGGCCCGCTCCGACCTCAACCTCACACCGTTCCTGACGGTGCCGTACAACAACCAGCGGCCACCGTCCACGCTCTCGCACAGTGGCAGGCTGCCGTCCGGGCTCAGCGGACGGCACGTGATCCTGGCGGTGTGGACGGTCGCCGACACCAACAACGCGTTCTACGCCTGCTCGGACGTCACGTTCTGAGCCTCACCGAGGTCCTCCGGGGGCGGCCGACCGTCCTCGGGGGGCTCCGGGCATGTTCATCTGACGGCTCGTCAATTACTCTGCGCGGGCATGGAGTCCACGAGCACCGCCGAACTCGTAGGGGCGCGCTGGGGTGATCACCGGCCGGGGCTGTGGTGCGCGGACCGGGTCATGACCCACCACGAGGTCGCCGCCGGTGCCGCCGCCCGCGCGGCGCTCCTGGCCGACCTGCTGCCGGCCGGCGCCGAGCCGCACGTCGGAGTGCTGCTCGACAACACCCCGGAGTACCCCCTGTGGATCGGCGCCGCCGCCCTCGCCCGGGCCGCGGTCGCCGGGATCAACCCCACCCGCAGAGGCCCGGAGCTGGCCCGGGACATCCTGCACACCGAGTGCCGCGTCCTGATCACCGAGCCCGGCCATCTGCCCCTGATCGAGGGCCTCGACCTGCCCGGCGTCCGGATCCTGCTGACCGGCTCCGAGGAGTACGACGCCCTGCTCGCGCCGTACGCCGGTGCCCGTCCCGACACCTCCCGCGCCACCCCGGGCGACCGGCTGCTGCTCTGCTTCACCTCCGGTTCCACCGGCGCCCCCAAGGCCGCGATCTGCACGCAGGGCCGGCTGGCGGCGGCGGGGAGGTCGCTGGCCGGACAGTTCGGCACCGGCCCCGAGGACGTTCACTACATCTGCATGCCGATGTTCCACGGCAACGCCGTCATCGCCGACTGGGCCCCCGCCCTCGCGGCCGGGGCGGGCGTGGCGCTGCGGCGGCGGTTCTCGGCGTCCGGGTTCCTGGCGGACGTACGCACGTACGGGGCGACGTACTTCACCTACGTCGGCCGGGCCGTCCAGTACCTCCTCGCCACCGAGCCGCGCCCCGACGACCGCGACAATCCGCTGCGGCTCGGCTTCGGGACCGAGGCGGGGAGGGCGGACGCGGTGGCCTTCGAGCGGCGGTTCGGGGTGCGGCTGGTGGAGGGGTACGGGTCCTCCGAGGGCGGTGCCGCGGTGCAGTGGTCGCCGGGGACTCCGGCCGGGGCGGTGGGGCGGGCGGGGCCCGGGCTCGTCGTACTCGATCCGGAGACGGGCCGGGAGCGGCCGCCGGCGCGGTTCGACGCGGGCGGGCGGCTGCTGAACGGGGACGAGGCGATTGGGGAGCTGGTGAACCGGGGGCCGAGCCCCTTCGAGGGGTACTGGCGCAATCCGGCGGCGGAGGCGGAGCGGCGGCGGGACGGGGCGTACTGGACCGGCGACCTCTTCTGCCGGGACGCGGACGGCTACCTCTGGTTCGCCGGGCGCACCGACGACCGGCTGCGGGTCGACGGGGAGAACCTGGCCGCCGCGATGATCGAGAACATCCTCGCCCGGTACGAGGGCGCCCGCGCCGTCGCCGTGTACGCGGTGCCGGACCCGGTGACCGGGGACCAGGTGATGGCGGCCGTCGCCGGGGACTTCGACCCGCTGGGGTTCGCGGAGTTCCTGCTGGCCCAACCGGACCTGGGCACGAAGATGGCGCCCCGTTTCGTGCGGGTCATGGGCCGGATGCCGGTCACAGCGACGAACAAGATCCACCGAGCCCAGCTCAGAAACGAGGGCCTCCACTCCCCGGACCCGGTGTGGTGGCGCCCCCCAGGCACACCCACGTACCGCCCCCTCACCCCGGAGGACACGAAAGGCCCCCTCGTCTCCCCGAGCCCCTGACAAAGCGAAGGCCCCCCGCTGCTCGCGAGGGGCCTTCACCGTCTGTGCGCCGCCAGGGACTCGAACCCCGGACCCGCTGATGCTGCATCTTCCGGGGGGTGACCCCCGGACCCCCAGCCGCCCTCGCGGCACCGAGGTGGTCCGGGGCCAATGGATGAAGGCCCCCCGCTGCTTGCGAGGGGCCTTCACTGTCTGTGCGCCGCCAGGGACTCGAACCCCGGACCCGCTGATGCTGCATCTTCCGGGGGGTGACCCCCGGACCCCCAGCCGCCCTGGCGGCACCGAGGTGGTCCGGGGCCAATGGATGAAGGCCCCCCGCTGCTTGCGAGGGGCCTTCACTGTCTGTGCGCCGCCAGGGACTCGAACCCCGGACCCGCTGATTAAGAGTCAGCTGCTCTAACCAACTGAGCTAGCGGCGCATGACTCACGCCAACCGCTTGTTTTGGTGTCTCGCGGCTGGCGACGAAGAAAATAGTACCTGGTCCGAGGGGGTGCTTCGAACCACGGGCAGGCCGGCCCACCGCCCCCACGGCCCGCGGACGAGAGACGAGCTAGATCGCCAAAGACAACAGCACCGGCGCCGCGTTCCGGTTCAGCGCGTCCGCCGCCTGCCGCAGCCGGTGCGCGTGCTCCAGCGGCAGCGACACCGCCAGGCACCCCACCGACGCCCCCGCCGTGATCGGCACCGCGGCGCACACCGTGCCCACCGCGTACTCCTGCAGATCCAGCACGGGAACCGTCGGCGGCTGGGCCGCGAGCCGAGACAGCAGGAGCTTGTCACTGGTGATCGTGCGCGAGGTGAGCCGGGCCATCTTGTGCCGCGAGAGATGGTCCCGCCGGCCGTTGTGGTCGAGCTGGGTCAGCAGGCTCTTGCCGACCGCCGTCGCGTGGGCGGAGAAGCGGAAGTCCACCCACTCGTTCACCGCGGGAGCGGCCGGGCTCTCGGCGTACTGGGTGACCTTCACCTCACCGTCGACGTACCGGCTGATGTACACCGCCGCGCCGACCGAGTCACGCAGCCGGTCCAGCGTCCGCTGGAGCTTCTCGCGCAGGGCCGCCTCCCGGTCGTGCGCCGAGCCCAGCCGGGCCAGCGCCTCGCCGGTGACATAGGCGCCGTCCGTGGTCTGCTCGACGTACCCCTCGCGGCGCAGCATCCTCAGGAGGCTGGGCAGGCGCTCGGGGCTGAGGGTGGTGTGCCGGGCGAGTTCGGTGTCGGTGATTCCGGTGGTGTGCCGTGCCACGGTCTCCAGGACGCGCAACGCGTCCTGGGCCGAGTGGTACGGCGCGGTCGGCTCGTGCTTCAGCGCCACGGTGTTTCCCCCTGCGCTAGCTGTGTGAGGCCGGATTCCGGTCAGGCAATCTCCACGATAGCCGCCAAGGGGCCTGTAGTGAGCGCTTGTTGACGAGAATCCGACGCCCTCAACTGCGGCGATAACCCCCTGGCATATGACACCGCCATCACCTGGCCCGCCGCGTCACAGCACCGCGCCGAGAAACTCCCGGGTCCGGTCGTGCTCGGGGTCGCTGAAGATCTTCTCCGGGGCGCCGGCCTCGATGACCCGCCCGGAGTCGAACATCAGCACCTGGTCCGAGATGTCCCGGGCGAAGTTCATCTCATGGGTCACACAGAGCATCGTGATGTCGGTGGACCGGGCGATGTCCCTGAGCACATCGAGGACGCCCGCAACCAGCTCCGGGTCCAGCGCCGAGGTCACCTCGTCCAGCAGCAGCACCCGCGGACGCATCGCCAGCGCCCGGGCGATCGCCACCCGCTGCTGCTGGCCGCCGGAGAGCTGCCCGGGGCGCTTGTCCAGGTGCTCGGTGAGGCCGACCAGCTCCAGCAGGTCCCGGGCCCGCTCCTCGGCCGCGTCCTTGGACATGCCGAGCACGGTCACCGGGGCCTCGGTGATGTTCCTCAGGACCGTCATGTTCGGGAACAGGTTGAACTGCTGGAACACCATCCCGATCTTCTTGCGGACCTCGCGCACCTGCTTCTCGGGCGCCGGGAACAGCCGCTGCCCGTCCACGGTGATCGTGCCCTCGTCGGGCTTGGTCAGCGTCATCAGCAGCCGCAGGATCGTGGTCTTGCCCGAGCCGGAGGGGCCGATCAGCGTGACGTGCTTGCCCGCCTGGACGGAGAAGTCGAGGTGGTCGAGGACGGTGTTGTCGCCGAACCGCTTGGTGACCTGCTCCAGCCGGATCAGCTCGCCGTTCGCGCGCCGGTCGGCGGGGTTCATGTCGGGGCCGGGCTGGATGTCAGTGGACAAGGCGTCGCTCCAGGGCTCGCAGAAGAAGGGAGGCCAGATAGGAAATGACGATGAAGGCCACACCGATCACCGTCAGCGGCTCGGTGAACTGGAACTGCTCCTGGGCGAACAGCCGCGCCTGGCCGAGCATGTCGAGGACGGTGATCGCCATCAGCAGCGGCGTGTCCTTGAGCATGGAGATCACGTAGTTGCCGAGCGCCGGCACGACCCGCCGGATCGCCTGCGGCAGGATCACCGCGGTCCACGTCCGGGTGAGCGGCAGGTTCAGCGCCGTCGCGGCCTCCCACTGGCCGACCGGCACCGCCTCGATGCCGGCCCGGTAGACCTGCATCGTGTACGTGGAGTAGTGCAGCCCGATGCCGACCACACCGGTGATCAGCGCCGAGAAGGTCAGGCCCCACTCGGGCAGCACGTAGAAGAGGAAGAACAGCTGCACCAGCAGCGGGGTGTTGCGGATGAACTCGGTGACCGCCCCGACCGGCCAGCGCACCCAGCGGCTGGGCGCGCGCATCAGCAGCGCCCACACCAGCCCGAGGGCGAAGGAGATCAGCGAACCGAGGGCGAGGGCCTGGAGGGTGACCCACAGCCCGTCCCAGAAGTGCGGCATGAAGTCGCTCACGGCGTTCCAGTCCCAGGTCATCACAGACCACCCCCGACCGGCTCGGGCACGACGACCCGCTTCTCCGGCTGCTTGCCGACACCGGCCTTCAGCTGCTTCTCCAGACCCCGCATCACCCGGGTGAGCAGGAAGGCGATCACGAAGTAGATGAACAGCAGGTAGGTGTAGATCTCGGCGCTCTCCTGGAGCGCGAGCCGTACCAGGTTGCCGCTGAACGCCAGATCGCCCATGCCCATGACCGACACCAGTGCGGTGCCCTTGAGCAGCTCGATCAGCAGGTTGGAGAAGGGCGGGATCATCTCCGGCACCGCCTGCGGCAGCAGGATCAGCCGCATCCGCTGCCAGGGCGTGAAGCTGAGGGCGATACCGCCCTCCTGCTGCGCCGGATCCACCGCGGTCAGGGCGCCGCGCACGATCTCCGAGCCGTACGCGCCGTACGTCAGGCCGAGCGCCAGCGTGCCGGCCCACATCGGCACCAGCTGCCAGCCGAAGGCCGTGGGCAGCACGAAGAACACCCAGAAGATCATCACGAGCGCGGAGGTCCCGCGGAACACCTCGGTGTAGAAGCCCGCGAGGAAGCGGACGATCCACAGCCGGTGGGTGCGGGCGATGCCGACCACGAACGAGACGGCCGTGGCCAGCAGCGCGCTGAGGAACAGCAGCTGGACGGTGACCCAGACGCCCTTGAGTACGAGTTCCCAGAGTCCCGACGTCATCCGCCGCACAGCTCCTTCGCGGTCAGGTCGGTCATCTCCGCCTCGGTGAAGCCGAACGGCCTGAGGATGCGCAGCAGTTCGCCGCTCTTCTTCAGCTTGTGCAGCTCCACGTTGAAGGCGTCCCGCAGCCTGGTCTCGGTGGGCCGGAAGGCGAACGCGCCGCCGTCCACATGGGGTTTGCCGCCGACGATGGGCTTGAAGGCCTTGGTCGCCTCCGCCTTGCTCGACTTCTTCACCACCTCGCGGGTGGTCAGCGCGGTCCCGGCGAACACGTCGACCCGCCCCGCCTCCACGGCGTTCAGCCCGGCGACCTGGTCCGGGACGATGAGGATGTCGCTCTCCTCGTACCCGGCCTCGACCGCGTACTGGATCTCCGCGTAACCGGTTCCGGTGGCGAACTTCGCCTTCTTCTCCACCACGTCCCGGTAGGTGTGCAGACCCTTCGGATTGCCCTTGCGGACGATGAAGGAGTCGAGCATCTGGTAGTCGGGATCGGAGAAGATGACCTGCTCGCAGCGCTCGGGATTGACGTACATCCCGGCCGCGACCACATCGAACTGCTGCGAGTTGAGCCCGGGGATCAGCGAGCCGAACTCGGTCGGCACGGGCTGCACCCGGTCCACCCCGAGCCGCTTGAAGATCACCTTGGCCAGTTCGGGCGCCTCGCCGGTCAGCTCACCGTCGCGGTCGATGTAGCCGAACGGAATCTCACCTGCGATGCCCAGCCGCACGACACCCGCGGCGCGCAGCCGTTCCAGCAGGTCACCGCCGTCCTCCGTGGACGCCGTGGCGACCCGTGAGCAGCCTGCCGCGCCCAGCGCACCGAGCGCCGCCACCCCCGCGAGCAGCGTTCGGCGGGTGGGTCCAGATGTGTGTTCGCCATGTTCGAGTGGTGGAGCCATGGCGGCGCGGCTACCCGAGCGCATGCGATGTATGCACCCTGTTCGTATGACTGATCGGTTCATCGAGGTCTCGCTCCTGAAGCGGGACATCCACTGCACGGCGAAACTCCTGGACGACCGCGCACCGATCACCTGCGCGGCCGTCTGGGACGCCCTCCCGCTCAGCGGGGACGTCTACCACGCCAAATACGCCCGCAACGAGATCTACGCCCTCTTCCCGCCCTTCGCGGACACCGAGCCGCCCTTGGAGAACCCGACCGTCACCCCCATCCCCGGCGACCTGTGCTACTTCGCCTTCGCGGGCGCGGAGCTGGGCACCAAGGCCTACGGCTACGACCGCGAGGTCCGCCCCGGCACCACCCTGGTCGACCTCGCCCTGTTCTACGAACGCAACAACCTGCTGCTCAACGGCGATGTGGGCTGGGTGCCCGGCATCGTCTGGGGCCAGATCGTGGCGGGTCTGCCCCAGATGGCGGACGCCTGCAACGACCTCTGGCGCTCGGGCGCGGCGGGGGAGACGCTCAGCTTCCGCCGGACATGAGCGCGTGCGCCGCCCGCAGCACCAGATCGTCCCGGTGCCGGGCGGCCACCAGCTGGAGACCGACCGGCAGTCCGTCCCCGTCGGTGCCGACGGGGACGGTGGCGGCCGGCTGCTGGGTCATGTTGAAGGGGTACGTGAAGGGCGTCCACCCCGTCCAGCGGCGGTGCCCGGAGCCCTTGGGCACCTCGGCGCCGGCCTCGAACGCGGTGATCGGCAGGGTGGGGGTGACCAGCAGGTCGTAGGAGTCGTGGAAGCGGCCCATCCGGCGGCCGAGTTCCGCCCGGACGTCGACGGCGGCCAGATAGTCCAGGGCGTTGCGGCGGGCGCCGAGTGCGGCGATCTCGCGCAGACCGGGGTCGAGCAGCTCCCGCTGGTCAGGGCCGAGACGCCGGGTGACCCGGGCGGCACCGCAGAACCACAGGGTGTGGAAGGCGTCCACCGGATCGGTGACATCGGGGTCGGCCTCCTCGACGTACGCGCCGAGCCCCGCGAGCCGCTCCACCGCCCCCCGCACCGCCGAGGCCACCGCCGGACGCACCGCCACCTGGCCGCCGAGCGTGGGCGAGTACGCCACCCGCAGCCCGCGCACGCCCCCGGTCAGCCCGTCCAGGAACGATCCGGACGCGGGGCCCAGCGCCGACCAGTCCCGGGAGTCCGGCGCCCCGATGACGTCGAGCAGCAGCGCCGCGTCGGCGACGTCCCGGGTCATCGGGCCCACGTGCGCGAGCGTCCCGAACGCGCTCGCGGGATACAGCGGCACCCGGCCGTAGGTCGGCTTCAGCGCGAAGATCCCGCAGAAGGACGCCGGGATACGGACGCTTCCGCCGCCGTCGGTGCCGAGCGCCAGCGGGCCCGCGCCGAGCGCCACGGCCGCCGCGGCGCCGCCGCTGGACCCGCCCGCCGTGCGCGTCGGGTCCAGCGGATGCCGGGTGACCCCGGTCAGGGGCGAGTCGGTGACGGCCTTCCAGCCGAACTCGGGGGTGGTGGTCTTGCCGACGAAGACGGCACCGTGCGCGCGCAGGCGGGCGACGGACGGCGCGTCCTCGTCCCAAGTCCCTTGCTCCGAAATGGTTTTGGAGCCTTTCAGGGTGGGCGCGCCCCGCATCAGCAGGATGTCCTTCACCGTGACCGGCACCCCGTCCAGCAGCCCCGCGGGCTCCCCGCGCCGCCACCGCTCGGCCGACGCACGGGCCTGTGCCAGCGCCTGCTCGGCGGTGATCCGCACGAACGCGTTCACCTCCGGCTGGATCAGCTCGGCCCGCTCCAGCACCGCCCGCGTGGCGTCCACCGGGCTGAACGCGCCCGCGCGGTAACCGTCGAGGAGTTGTCCGGCCGTGAGTCCGGTCAGGTCGGTCATACGCCCTCCAGCGGGGGGAAGTTCAGCGTCCCGGTACGTATCCGCGCTGCTTGTCGACGACGTTCGGCAGGGTTCTGCCCGCCTCCCAGCGCGCGTACAACTCCACGAACTGAGCGGCGAGTTCGTCGCGCCAGCCGACGGTGTCCCCGCTCATGTGCGGGGAGACGATCAGTCCCGGCAAGCCCCACAACGGGCTGTCGGCGCCGAGGGGTTCGTGCGCGAAGACGTCCAGCGCGGCGCCCGCGATCCACCGCTTGGACAGCGCCTCGACGAGCGCCTCCTCCACGACGAGCTGTCCCCGGCCGACGTTGATGAACCGCGCGGAGGGCTGCATCACGCCGAACCGGCGCGCGTCGAACATGCCGTGGGTCTGCTCGGTGAGCGGTGCGGCGGCGATGATCCAGTCGGCGCGGGCGATCAGCCGGTCCAGGTCCTCGGGGCCGTGGATGCCGGTGCGCGGGACCCGGCCGACCAGCGCGGGGACGACGCCGAGCGCCTTGAGCGCGCGGACGACGGCCTGCCCGATGGGCCCGGAGCCGACGACACAGGCGCGGGTGCCCCTCAGCCGCCGCGACTCGCGGTGCTGCCAGGTCCGCTGCCCCTGCAGCTCCAGGGTGCGCGGCAGGTCCTTGGCCATCGCCAGCACGAGGGCGGCGACGTACTCGGCGATGGGCTCGTCGAAGATGCCGCGGGCGTTGGTGACCACGGTGTCGGAGACGGCGAGTTCCGGACACATCAGGTGGTCGACGCCCGCGCTCGCCGTATGGACCCAGCGGGGCCGGGGGCCGTCACCGGGCCAGGCGTGCCGTACGGCGTGCGAGGTGAAGTCCCAGACCAGCAGCACATCGGCGTGCGGCAGCCGGTCGGCGAGGGTGGCGGGGTCCGCGTGCTCGATCCGCGCCCGCCCGGTGAGCCGTCCGAGCCGGGGGAGCGGGTCGGCGTCCAGGACGAGCAGCGTGGGCGTGGTCATGCCGTTCCTTCGCTGAGAACCGGACGTCTGACATGCGCGGATTGACCACGCTCGCACCCGAATCTACCTTCGTCAACACGGACGCCCGCACCGTCCGCCGGTCCCCTGTCTCCTCGCGAGGGCGGTGCCTGCGATGGACGTGTCCTTCCTCGGTGGTCCCCGGCCGCAGCGCGGTGTCGGTGTGGTCGCGCCGTTCGACTTCGCCCTCGACCGCGAACTGTGGCGCTGGATCCCGGACGAGGTGTCCCTGCATCTGACCCGCACGCCGTACGTGCCGATCGAGGTGAGCCTGGACCTGGCGCGGCTGGTGAGCGAGCACGAGACGCTCTCCGAGGGGGTCCGCACCCTGATCGCCATCGCCCCCGAGGTGGTGGCCTACGCCTGCACCTCGGGCAGCTTCGTCGGCGGGATCGCGGGCGAGCGGGCGATGTGCGAGGCGATGACCAGGGCGGGCGCGGTGCCCTCGGTGACCACCTCGGGGGCGTTGCTGGAGGCGCTGGCCGACCTCGGCGCGCGACGGGTGGCGCTGGTGACGCCGTACACGGTGTCGGTGACCCGGTCGCTGGAGGAGTACGTGGCCGAGGCGGGCGTCAGGGTGACGGGGTGTGCGTTCATGGGCCTGACGCGGCACATATGGAAGGTGCCCTACCGCGATGTGGTGGACATGGCACGCGGGGCGGTGCGGCGCGGCACGGACTGCCTGTTCATCAGCTGCACCAACCTGCCGACCTACGACGTGATCCCGCAACTGGAGGCGGAACTGCGCATACCGGTGATCTCGGCCAACCAGGTCACGATGTGGGCGGCCCTGCGTCGGCTGGGTACCCGAGCCGTGGGGCCGTACCAGACGCTGATCGATCCGGCGGCCCGCAGCGGCCCCGCACTTCCGGACGTGGAACAGCAGCAGGAAGGTTCGACATGACGGCACTCGGATTCCTCTACCCGGGCCACTCCGCCGAGGACGACTATCCACGCATCGAGCAGCTCCTGGGCAGCGACATCCGGGTGGACCTGGTGCACACGGACATCGGTGAGGACGCGCACCGGGTGGACGCCCTGAGGGAGATGGGCTCCGCGGACCGCCTGGCGGCGGGCGTGGAGCAACTGCGGCTGACCGGCGCGGAGGCGGTGGTCTGGGCCTGCACGAGCGGCAGCTTCGTGCACGGCTGGGAGGGCGCCCACGAGCAGGTGCGCGCCCTCGCCCTGGCCGCGGGCATGCCGGCCTCCTCGACCTCCTTCGCCTTCGTGCACGCGCTGGCGGAGCTGGGGCTGCGCCGGGTGGCGGTGGGGGCGACGTACCCCGACGACGTGGCGGACCTGTTCGCCGGGTTCCTGCGGGCGGGCGGCGCGGAGGTGGTGTCGGTGCGGGGTTCCGGCGTCGTCACGGCGGCCGAGGTGGGCCGGTGGGGCGAGGAGGAGGTCCTGGCCCTCGCCCGCCGGGCCGACCACGAGGCGGCGGAGGCGGTCCTGCTCCCGGACACGGCACTGCACACCGTGGCGCTCATCCCGGCGCTGGAGAAGGAACTGTCCAAGCCGGTCCTGACGGCCAACCAGGTCACGGTCTGGGAGGCCCTGCGCCTGACCGACCGCAGGGTGAACGCCCCGACACTGGGCTCCCTGTTCACCAGGGAGCCGATCGTCCAGGTGTAGGAGCAAGCGCGGGAGACAGCCGGGAATAAAGCGGAGTCTGCCTCCTGTTATCGCCCGAGGAACCACGCCGGCGCGATTTCAGGAGGCACTCACCGATGGCGGCAGACGAGATCCGGGGCACGGCACAGGGCACCGCCCCCGTCCCCCTGTCCGTACTCGACCTGGTCACCGTCGGCGCGGGCAGCACCGCCACCGACGCGCTGCGCACCAGCGTCGACCTCGCCCGCCTCACGGAGTCCCGCGGGTTCCACCGCTACTGGATCGCCGAGCACCACTCCATGCCCGGCGTGGCCTCCTCCTCGCCCGCCGTGATCCTCGCCCACCTCGCCGCCCACACCGACCGCATCCGCCTCGGCTCCGGCGGCGTCATGCTCCCCAACCACGCCCCCCTGGTCATCGCCGAGCAGTTCGGCACCCTGGAGGCGCTCGCCCCCGGCCGGGTCGACCTCGGCCTCGGCCGGGCGCCCGGCACGGACGGCGCCACGGCCGCCGCCCTGCGCCGCACCGACCGGCTGAACGAAGCCGCCGACGACTTCCCCCAGCAGCTCGCCGAGCTGACCCGCTTCCTCGACGACGACTTCCCCGACGGCCACCCCTACCGCCGCATCCACGCCGTCCCGGGCCCGGTCCAGGCCACCGCCCCCGGCGGGGTGCAGAGCCCGCACCGGCCGCCCGTCTGGCTCCTCGGCTCGTCCGGCTTCAGCGCCCGGCTGGCCGGCACCCTCGGCCTTCCCTTCGCCTTCGCGCACCACTTCTCCGCGCACAACACGATCCCGGCGCTCGATCTCTACCGGGAGTCCTTCCGGCCGTCCGAGGTGCTGGACGCGCCGTACGCCCTGATCGGCGTCTCCGCGCTCGCCACCGACGACCCGCGGGAGGCCCGGCGGCAGGTGCGGGCCACCGGGCTCAGCATGGTGCGGCTGCGGACCGGGCGCCCCGGCCTCTTCCCCAGCCCCGAGGAGGCCGAGGCGCACTCGTTCAGCGCCATGGAGGAGGAGTTCATCGCGTCCTGGGGCGCCAACATCGTGCACGGCACCGCCGACGAGGTCCGCTCGGGCCTGGACGACCTCCACAAGCGCACCGGCGCCGACGAGTTGATGATCACGTCCCACGCCCACCGCGGGGAACTGCGGCTGCGGTCCTACGAACTCCTCGCGGACGCCTACGACCTACGAGCGGCCGCCTGAACCTCAGGTGAGCGCAGCAGCTCGGAGATACGATCCGGCGTCACCGGCCGCGAGTACAGCCATCCCTGGCCGGTGTCGCAGCCGATCCGCCGTAGCCGGGACGCCTGCGCCGACGTCTCCACGCACTCCGCCGTCACGGTGAGCCCCAGCCGGTGGGCGAGCTGGATCATCGCCTCCACCACGACCTCGTCGGCCGGGTTCGGCGCGATGCCCTCACCGTCGTACTGGAAGCCCTTGACGAAGGAACCGTCCAGCTTCAGCACCGACACCGGAAGCCGGCTCAGATAGGCCAGGTTCGAGTAGCCGGTGCCGAAGTCGTCGATCGCGATGTGCACGCCCATGTCGCTGAGCGCCTGGAGCGCCTGCTGCGGCCGGCCGCCGGAGCCCATCACCGCGGACTCGGTCAGCTCCAGCTGGAGCAGGTGCGGCGCCAGGCCGGTCTCCGCGAGGATCTCGGCCACGTCGGCGACCAGGTCGGAGTCCCAGACCTGACGGACCGCCACATTCACGCTGACGAAGATCGGCGGCTCGTCCGGGCGGTCCAGCTGCCACTGCCGGGCCTGGCGGCAGGCGGTGGCCAGCACCCAGCGGCCGAGCGGCACGATCGAGCCGTCCTCCTCGGCCAGTCCGATGAACCGATTCGGCGTCAGCAGTCCGAACTGCGGATGATCCCACCGCACGAGCGCCTCCACCCCGCGCAGCCGGCCGTCCTCCATGCACACCAGCGGCTGGTACTCCAGCACGAACTCGCCGCGCTCGATGGCGGGCCGGAGCGTGGAGGCGAGGGCCTGGCGGGTCATGCGGTGGGCGTTGCGCTCGGGGTCGAACAGCGTCCAGCGGTCCTTGCCGTCGGCCTTCGCCCAGTACAGCGTGGTGTCGGCGGCCTGCATCAGCGCGGTGGGGCTGGTCCCGGCGGCATGCCGCTCCACCACCCCGATCGACGCCGACGCCGACAGCCGCCGGCCCGAGATGTCGAAGGGGTCCTGCAGCGCCGTGAGCACCGACTCGGCGAGCTCGGCGAGTTGCTCGGTGCCCGTGGAGTCCTCGACCAGCAGGGCGAATTCGTCGCCGCCGAGCCGCGCCACCAGCGGGGTGCTCGCCCTGGCGTACGCCGCCTCGTCCGCGCACCGGGTCAGCCGCTCGGCCACGGCCGCCAGCAGCCGGTCGCCCACCCGGTGGCCGAGGGTGTCGTTGACCGCCTTGAAGCCGTCCAGGTCGAGATAGCACAGCCCGATCCGCCCGGTGCCCTCCTCGTACGCCTCCGCCTCCAGCGCGGCCGACAGACGCTCGAAGAACAGGGTGCGGTTGGGCAGCCGGGTCACCGGGTCGTGGTTCTGCAAGTGCCGCAGCCGGGCCTGGAGTTCACGCCGGGTGCTGATGTCGGCGACCGACAGCAGGACTCCGCCGCGCTCCTCGGCGGGCAGCGGCGCGATGGCGACCTGCACCCACAGGCAGTGCCCGTCGGGGTGCTTCAGCCGGCGCGTGCAGCGCAGCCGGGCCTGCCGGCCGCGCAGCACCTCGCGGTACGCGTGCCAGGTGCGCGCGTCGGACGTCAGGTCCACCAGATCGGCGGCGACCGCTCCGGCCAGCGCCTGCGGGGTCCTGCCGAGCAGCTCGCCGAGGGCCGGGTTGGCGCCGGTGACCAGGCCCTCACGGTCGACGACGGCCATCGCCAGGGGGGCGGCGTGGAAGGCGGACCGGAAGGGCGTGGTGTCCGGCCGCTCGTGCGGACCGGTACGCGAAGGGGACCCTTGACTACTCTCTGTGACGGCCGGCCCGATGAGATCTGCCGCGGGCGCCGGCCCTTCGGACGTTCCGCTCACCGCTCGCTCCCGCAGTGCACTCGGTCTTCGGATGGGTCTCGTCGGGATGCCGACCGACCTGGCGGCCGCCGGGCCGGATCCGTGCAGGAAAAGGATCAGGACAGTACAGAAAAGGGTCAGGAAAGTGTGCCGATCATAGAGGCTGGGTCGGGGCCCTTCCAGCCACTGTCCAGTGTCCCGGACCGAGCCGCCGATCTGACAATTCGTTTCTGCCCGCACCTGGACAGGTTCAGCAGCCTCCCGACCACATGTGACGGTCCGTGAGCGTTTCGGGGGTGTCGGCGTCGGCTTTCCGCCGCGCCTCTCACTCGTCCGGTGCAGACAAACAGGGCGTTGTACGACAAATTCCCACAGGCTGGGTGCGGTGTCCCGCGAACCGCTCCCGGAGGTCCACGTGCCGCGTCAGCTCCCGCTCAGGGAACTCACCCGTGCGACGTTCCGAGAACTCGGGGGCCGGGTGCGCGCATGGCCCCGACTGCGCACCACCGCCGCCGTGTTCACCACGATGTCGGCGCTCGCCGCGACGTCGATCCTCTCCGCCCCCTCGGTCGCCGAGCCGTACTCGGCGGAGCCCTGCGCCCTGAAACGCACCGACGCCCACCACTCGGAGGGCCTGGACACCTGGAACGCCGCCTATCCGCGGCCGGCCCGCTCGCTGGACGCGGTCATGGTGTTCCTGTCCTTCCCGGACTCCACCCCGCTGACCAGCCCCGCCGAGCTGACCGCCGACCACTTCCCGGCCACCAGCCGGTTCTTCGAGCGGGCCTCCTACGGCAGGTTCGCGCTGCGTCCGCATCCGCTCGGGGACTGGGTCCGGATGCCGCGCCCCTCGACGGCGTACGCCATACAGCGCGACTGGCAGCCCGTGCCCCGGGGCGCCTATCTGCGCGACGCGCTGGCCGCCGCCGACAGCCGGGTGGACTTCTCCCGCTACGACGTCGTCTACTTCGTCGCCGACCCGGACGCGCCCGGGGTGGACTCCGACGCCACGAAGGTGGTGAACCTGGACACCCCGCTGCGCGCGGACGGGACGGAGATCCGGCGCGTCGTCACGATCTTCGAGCAGCATCCACCGGACCGGCTGGTTCTCGCCCACGAGACGGGCCATGTCTTCGATCTTCCGGACCTCTACCACCGGCCGGTGGACGGCGAGGGTGACTGGGACACCTACGTCGGCGACTGGGACCTGATGGGCAGCCAGTTCGGGCTGGCCCCCGACCTGTTCGGCTGGCACAAGTGGAAGCTCGGCTGGCTGGATCCGCGCCAGGTGACCTGCGTACGGGACCCGGCCGGCACCCGGCTCACCCTGGAGCCGCTCGGGGCCGGGCCGGGGGTGGCGGTGGCGGGCGCCGCGGGGGCTCCCGCCTTCGGGCTCGGGGGCGGCACCAAGCTCGCGGTGGTACGCACCGGCGCGGACAGCGCGCTCGCCTTCGAGGCGCGCGGCCGGATCGGCAACGACGCGGGGGCCTGCCGGGACGGGGTCCTGGTCTACCGCGTCCGCAGCGGCGCGGAGTCCGGCCGGGGCCCGGTCGAGGTGATCGACGCCCACCCCCACACGGAGGCCTGCTGGGAGAACTCGGTCTACCCACCCCTGGCAGACGCCCCCATCGCCGAGGGCGAAAGCTTCACGGTGCCGGACGAGGGCGTACGGGTGGAGGTGGAGGGCCGCACGACCTCGGGGGCTTGGACGGTACGGATCGCGACGCGGTAGCGGGGGCGCGGGGGTACGGCGGGTGCGCCGACGAGCTCTGGAACGCCGGGGCCCGCGTCCGGCCCTGCGGCGCCGCGGGGGCTCTGCCCGCGGGTAACCCCGGGACTCGCGGACACCCGTGCGGTGCCGTGGAAGCCGGTGCCGGAAATGCGAAGGCCCCCCGCTTCCGCGAGGGGCTTTCACCGTCTGTGCGCCGCCAGGGACTCGAACCCCGGACCCGCTGATGCTGCGTCCCCCGGGGGTAACCCCCGGACCCCCAGTCGCCCCTGCGGCGTCGTGGGGAAATGCGAAGGCCCCCCGCTTCCGCGAGGGGCTTTCACCGTCTGTGCGCCGCCAGGGACTCGAACCCCGGACCCGCTGATGCTGCGTCCCCCGGGGGTAACCCCCGGACCCCCAGTCGCCCCTGCGGCGTCGTGGGGAAATGCGAAGGCCCCCCGCTTCCGCGAGGGGCTTTCACCGTCTGTGCGCCGCCAGGGACTCGAACCCCGGACCCGCTGATTAAGAGTCAGCTGCTCTAACCAACTGAGCTAGCGGCGCCTGCTGACGTCGTAGACCTTAGCATCCTGGTCGGGGGGAGGAAAAATCGATATGCGCACCGCCGCACGTGCCGCTCGGACGGCCGCCCAGAGCAGGATCTCAGGGCCGGGAAGCCAGGGGTGGCGGGTGTCCGGGGCCACCAGCCAGCGGGAGCTCTGCGCGGCGGTGCCGACCGGCGCGGGGACGGTCACCGCGTCGCCGGTGCCGTGGCACAGCAGGGGCGGGACGGCCGCCGACCGCCCGAACTCCTCCCAGCGCAACAGCGACGGCAGCCGCTGGGCCGTGCCCGGTGCGGCGAACAGCAGGGTCCGGCCCCGGAACACGGCCACCGGGCCGGAACCGGGGCCGTCGTCCCAGAGCCGGTCCAGCATCCGGCGCCCGAACATCGCGGGGACGCTGACCACGTCGAAGACCGAACCGCAGGGCAGCACGACCGGAGCGTCGGGCCGCTCCTCCCAGAACGCCAGCGTGGTACGCGGATACGTTCCTGCCGAGGCCAGCCAGGCCGCTCCGTCCGGGGTGACGCCCGAGGCGCCGAGGCAACTGCTCATGGCGACTACATCTACCGGCCGTGAGCGTCCCGTTCCGGAGGGTTGCCGGAAATCGGGACAGGAAGGGGAGGGAAGGGGTATCTTGCCCGGATCTTGCCCGCTCGGCATATGCCAGGCAGGCTCAGACGGGGTCGATCTGCTCCCGGCCCTCGACCGCCCCCCGCAGCAGGTCTCTGCCGAACTCGACCATCTTCTTGGCGTAGTCCTCGGTCCATTCGGCCCGCTCCGCGATGTCCGCGGTCGTCAGCCGGTCGAAGCGCCGCGGGTCGGCGAGCTGGGCCGCCGCGATGGCCTGGAACTCCACGGCACGGTCGGCCGCCGCCCGGAAGGCGACCGTCAGCTCCGTCGCGCGCGCGAGCAGGGCCCGGGGGTCCTCTATCGACTCCAGGTCGAAGAAGTGCTCCGGGTCGGCCGCCGCCTGCGTGGGCTCGAAGAGCAGGGGCGCGGGGCGTAGCCGCGGTTCGTTCCGACGCGGCGTGGGCTCCGCCATGTCTTCTCCTCCTCGTACGTCACGGATGACCCCCAGGGAGCGGGCCACCGTCCATTGTCCCGCGCCCGCGCAAGGGGGCGGGTCGCCTCCGGCGCTTTCCCGGTCCGCACGGCGCCGGGGCGGGTCGGTCAAGGGCGCCCGGGACCGGGTGTTCCGACAGCCGGGCCAGGACCGCGTGGTTCGCCTCCCAGCCGTCCGGGCTGTATTCGTCGGCCGCCTGCGGCGGCGTGCCGGACTCCGTCCGGCGGGACGGTGGGTCGGTGGGTCGTCCCGGGCGGGTCGGTCAGGGGCGCCATGGGACCTGGTGTTCCGACAGCCGGGCCAGGACCGCGTGGTTCGCCTCCCAGCCGTCCGGGAACTTCACGAGTGTTCCCAGCTGGACCGGTTCCGTGGACGGGTAGTCGTCGAGGAGGTCGGTCACGCCCGCTCGGCAGACCACGATGCAGGCGTGCCGGTGGCGGGAGGCGAGGACGCACAGGCGGCCCGTCTCCAGATGGAACGCGGTGGCGTCGGGCCGCCCGGACAGGGGATGCAGGACCACCGTCACGTCGTACTCCCGGCCCTGAAGACGGTTCGCCGTGTCGACGGTGACGTCACTCACGCCGAGTTCCGCGAGCGCCGCCCGCACCGCGGCCGCCTGGTCGCGGTGCGCGGTGCCGACGGCGATCCGCTCCGCGGTCAGCGGCGCCGGGTCCGGGGACCGCTCCGAGGTGGCCGCGCCACCGCGGTCCAGCAGCCGCCGTACGACCGCCGCCACCGCCCGCACCGCCTCCGGGTCCGTGCGCGGGGTGTGCCGCGCGGGCAGTTCCAGCAGGCCCCAGCCCGCCTCGGCCGCCTCGTCGATCACCCTGTCGGGGCCCGACCCGTCGGAGGGCACGGCGAAGGCGAGGCGGCGGTCGTCATGGCCGGTGCCGCTGCGGAACGGCGTGTACGGGTAGAAGGCGTCCGAGACCAGCGGCGCCGCCGACGCCGGCAGCCGCCAGGACACCGGCAGCCGGTGCTGGGGCAGCTCGGGATTGTGCGCGAGCAGCGTGGTCACCGCGGACGCCGACGGGTCGTACGACAGCCCGGCCCACTGCTCGCTGCCGACGATCGCGAACGGGTCCAGCTGTCCCGGGTCGCCCACGAACAGCGCCCGCTCGAACAGCCCGGCCACCGCCAGCAGCGCGTCCGACCGCATCTGGTACGCCTCGTCCACGATCGCGTGCCGCCACGGCTCGTCGACCTTCACATGCGCCCACTTCGCGGCCGTGGACACGGTCACCGGCAGCCCGGTCAGCTCCGCCGCCTTCGCCGACTTGCGTACGTGCGGCAGGTCGTCCAGCGCCTTGTCGTAGGGGTCGGCGTCGCTGCTGTGCAGCCGGCCCACCGGCAGGCCGGGGTTCTTCTCGGCGAGCCGGAGGACCAGGTCGTCGACCTGGGCGTTGGTCTGTGCCACGACCATCAGCGGGCGGCCCGCGTCGGCCAGTTCCAGTGCCGCCCGCACCACCAGCGTGGACTTGCCGGCACCGGGCGGGGAGTCGACGACCACCCCGCGGTGCGTGCCGTGCAGGGTGTCGGCGAGGATCGCGTCGGTGGCCTGCGCGGCCGCCGCACCCGGGTCGAACACGGCGGTCACAGGACGTCCTCCTCGGTCGGCTGATCGGCGGGCTCCGGTACGGCCTCGCCGGGAGGCCCGCCGTGCGTCCACGGCGTCTGCTCCGGGTCGGGCAGCTTCGCCCCGCCCCGCTGCTCGTGCTCGAACAGGGTGAAGCAGAGCCGGTCGCCCTTCTCCGGCACGGACCCCGCCTCGGGCTCCTTGCCGCGCCCCATCTTGTCCAGGACCCGCAGCACCAGCAGATCGCCGTCGCCGCTCACGAACTCCGCCGACTGCGGCTTCCCGCCCAGCGAGCGGTACACCTTCATCCGCTCGCCGAGCTGCGGCCGGTCGTCCGTGCGCACCGTGACCAGCGGGCGCGGGCTCGGCCGCTTGCCCTCGCTGTACGCCATGACGACCTCGACGACCTCGCCCGCGAACGCCTCCCCGGCCAGCCGCCGCCCCGCCATCACCAGCGGGTCGTCGAGTGCCTCCTGCGCCTCCAGGCGGGCCTGCTCGCGCTCGCGCGCGGCGAGCTTGTTCGCCGCCGTCACCGCGTCGTCGCGGCGCGGCTGCGGGGGCTCACCGGCCGTGATCCGGTCCCGGTGGGCGGTGAACGACCAGCGGTCGCGCGTCCACCGCTCCTCGACGTGGAGCCCGGCCTCGGGCAGCCGGGTGCGCAGCAGGTCCAGGCCCTGCCACACCGCGTCCCAGGTGGGCCGGAGGACGCCCTCGACCAGGGCGCGGATCTCCCGCTCGGCGTCGGTCAGCACCCCGAGCCGGGTGTCTGCCTGCAGACCGTCCTCCGCCGCGGCGAGCGCGGTGCGGGCGCGGTCGTAGCGCTCGATGGCGGGGGCGAGCAGCTTGTTGTCGAACGCCGGGTCGGTGGCCGGGCCCGCGGGCGGCCACCACAGCTGGCCCCGCTCGTCCCGGGCGAGCTCCGCGCGCAGGGCGGCCTCGGCGCCCGACTCGCCGTCCGGCGGGTCGATCCAGGCGAGCAGCGCGCCCAGGTGCTGGTCCTCCAGGGTGGACTGCCCGGTCGCCCAGTGCCGGGCCAGCAGATCGGTCATCGCCAGCAGCAGAGAGGAGCCCGGCACCCGCGACCGCTCGCCGTAGTGCGTCAGCCACCGGCCGAGCAGCGGCACCCGGGGCGGCGCCGGGTAGGGCGTCTCCGGGTCCTGCTCCGCCGTACGGCGAAAGCGCATGGACCGGCCGAGCAGGCGTACGAAGTCCAGGCCCGCGCGGCTCGGGACGATCAGCTGGGGTGCGTGCGCGCACAGGTCGACCTCGACCTTGACGCGCTTGCCGGTCTCCGGGTCGGTGTCGGTGCGCTCGGCGGTCTCGACGGCCTCGGTGTACGCCTCGATGTGCGGCAGGACCACATCGGCCAGCTGCGCCAGGAACGCGAACCGCAGGTCCCGGTCGCGCGGTTGCGGCACGACCAGCAGCCGGGGCGCGTCCCGGTCGGTGCCGACCAGGGCGCCGAGCGGGGCGCCGGCCTCACCGGCGGTGGTGAGCGGCACGAAGACCAGCGGGCGCTCGGAGAGCCGGCGGTGGCGGACGGTGGCCGAGGGCTGGGCGCGGCCGGTGCTGACCGCTTCCAGGCGGGCGAGGGTGGCGATCAGGGACACGGGGCCGCCTCCCGGGCGCCGAGCGCCTCGGCCCGCAGCCGGGCCGCCCTGCGCAGGGCCGCCACCGCCGGGTCGGCCGGGTCCCCGGCGGTGCCGTGGGCCGCCGCCAGGACGTCCTCGACGGTGGTCAGACCGCCCAGTTCGGCCCGGACCGAACGGCCCAGCGAGGTGACCGCGCCGGCCGAGCGGGCGCGGTCACGGCAGTGGAAGGCCAGCTCGCAGGCGGACAGGCACTCGGGCGCGTACGCCGCCGGAACGGCCTCCACCGCGGCCGTCAGCTCGGCGGCGGGCAGCTCCGGGTCGAAGCAGGTGCCCTCGGGGAGGGCGTCGGCGATCTCCTCGATCCGGGTGAGCCGGGCCAGCTGACGGGCGGTCACCGCGCGCTGCTTGCGGATGTCGACGGCGGAGGCGGTGGGGAGGTTGGAGAAGTCCTTGGGGCACACCAGCAGGATCCGGTGCCGCACGCGCGGGGGCGGGGAGATGCGGGCGGCGACCTGCTCCAGGGCCAGGACGTACACCGCCGCCTGCCGGGCCGCGGCGCCGACCTTGGACGGGTCCGCGGAGCCGTCCAGCATCGGGAAGGACTTGATCTCCACGACCGTCCAGCTGCCGTCGGGGTGCGCCACCACAGCGTCGGGCTCCAGGAAGGCGGGGGAGCCGGCCACGTCGAGCGCGAGCATCGGGTGGTCCAGCAGGGTCCAGGCGCCCGGCGCCCCGGCCGCCTCGCGCAGCGCCAGCGCCGTGCGGGCCGCGCGGCCCTCGGGGCCGGTCGCGGAGAGGTCCGGCACCTGCGCCCGCGCGGGCGGTTCGGCGGAGCGGTCCAGCTTCTCGTGCACGAGACGCAGCAGCTCGGCGCCGCCGTCCGCCTTGACCTTCGCCTCGAAGGCGTTGCCCCGGGTGAGGGCGAACTGCGACTGACCGAAGGCCGAGGGCGCGCCCAGCGCGCTCGCCAGTGCCGTCTTGTCCACCCCCGCGCCGTCCAGGATGGCGCGCCGTCTGCACCCGGGGTTGGCGGCGAGGGCGGCGAGGGCGCGGGCGTCCAGCGCCTTGGCCGGTACCTCGGGACCGCGCAGCTCAGCGAGCCGGTGCCGCAGCGCCGTCCCCCGCGTCCGTGGGGGAGGCACCCGGCTCGGCTCCGGACTCGAACCGTGACTCGCGCTGCCGTGGAAATCGCTCACCCGCGGAAGTCTGGCATCCGCCACTGACAATCGAGGTCTCTGCGACGGGAGAGGCCCCTGCGGCGGCCCGGGCCGAGCCGGCCGCGATCAGGCTGCCGCGGCCCTCGAAGCGCGCCCGGACCCGTTCCGCGCAGCGCAGGACGTACGGCGTCAGCAGCAGGCCGGCGCCCATCACCGCGGCGCCCGCGACCGCGTCCAGGAAGTAGTGGTTGGCGGTGCCCATGACGACGATCACCGTCACCAGCGGGTAGACCACAGCGGCGATCTTGGCGAGCCGGGTCCCGCCGTACCGCCACAGCATGACGCCGCACCACAGCGCCCAGCCGCAGTGCAGGCTCGGCATCGCCGCGTACTGGTTGGTCAGACCGCCCAGGCCCTTCGGGGCGCTGGCGTCGCCCGCCCACCAGCCGTACGAGCTGTACTGGGCCATCGTGTCCACGAAGCCGTGCGTCGGGGACAGCAGCCGGGGCGGGCAGGTCGGCAGCAGGGTGAAGCCGATCAGGCCGATGAAGGTGGAGGTCATCAGCCAGGTGCGGGCGGCGCGGTAGTGCACGGCGCGGGACCTGAAGATCCAGACCAGGATCACCGGGGTGATCAGGTAGTGCAGCGAGGCGTACCAGAAGTCGGCGGGCACACCCAGCCACGGTTCGCGGGTGAACAGGCGGTTGAGCGGGTGCTCGGCGTTGAGGTGCAGCACCTTCTCGATGCGCAGGATGGCCAGGCCGTGGTCGACGGCCGAGGTGACATCACCGCGGGCGAGCAGGCGGCCCGCCGAGTAGCACGCGTACACCAATGCGATCAGCGGCAGCTCGGTCCACCAGCGCAGACGGCTTCGAGGTGCCGCCTGTATGCCCGGTGTCTCGGCGTGCGGCATCCGATCGCCTCCCCCTTCTCGTCGTGGCGCCGGTTGCCCGGACAGGCCACTTTACGGTGTACGTGCACGCCTCCGTCGGGCGCCCCCGGCCCTGATAGACGCAGAGATCGCCCGCTGGGTTGCCCCCTCACAGGGTGCGGGATGATGGATGGGCTCCGCCTCGCATCTTCCTGGAAAGGCTCTGCACCCCATGGCACCGCGCATTCTGCTGGCCCGGCACGGGCAGACCGAGTGGTCGCTGTCCGGCAAGCACACGGGGCGGACCGATGTGCCGCTGCTGGAGGAGGGACAGCGGGGGGCGAAGCTGCTCGGGGAGCGGCTGCACCGGGCACCGCTGGACGGGCTGCCCGGGGTGGAGGTGCGGACCAGTCCGCTGGCACGCGCGCGTGCCACGTGCGAGCTGGCCGGGTTCGGGGAGCGCGCCGCCGAGTGGGACACGCTGATGGAGTGGGACTACGGCGCGTACGAGGGCATGACCCCGGCGGAGATACAGGCCGTGCGTCCCGGCTGGCTGATCTGGCGTGACGGTGTCCCCGGGGGCGAGTCCCTGGCCGAGGTCACCGCGCGGGCGGACGAGGTGGTGTCCTGGGCACGGTCCGCGGACCGGGACGTGCTGGTCTTCGCCCATGGGCACATCCTGCGGTCCATCGGCGCCCGCTGGCTGGGACTGCCGCTGGACTTCGCCGCCCGGATCAGGCTGAACCCGACCTCGCTCTCGGTCCTCGGCTGGGCGTACGGGGAACCGGCGCTGGAGAGCTGGAACGACACGGGCCATCTGGCGGGCTGACCGGACGGGCTCCCGGCTCACACCGCTCGCGGCACGCTCGCGTGCTTCTCCAGGAACGCCGACACTCCCGAGGCACGCCGGTGCGGCAGGAGCACCCGGGCCGTGCCCGCCAGCATCGTCTGGATCCGGGACGACTGGACCTCGCTGAGGAGCTCCAGGACGCGCAGGCCGGCCGCCGCGGCCTCGTCGGGGTGGCCGCCGCGCGCCAGGTCGTCCGCCAGTTCCGCCGTGTACAGAGCGGTGTTCCGGGTGAAGTGCGGGTCCTGGAGGTGTGCCGCGCGCCCCGCGTGCCGGGCCGCGCGGTGCCAGTCGCCCAGCGTCGACCAGCACTGGGCCTCCAAGCCCTCCAGCTCTGCCTCGCCGTAGAAGCTCATCCACTCGGGGTCGGCGTCCGAGCGGCCCCGGTCGAACAGGGCCTGGGCACGCGCGAGTGCCTGGGCGCAGCCCGTGCGGTCGGCGAGCCCGGCCCAGCCGCCCGCCTCGCGCAGCGCGAGCAGGGACAGCAGGCGCGCGGAGCCGAGGGGGCGGGCGACGCGCTGGGCGGCCTGCGCCGCGCGCACCGCCTCGCGCGGGCGGCCCGCGTCCCGCGCGAGGAACGACATGTTGCAGAAGGCGTGCGCCTCCAGCGCCGGGTCGCCGGCCATCCGGGCGGTCGCCAGCGCCTCCGCGTAGTGGGACCGCGCGTCGTCGAAGCGGCCCGAGTCGTGTGCCAGCCAGCCGACCGAGATGGCCAGCTCGCCCGCGCCCGAGTGGAGCCGTTCACCCGCCGCGTGCCGCGTGGTACCGGCGTCCAGCAGCTCGTAGGCGGCGCGCAACGGAGCCGCCGCGCGCCGGTACAGGCCGTCCGCGCCGTGCCGGTCGTCCAGCAGCCGGATCCTGCGGACCGCTTCCTCCACCACCTCCACCTCGCTCGTCCCGAGCCGCCGCGCGGGACGTTGCGCGGCCGTGGCGTCGAGGGCGAGCCCGAAGGGGCTGAGCGAGGCGGCGGCCACCGTGGCGCCTCCGCCGGTCATGAATGCGCGACGCAGCACGTCGCTCTCCTCGGTTTTCTCGTGCGGGTCGTACGGGTCTTGCGTGTCATACGGCTCGTACACCCCCCGCGTCTCACCCGCGGCACGTGCCGGGCTCGGGAGGTGCGCGAGGGGCCCGTCCTCGGCCTCACGCGTCCGGCGTCCGCGGACGGACGAACGGGGCGCGAAGCCCAGGTCGGTGAGCGTGCGACCGGGGAACATGTGCAGGAACACCCGTTCGTACGCGTAGTTGGGACACCGGATCTCGCCCGCCTCGACCCTGCCGACGTAGCGCGCGTCGCAGCTGACGCGCTCCCCGATCTCGCGCGCGGCCCTGCGGACCGCCGCGGCGAACTCGGCCGGCGAGCGCCGACCGCGCAACTGCCGGAACGCGAGGTTCGGTCGGGATGGTCTTGAGGGCTGGGTCGAGTCCAGCTCCGACGACGTCATGGCCGGGTCCTCTCGTGCGAACCGTCGAACCATGCCGGACCGGTGGACACTTGGGCGGTTTGTTCGCTTAGTGCCCCTGGTGTCCGGCGGGCAAGAACGTACCTGCTGTGTCGGACCCGCCACGCAGTGTTTGGCTACAAACCGGATATCTCATCCCGCATCTGCCATGAACTGCCATCCTTTGCGGCGCACTTGTGCCGTAGCTGTTGACGCGGTGACACGTTGAACCACACGGACCGGGAGCCGCCCGACTCCCGACCCGCGCTCGTTTCGAGGAGGGGTTCCGTGGTGGAGGCCGGAATGGAGACCGGACAGAGCATCGATCCCTGCACGCCGTCGTGCGCGGGAGCGGCCTGCGACCTGGTGACGGTGCCGGCGAGGCAAGGGCTGGAGGCGGTCGACATCCTCCGGCGCGGTGCGGGGGACGCGGTGGGACCCGTCCTGCACGACGACGGCTGCGACACCCTCGGGTTCGTGGTGCCGGCCGGGACGGCGGCGGCCTGGGACGTGCCGGGCAGCACCTGTACGCAGACCGACGGCCGGGGGCTGACCCTGGCTCCCGCGCCGCCGGTGGCGGGCTCCGACTGGCTGCTGCCGCCCGGCGAGGCGGACCTCGCGACGGATCCGGCGGTGCTGCGGGCGGCGCTCGGGGAGGCTGCGCGGCTGATCGAGGCGGCGGACAACTGCCGGTGACGGGCACGACCGCCCGCCGCTCCGCATAATGGGCCAATGGGCAGGTCCAAGAACTCCAGGCGCCACGAGGCGGCCACCGAAGCCGTCGTCGAGGCCGTCGACGGAGGGCTTGCCGAGCTGATACCCGACCGGGACCGGGCGCGCGCCTGGACGCTGCTCATCGACGGGGCGCCGCAGTCGCACGTCGACCTCGACGACCCGGCCTACCTCTCCTTCGAGTACCAGCGGCGGCTCGGGCACGTCATCGACCTCGTCGCCCCGCCCGGCAGACCCGTCCAGGCCGTGCACCTCGGCGGCGGCGCCCTCACCCTCGCCCGGTACGTCGCCGCCACCCGCCCCCGCTCCACCCAGCAGGTCGTCGAGCGCGACGCCCAACTCGTCCAACTCGTCCGCCGGGAACTGCCGCTGGACCGCAACGCCCGGATCCGGGTGCGCTCGACGGACGCCCGCGAAGGGCTCGCCAAGGTGCCCGACGGCTGGGCCGACCTCGTCATCGCCGATGTGTTCAGCGGCGCCCGCACCCCGGCCCATCTGACGTCCACCGAGTTCCTCGACGAGGTGCGCCGCGCCCTGCGCCCCGGCGGCTGGTACGCCGCCAACCTCGCCGACGGACCGCCGCTGGCGCATCTGCGCGGCCAGATCGCCACCGCCGCCGCCCGCTTCCCCGAGCTCGCCCTGGTCGCCGACCCCACGGTCCTGCGCGGCAAGCGCTTCGGCAACGCCGTGCTGGTCGCCGCCGACCAGCCGCTCCCGGTCGCCGAACTGACCCGGCGCGCCGCCTCGGACCCGCACCCGGGACGAGTCGAACACGGCCGGAACCTCACGGACTTCACCGGCGGCGCGACCCCCGTCACGGACGCCGCGGCGGTGGCCTCCCCGGCACCCCCGGCGTCGGTCTTCCGTTAGCCGCCGGGCCGGAAGGGCCTAGTAGTTCCCGATCTCCACCCGCGGCGCGCTGTCGTGCCAGGTGCAGAACACCGACACCCGGTCCGCTCCCCGCGCGAACTCCACCCGGATCCACGACTCCGTCTTCCACACCTGCATCGACCACCCCGTGCCGGGCGTCGCCGACACCAGCGTCGCGGAGGTCCTGCCGAGGTCGAACACCGCCCGGCCGCCCTCGGTGTCGTAGCTCTTGATGTGGCCGGAGGAGGTGGGCGAGGGGGCCGGGGCGGAGGTGGGCGTGCCGGACGGGCGGAGCGTGCCGGAGGGGGACGGCTTCGGCGCGGGGCTCTTCGGTGAGGCGGACTGCGACGGTGTCCCCCGCCGCGTCGAGGACGCCAGCGGCTTCGACTCCTGCGTCGTCGCGTCGCTGGCCGAGATGGGCAGGGCGCGCGGGGGGTCGTAGGCCGTGCCCGCCATGACCGTGTGCACGCCCCACCACGACAGCGTGACCGCCGCGCCCGTGGCGAGCGACCAAGCCAGTACGTGTACGAGTCCTCTGCGCATCGCGGGCCATACTGCCTCACGCGTCCCACAGGTGTCGCCCGGTTGTCCCCAGCGGGGGAGTTGTCCACAGGCTCCGACCGGGCTCGTCCGCATGGCGTACGGTGCGGCGCATGGCAAGTGTGCTCGTGGTCGAGGACGACCAGTTCGTGCGCTCGGCCCTCATCCGGCATCTGACCGACGCCGCACACACCGTGCGCAGCGTCGGCACCGCCCTGGAGGCGCTGCGCGAGGTCGCCCATTTCCGTTTCGACGTGGTCATCCTGGACCTCGGTCTGCCCGATCTGGACGGGTCCGAGGCGCTGAAGATGCTGCGCGGCATCACCGACGTGCCTGTGATCATCGCCACGGCCCGCGACGACGAGACGGAGGTCGTCCGGCTGCTGAACGCGGGCGCCGACGACTATCTGACCAAGCCGTTCTCCGTCGATCACCTGTCCGCCCGGATGGCCGCCGTACTGCGCCGGGCCCGCTCCCACGGCGCCGAGGCCGCCCCCTCCTCCGTGCTGCGCGTCGGCGGCCTCACCGTCGACCCGCTGCGCCGCCAGGCCGAACTGGACGGCGCCCGGCTCGACCTCACCCGCCGCGAGTTCGACCTGCTCGCCTTCCTGGCCGGCCGCCCGGGAGTCGTCGTCCCCCGCAAGGAACTGCTCGCCGAGGTGTGGCAGCAGTCCTACGGCGACGACCAGACCATCGACGTCCACCTGTCGTGGCTGCGCCGCAAGCTCGGCGAGACCGCCGCGAGCCCGCGCTATCTGCACACCCTGCGCGGGGTCGGCGTGAAGCTGGAGCCACCGCTGTGAGGTGGGCCCTGGTCAAGGTCTCGCTGGCGGTCACCACCATGGTCGTGCTGGCCTTCGCCGTGCCGCTCGGACTCGTCATCAAGGAGATGGCCCGCGACCGCGCCTTCTCCAACGCCGAGCGGGAGGCCGCCGCGGTCGCCCCGGCGCTGTCCATCACCACCGACCGCGACCAGCTCGAACGCGTCGTGGCCTCGGCCGGCTCCGAGGCGGAGATGGCCGTGCACATACCGGCGGCCGACGGTGCGCAGGCCGTCGGCATCGGCCGGCAGCGCGCCGCGGACGACGACATCGCGACCGTACGGCGGCTCGGCCGCGCCTCCACCACCGAGGTGCCCGGCGGCTCCACCCTTCTGCAGCCCGTCGCCCTGAGCTCCGGCGCGATCGCGGTCGTGGAGGTCTACGTCCCCGAGGCCGAGGTCAGCAATGGCGTCTCGACGGCCTGGGCGGTCCTCGCCGCCGTCGGTGTCGCGCTGATCGTCGGCTCGGTCGCCGTCGCCGACCGGCTCGGCGTGCGGATGGTGCAGCCCGCCCAGCGCCTGGTCGAGGGCGCGCACGAACTGGGGGAGGGCAAGCTCGGGGCCAGGGTGCCGGAGGAAGGGCCGACCGAACTGCGGCTGGCCGCCGCCGCGTTCAACTCCATGGCCGACCAGGTCGTCCAGCTGCTCGCCAACGAGCGGGAGCTGGCCGCCGATCTGTCGCACCGGCTGCGGACCCCGCTGACCGTGCTGCGGCTGAACACGGCCTCGCTCGGGGACGGTCCCGCCGCCGAGCAGACCCGGGCCGCCGTCGCCCAGCTGGAGCGGGAGGTCGACACCATCATCCGGACCGCCCGGGAGGCCAAGCCGCAGACGGCCGCGGCCGGCCCGGGCGCCGGGTGCGACGCGGCCGAGGTGGTCCGCGAGCGGATGGCGTTCTGGTCGGCGCTCGCGGAGGACGAGGGCCGCAAGGTCCGGGTGGCCGGGATCGACCGGCCGGTGCGCATACCGGTGGCCCGGGCCGACCTGGCCGCCGCGCTGGACGCCCTGCTCGGCAATGTCTTCCGGCACACCGCCGAGGGCACGGCCTTCGCGGTCGACGTGCACAACGGCGAGGACGCGGTGATCGTGCTGGTGTCGGACGCCGGGCCCGGCATACCCGACCCCGAGGCGGCGATGGCCCGCGGGCGGGGCTCGGGCAGCGCCGGGTCGACCGGGCTCGGCCTGGACATCGTGCGCCGGCTCGCGGAGTCGACCGGCGGGGACGTGCGGATTGGGTCCTCCGTGCTCGGCGGGACCGAGGTGCGGATCTGGATCCAGCTCGACGGGCGGGCGCCCGAGCGCCGCGGGCACCGGGTGCGCAGACGCCGCAGCGGCCGACTGGTCTCGACCATTAACCGCCCCCGATCCCTTCCTTAAGCGCGCCCTAAGATCCGCAAGCCCAGCCCCGATCACGGCGTTTGCCCGATTCCGCATCGCTAGCGTGCTGCCGCACCCCCTCCCCCGTGAGCAGTGAAAGCAGGCAGGCGATGAGCACCCACCGACGCAGGGTCAGCGGCAGGAACAAGGCGATAGGCGGTGTCGTCGCCGCGGCGGTGGTCGGTGGCGGCGCCGTCTTCCTCACCGGCACCGCGCAGGCGGCCGGCGTGGGCGCCGCGTACACCAGGACCAGTGACTGGTCGACCGGGTACACCGCGCAGTACGTCGTCACCAACGACACCGGCTCGCCGAAGCCCGAATGGACCCTCACCTTCGACCTGCCGCCGGGGGCGAAGCTGAGCTCGCTGTGGAACGCCGAGTCCCGGGTCAGCGGTGCCCGCGTCACCGTGACGCCGGCGGCCTGGGACAAGGACGGCCTCGCGGCCGGGGAGTCGGTCACCGTCGGTTTCGTCGTCAACGGCACCGGCGACCCCACCGGCTGCCTCGTGGACGGCGTCAAGTGCTCCGCCGACCAGGGCGCGACGCCGGAGCCCACCGGCCGCCCGACCGGGACGCCCACCCCGACCCCGACGCCCACCCCGACCCGGACCGCCACCCCCACCCCCACCGCCGAACCCACGGCGTCGACCGGCACCGGCACCACGACCAACGCCGGATTCGCCCCGTACGTCGACACCTCCCTCTACCCGGCCTTCGACCTGGTCGCCACCGCCGAGGCCACCGGGGTGAAGGACTACAACCTCGCCTTCGTCACCGACGGCGGCGGCTGCACGCCCAAGTGGGGCGGGGTGACCGACCTGGCGAGCGACGCGGTGGCCGCGCAGATCGGCGCCCTGCGCGCCAAGGGCGGCGACGTCCGGGTCTCCTTCGGCGGCGCGGCCGGCAGCGAACTGGCGACGACCTGCTCCTCGGCGGACGCGCTGGCGACGGCGTACGGCAAGGTCGTGGACGCCTACGACCTCACCAAGGTCGACTTCGACGTCGAGGGCGGCGCGCTGCCCGACACCGCGGCCAACACCCGCCGCGCCCAGGCCATCGCCAAGCTCCAGAAGGCTCACCCCGGCCTGGACGTCTCCTTCACCCTCCCGGTGATGCCGGAGGGCCTGACCCAGCCCGGCGTGGACCTGCTGGCCGACGCCAGGAAGAACGGGGTGGGCATCGACGCCGTCAACATCATGGCGATGGACTACGGCCCCGCCTACAGCGGCGACATGGGCACCTACGCCGAGCAGGCCGCCACCGCCACCCAGGCGCAGATCAAGGGCGTCCTCGGCCTCTCCGACAGCGCCGCCTGGCAGACCGTCGCGGTCACCCCGATGATCGGCGTCAACGACGTCGTCACGGAGATCTTCACGGTCCAGGACGCCACCCAGCTGGTGAACTTCGCCAAGGCCAAGGGCCTCGGCTGGCTGTCGATGTGGTCGGCGACCCGCGACAAGGCCTGCCCCGGCGGCCCGAAGCCGGCGGCCGACCCGACCTGCAGCTCCGTCGACCAGGACAAGAACGCCTTCGCCAAGGCGTTCGCGGCCTACAAGTAGCCGGGCAAGCAGCCGGGCAAGCAGCCGGAAAGAGCGGGGCGCGGCGCCCCCCCGTGAAGCGCCGCGCCCCGCCCCCCGTCAGACCGACTCCACCTCCGGCAGCGCCCCCGACCGAGCCGCCTGTCCGTACCACAGGGCGCTCGACTTCGGGGTCCGCTCCAGGGTCGTGTAGTCGACGTACACCGCGCCGAAGCGCTTGCTGTAGCCGTAGGACCACTCGAAGTTGTCCATCAGGGACCACAGGTAGTAGCCGCGCACGTCCGCCCCGTCCTCGATGGCGCGGCGGACCGCGCAGAGGTGGCCGTGGAGGTAGGCGATGCGCTCCGGGTCGTGGACGGTGCCGTCGGGCTCGGGCTTGTCGTCGTAGGCCGCGCCGTTCTCCGTGACGTACAGCGGCAGACCGGGGGCCAGCCGGGTGTAGCGCATGATCAGGTCGTGCAGGCCGGTCGGGTCGATCGTCCAGCCCATCTCGGTGCGCTCGCCCGGCGTCTGGTGGAACGCGACGTCCTCCGCGGCCGGCCAGGGGGAGTGCGGGCTCGCCCCGTGACCGTCCGCCCGCGGGCCCGCGGGGGCCGACGCGGCGGCCGACACCAGCGTCGGCGTGTAGTAGTTGAGGCCCAGCGCGTCCAGCGGCTGGTGGATCAGCGCCAGATCGCCGTCCTCGACGAACGACCAGTCCGTCAGCGACCGGGTCGCGGTCAGCAGCGACTGCGGGTAGGTGCCCTGCAGCATCGGGCCGTGGAAGACGCCGTTGGCCAGGTCGTCGATCCGCTGCCGGGCCGCCAGGTCCGCCGGGTCGTCCGAAACCGCCCGGACCACCGAGGAGTTCAGGCTCACCGCCACCGAGTTGCGGGCCGGCATCGCCGAGCGCAGGGCCGAAGTCCCCAGTCCGTGCGCCAGGTTCAGGTGGTGCGCGGCGCGCAGCGAGGCCGCCGGGTCGGTCCGGCCGGGCGCGTGCACGCCCGAGGCGTACCCGAGGAACGCGCTGCACCAGGGCTCGTTGAGCGTGATCCACTGCTCGACCCGGTCGCCGAGCGCCTCACCGACGATCTGCGCGTACTCGGCGAACCGGTAGGCCGTGTCCCGCTCCGGCCAGCCGCCCGCGTCCTCCAGCTCCTGCGGCAGATCCCAGTGGTAGAGCGTGACGGCCGGCTTGATGCCGTGCGCCAGCAGCTCGTCGACCAGGTTGCGATAGAAGTCCAGGCCCCGTTGCACGGCCGGGCCCCGGCCGGTCGGCTGCACCCGCGACCAGGAGACCGAGAAGCGGTACGCGGTCAGGCCCAGCTCGGCCATCAGCGCCACGTCGTCGCGGAAGCGGTGGTAGTGGTCGACAGCGATGTCACCGGTCTCACCCCCCGCCGTCTTGCCCGGCGTATGGCTGAAGGTGTCCCAGATCGAGGGGGTACGGCCGTCCTCCCGCACCGCCCCCTCGATCTGGTACGCGGAGGTGGCTGCCCCCCAGAGGAAGGCGGGTGGAAAGGTCACCGGGGTCACCGGCTGTGCGGACTCAGACATGAAAGCGCTCCCATCGAAGGCCGTGGAGACCTACGGGTAGGGGGAAGAGGGGAGAAGGCGGGCAGCAGGGGCCGGAGCGGTGATGACCCGGCCCCCGGGGCAGCGGGGGCGGTGCGGCGGCGTCAGCCCTTGACCGCGCCCTGCATGATGCCGCCGACGATCTGCTTGCCGAAGATCGCGAAGACGAGCAGCAGCGGCAGCGTGCCCAGCAGTGCGCCCGCCATGATCAGGGACTGGTCCGGCGTATAGCCGCGGCCCAGGCCCGCGACCGCCACCTGCACGGTCGGATTGCCGGTCTGGGTGAGCACCAGGAAGGGCCAGAGGAAGTCGTTCCAGGTCTGCACGAACATCAGCATCCCCAGCACCGCCATCGCGGGCCGGGCCGCGGGGAACACCACGTGCCAGATCACGCGCCAGCTGCTCGCGCCGTCCACCCGTGCCGCCTCGATGATCTCGTCGGGCAGCGCCTGGATCAGGTACTGCCGCATGAAGAACACACCGAACGCGCTCACCAGGGAGGGCAGGATGACCGCCTGCAGCTGGTCGGACCAGTCGAGTTCGGCGACCATCATGTACAGCGGGATCACACTGAGCTGCGGCGGCACCATCATCGTGCCGATCACGATCAGCATCATCGCGCCACGGCCCTTGAAGCGCAGTTTGGCGAAGGCGAACCCGGCGATCGTCGACAGGAACACGATCGTCAACGACGACACCCCGGCCACGAAGGTGGTGTTGAGGAACGCCTCGCCCAGGTTGGCGTCGTTCCAGGCGAGATCGAGGTTGTCGAAGAGGTTCCCGCCGAACCAGAACGGCGGCGGCGTCTCGGCCAGCCGCTGGTTGTCGCGGGAGGCGGCGATCGCCGTCCACACCAGCGGGAACAGCGAGCCGATGGTGAACAACGCGAGGATCACGTACGCGATCGGTCCCGCGTGCAGGGTCCCGCCGGCCCGTGCCGCCTTCGGCCCTCGCACACGTCGGCGCTCCTGCGGAGCCTCGGGTTTCGTCAAGGTCGTCGTCACGGCCGGTCTCCTAACTACTGGCGCGCAGCCGGCGCGAGATGACGTAGTTGATGATCCCGACCAGGATGAGGATCAGGAACATCGTCCAGGCGATGGCGGAGGCACGGCCCAGATGCTGGTTCACCCAGCCCTGCTCGTACAGATACAGGCCGAGCGTCTGGAACTGGTGCTGGGATCCGCCCGAGGCGCCCTTGTTCGCGTCGAACAGCAGCGGCTCGCCGAAGACCTGGGAGGCACCGATGGTCGACACGACGACGGTGAACAGGATCGTCGGGCGCAGCGAGGGCAGCGTGACATGGAGGAACTGCTGCCAGCGGCTCGCCCCGTCCAGCGCGGCCGACTCGTACAGATCCTGCGGGATCGCCTGCATCGCGGCCAGGTAGATCAGCGCGTTGTAGCCGGTCCAGCGCCAGATGACGATCGTGGAGACCGCGATCTGCGAGGCCCACTTGTCGTTCTGCCAGTCGATGTTGTCGATCCCGACCGCACCGAGCGCCCAGTTGATCATGCCGTAGTCGCGGCCGAAGAGCAGCACGAAGACCAGCGAGGCGGCGGCGATCGAGGTCGCGTACGGCGCCAGCATGGCGACCCGGTAGAAGGTCGAGGCGCGCAGCTTGTAGTTGAGGATGTGCGCGATGCCCATCGCCATCAGCAGCTGCGGAACGGTCGAGATGATGCCGATGGTCAGCGTGTTCTGGGCGGCGTTCCAGAAGAAGTCGTCGTCGAAGATCCGGGTGTAGTTGCGCAGGCCGACCCAGTTCATGTCGGTCGGCGCGGTCAGCTCCACCTGGTGCAGCGAGGCCCAGCCCGTGTACAGCAGCGGGAACAGGCCGAAGGCGAGGAACAGCAGGAAGAACGGCGAGACGAAGGCGTACGGGCTCCACCGCACGTCCCGCTGCCAGCGGCGGGACAGCCGCTTGCGGCGCCGCAGCTCCTGCTCGGTCACCGGACCGCCGCCGGACGGGCGGCCCGGGGCCGCGCCCCCCTCCTTGAGGGGGGACGCGGCGGCGGTGTCGTGCCCAGTGGTCATACGGGTCACTGGTCCAGGGCGTTGTCGATGGTCTTGACGGCGTTCTCCCAGGCCTCCTTGGGCGACTTGCCCTGGGTCACGAGAACCACACCGTTGTCGGTCAGGCCCTGCTGGATGATCTGGTCCTTCGGGCCGATGGTCTGGACGGGGATGTTCTCGGCGGCCTGCGCGAAGATCGTGCCGATCGGCGCGTCACCGGTCATGTCGTTCTTGGCGCTCGTCACCTCGGCCGACTCGTACGCGGCCGGGGTGGACGGGAAGCTGCCCTGCACACCGAAGAGCTTGGCCTGCTGCTCGGGAGCGGTCAGCCAGGCGGCCAGCTTCGCCGCCTCCTCCGCGTTCTTGCCGGACTTGGGCACGGTAAGGAAGGAACCGCCCCAGTTGCCGGACTGCGGCGCCTGGGCGATGTCCCACTTGCCGGCCGCGTCGGGCTTCGACTTGCCCTTGATGTAGCCGAGCATCCACGGCGGGCAGGACATCGCGGCGAACTTGCTGTTGGCGATCGTGGTGTCCCAGGCGGGCTGGAACTGCGTCTGGTTGCCGATCAGTCCGGCCTCGGCCGCCTCGGCGGTGAGGTCGAAGGCGTCCTTCACGGCCGGGTTCGTCTTGTAGATGACCTCACCGGAGGTGTCGTAGAAGCGCTCCTTCTCACCACTGAGGATCGCCTGGAGCAGACCGCCGGGGGAGTCCAGGAAGGTGGTGCTCTTCCCGGCCTTCTCCTGGTACTGCTTGCCGACGTCGACGAACTTCTCCCAGCTGCCCTCCCACAGCTTGCCGACCTCCTCGCGGTCGGTGGGCAGACCGGCCTTCTCGAAGAGGTCCTTGCGGTAGCAGATGGCCATCGGGCCGATGTCGGTGCCGACCCCGATCGTCTGGCCCTCGGGCGTGGTCGCCTGCTGCCACTTCCATTCCAGATAGTCGCTCTTCTTGCCGTACTTCGACAGGTCGAGCAGCTTGTCCGACTGGGTCTGGACGATCTCGGCGATATTGCCGACCTCGACCATCTGGATGTCCTGGAGGCCGCTGTTGGTGGTGAGGTGGTTGAGCAGCGACGGGTAGTAGTTCTCGTTGCGCTCCACGACCGTCTGCTGGATGTCGATGTCCGGGTGGAGCTTCTCGTACTCCTTGTACAGCCCGGACTCCTCGAATCCGGCGGTGCCGAACAGACCAAGGGTGATCTTGGTCTTGCCGCCACCGCCCTCGGTCGACGAGCTGTCGTCGTCGTTGCCGTCGTCGGCACAGCCGGCCAGCAGCCCGGTGCCCAGCGACGCGACCGCCGCGAGGACTACCGCCTTGCGGCGGATTCGGGTAGATGCTCGCATTGCGTCCTCCTGTTGCCCTGACGTGCCGACCCCCCGGCCAACTGCACTGTTGGGCCCGTTAGTTCTCGCTGCGGCTCGGGCGGGGAACGTGCGGGATGTGTATGTGTCAGGTACTGTGGGAGCGCTCCCACAAGTGATGTGTTGAAGAGTCGTCGGTCCGGGCGGGGGTGTCAAGGGCGTGGGGGCGGAGAGATGCGTTCAGTTATCGGGACGTTAACTGAGGGACGTGGGCGCCGCACGGGAAGCACGGCCACCGGCTTCCCGCCGCCGATCGGCTTGGGGCAGCCCGTCCGGTGCACGGTCACGACCGAGGACGGGACTGTTAAATTCCAGGCCAGCGACAAGACGACGGCGAAAGGCGGAGCCCATGGCAAGCCACGGTGCGCGGGGGCGGAGTGGCGGGCGGCCTACTCTCGAAGAGGTCGCTGCGCGGGCCGGCGTCGGGCGCGGGACGGTGTCCCGGGTGATCAACGGTTCGCCCCGGGTCAGTGACGCCACCCGCGCCGCCGTGGAGGCGGCCGTCGCCGAGCTCGGTTACGTCCCGAACACCGCGGCCCGTGCCCTCGCCGCCAACCGCACCGACGCCATCGCCCTCGTCGTGCCCGAGCCGGAGACCCGCTTCTTCGCGGAGCCGTACTTCTCCGACATCCTCAAGGGCGTCGGTGCCGAACTGTCCGACACCGAGATGCAGTTGCTGCTGATCTTCGCGGGCAGCGACCGCGAGCGGCGGCGGCTCGCCCAGTACCTCGCCGCGCACCGGGTGGACGGGGTGCTGCTGGTCTCGGTGCACGCCGACGACCCGCTGCCCGATCTGCTGGCCCAGCTGGAGATACCGGCCGTGATCAGCGGCCCGAGATCCGCGGCGGAGACGCTCACCTCGGTGGACTCCGACAACTATGGCGGCGCCCGCCAGGCCGTGGAGCATCTGATCTCCCGGGGGCGCCACGAGATAGCCCACATCACCGGCCGCCTCGACGTGTACGGCGCCCAGCGCCGCGTCGACGGCTACCGCGATGCCCTGCGGGATGCGGGCCAGACAGTGGACGAGCGGCTGATCGAGCCGGGCGACTTCACCGAGGACGGCGGCCGGCGGGCGATGGCCGCGCTGCTGGAGCGCCGGCCCGGCCTGGACGCGGTCTTCGCCGGTTCGGACGTCATGGCGGCGGGCGCCCGGCAGGTGCTGCGGGAGGAGGGCCGCCGTATCCCCGAGGACGTGGCGCTGGTCGGCTACGACGACTCGGCCATCGCCCGGCACATGGAGCCCCCGCTGACCAGCGTGCGCCAGCCGATCGAGGAGATGGGCCGCAGGATGATCGACCTGCTGCTGGAGGAGATCGCCGACCGGCGCCCGGCGGTCTCCCGGGGTCTGGAGCGACGGCAGGTGGTGCTGGCCACCGAGCTGGAGGAGCGGGCGTCGTCCTGAGCGGTCTCAGCGGTGCCGGCCCCGGCGGGGGCGGCGGCCCGGGCGTTCCGTGTGGTGGGTGACCAGCCAGGCGGCGCCGAGCAGAGCCGCGCCGGTCAGCCAGGCGGAGGCGACCAGCCAGGTGCCGGTGGGGCTGCCGGGGTTGTTGGCCTCGCCCTCGGCCGCGTCCAGCGCGACCACGAGCCACAGCAGCATGACGAGGTTGAACGTCAGGACCAGCCAGGTCAGCAGCCGCCACCGATGAATCCGCTGCGACCCCATGACGAGCCTCCCAAGCCTCAGAACCGGCTCATGACCCGACCCTACGCCTCCCCCGGGAACGCGATCAGCCGGTGACCTCTACAGGTCACCGGCTGATCGCTCAGGGTGAGTGACGGGACTCGAACCCGCGGCATCCTGGACCACAACCAGGTGCTCTACCAGCTGAGCTACACCCACCATGACCGGCGGTTTCCCTGGTGGTTCACCGACCGGCCGAGAAAAAGTGTACAGGGTCCGAAGGGGTGCTCGCGCCCGGCTTTTCCGGGGGCCCTGGCGCGGGCCCGTCCCGGGCTACTGAGCAGGCAGAACGTGCTTCGCGGCGATCGCCCTGGCGGTCTCGGAGTCCGGGCCCGGCTGGGGCACGAAGACGGCCTCGCGGTAGTAGCGCAGTTCCGCGATGGACTCGCGGATGTCGGCGAGGGCGCGGTGGTTGCCGTTCTTCTGTGGGCTGTTGAAGTAGGCGCGCGGGTACCAGCGGCGGGCGAGTTCCTTGATGCTGGAGACGTCCACGATCCGGTAGTGGAGGTAGTCCTCCAGTGTCGGCATGTCCCGCAGCAGGAACCCGCGGTCGGTGCCGACGGAGTTGCCGCACAGCGGGGCCTTGCCCGCTTCCTTGACGTGCTCGCGCACGTACGCCAGGACCTGGGCCTCGGCCTCCGCCAGCGTCGTACCGCCGGCGAGTTCGTCGAGGAGCCCGGACGCGGTGTGCATCTGACGCACCACTTCCGGCATCGTCTCCAGGGCCGCATCCGGCGGCCGGATGACGATGTCCACACCGTCGCCGAGGATGTTCAGCTCGGAGTCGGTGACGAGGGCGGCAACCTCGATGAGCGCGTCGTCGGACAGCGAGAGGCCGGTCATCTCGCAGTCGATCCACACCATGCGATCGTTCATGCGACCACCCTAAAGCTGACGTCGGCTTTTGCAGCACCCCGAGTCACCGCCGGGAGCGCGCACGCGCACGCCGGACGGGCCGGTGGGCCCGTCCGGCGTGCTGTCCGTCACGTCGGCTCAGGTCGCGCTGCGCTGCCCCGGCAGGCTCGCCCGCGCCGCGTAGGCGTCCCGGCCGTTGTCCGAGGACGCCGTCGCCAGCGCCTGGCCCACCGTGCTCGGGGTGCGGCGGGCCTGGAGCGGGACCGGGCCGGGCTCCGGATGGAGCGTGGGCGTCGGGCCGGGGGCGGTGTCGGGGTCCGCCGTCGGCCGTTCGGCCTGCGGGCGACGGGCCCGGTACGCCGCCCGGTACGCCGCCGGGGACGAGCCCAGCTGGCGGCGGAAGTGCCCGCGCAGCGCCACCGGTGAGCGGAAGCCGCAGCGGCCCGCGACCTCGTCCACCGAGTAGTCGGACGTCTCCAGCAGACGCTGGGCCTGGAGCACCCGCTGGGTGATCAGCCACTGCAGCGGGGCCGACCCGGTCAGCGAGCGGAAGCGCCGGTCGAAGGTGCGGCGCGACATGTACGCCCGCGCGGCCAGCGTCTCCACGTCGAACTGCTCGTGGAGATGCTCCAGCGCCCAGGCGACGACCTCGGCGAGCGGGTCGGCGCCGATCTCCTCCGGTAAAGAGCGGTCCAGGTAGCGTTCCTGGCCTCCCGTCCGGCGCGGGGGGACGACCAGGCGGCGAGCCAGCGCACCGGCCGCCTCGTTGCCGTGGTCCGTCCGCACGATGTGGAGACAGAGATCGATTCCGGCCGCCGTACCGGCGGAGGTCAGTACGTCTCCGTCGTCGACGAACAGCTCTCTGGGATCCACATGCACCGACGGATAGCGCTTGGCCAGCGTCGGTGCGTACATCCAGTGGGTGGTCGCGGGGCGGCCGTCCAGCAGACCCGCCGCCGCGAGGACGAAGGCGCCGGTGCACAGCCCTACGATGCGGGCGCCCTCCTCGTGGGCCCGGCGCAGCGCGTCGAGCGCGTCGTCCGGTGGCGGCGAGGTGATCGAGCGCCAGGCGGGCACGACGACCGTGCCCGCCCGCGAGATCGCCTCCAGGCCATGTGGTGCGCTGAGTTCCAGGCCCCCTGTGGTCCGCAGCGGACCCTCTTCGCCGGCACTGACCAGCAGTCGGTAGCGCGGCACGCCGGCGTCCTGGCGGTCGATTCCGAACACCGACAGCGGTATGGAACTCTCGAAGATGGGGCCGCCGCTGAACAGCAGCACCGCGACGATCTCCTTGCGGCGTCGCCCGGAAAGTTTCCGGGCCGCGGCTTCCGGCGCGGCAGTGGAGTCGTGGCTCATACTGCTAAGCCCCCCTCGGTGGTCGCGGCTCCTCGGTTGTGTCGCTCCTGCACGTTTCCCCTCGGTCCTGCACGAGTCCCCCGCCGTAGACAGTCAAGATCGAATCTACTGTGTCGCCTCGCGCCGGAGTGGCCGGTTCGCCACTCGGCACATTGTCGACTTGGCAACTTGGCGTGAAGCATTCGATCACGAAGCGTTGCACTCGCGGGCCGTGCAGGGAAGTGCGCCTCGTCGCAGTGGCCAATCCACGTAGGGTGCGCCGCACCCCCGACACCCTTTTCGTGCAGGTCGAACGGGGGTTGGGGGGTGGTTCGGGCAAGGGATGCCCGGTTGCCGGAAGTTGGCTGAAAAGAAGCGCCCGAGGGCATAGAAACCGGTCAACCGCCCGGTGTATTTCCCCCGGAGTGACGTCCGCCCCGGTGCGCGCCCGTTCCGCTCCGGTGGTGGCGCCCGCGACGGGGCGCGAGCGAGGCGTGTTCCTCGGCGAGTGCGGCGCGCTCCTCGGCGAGCGAGCGGGTGGCGCCGCGCTCGGACCGGCGCAGCAGGACCCGGCAGACCGCCGTGACGGCGGCCAGACCCAGCGCGGTGCCGGTGGCGCCGGCCAGGGAGGTGCCGTACCAGAGGAGGACGACGGGGACGAGGACGCAGGAGAAGGCCGCCCAGCGGACCACGTCGGTGGTGCTGTCCTGGTGCTGCTCTCCGGCCATGGCGTGCTCCCGGTGTCGGTGGCTCACGGAGATCAACGCGTGGTCGGGCGGTCGGTCACTGTGCGGCCCGCCAGGAGGCGGGTGACCTGCCTCGCGCGGGCATCCTGTGCAAACCGCCTGTACAGCGCAGCAACCATTGCGTTACGGGCACACCCTCGTGCATGCTCCCTGGAACCCCCGCGGAGCACATCGCGGGATCTGGGCTAAGGAGGCGTGCCGCCGTACCCTTGGGGGTATGGGGTTGGGAAGATGATTCCCGGACACAGCTCCGCCGCACCCTGTCATCCCACCCACACAAGGATCACAACGCCGAGACAGCCATGGCCGGTCACGAATTCTTCGAACCCGCGGACCGCAAGCGGCCCGTCGCCGATCCCACGGCGGCCGAGCCCCTGGCGGCGGAAGAGTCACGTCACTCCTGCGACCCCGCCTTCAAGCACGGCGTCGTGGTCGGCTTCGACGGCTCGACCTCCAGTGAGCGCGCCCTCGCCTACGCCATCGGCATGGCCCACCGCTCCGGCTCGGCCCTGATCATCGTGCATGTCGCCAACCGGCTGCCCACCACGGTGTGGGCCGGCTGCGAGCCGCCGGTCTTCGTGGACGTCCCGGATCACCGCACCGAGGTGCTGGGGCTGGAGCTGGCCTGCGCGGACTATCTGGCCGAGGTGCCGTGGATCCTCGTCGAGCGCGGCGGTGACATCTGCCACGAACTCGAAGAGGTGGGCCGCGAGTACGAGGCGGACGCGATCGTGGTGGGCTCCACGCACGGCATCGTGGGGCGGATCTTCGGGTCCGTCGCGGGGCGGCTCGCCAAGCGGGCGCAGCGGCCCGTCGTCGTCATCCCGTAACTCCCCCTCGCCCGGGACGAGATGCGTCCTCGGCGCGCCCCCTCCCCCTCCTGGATGCATGAATCCACTGCCGCACAAAGGTGTTTGTGCCTTTGTGAAGGGCATATGGCCAGTATGCGCGTGCCGCCGGCCGGGGTTGTGACGGCCACCGGCCAGCTGCGCAGGCCGGGGGGCGGGCGGCTCCCCGGCGAAGGGGACGGCCCCCCGCGTGGTGGGTGGCAACACCGCGGGGGGCCGTTCCTGAGTGCCGGCTACTCGACCGTGACCGACTTCGCGAGGTTCCGCGGCTTGTCGATGTCCCGGCCCAGGGCCAGGGCCGTGTGGTAGGCGAGGAGTTGGAGCGGGATGCCCATCAGGATCGGGTCCAGCTCGTCCTCGTTCTTCGGGACCAGGATCGTCTGGTCGGCCTTCTCCTGGGGCTGGTGGGCCACCGCCAGGATCTTGCCGCTGCGGGCCTTGATCTCCTCCATGGCCGCGCGGTTCTTCTCCAGCAGGTCGTCGTCGGGGACGATCGCCACCGTGGGCAGGGCCGGCTCGATCAGGGCCAGCGGGCCGTGCTTGAGCTCGGAGGCGGGGTAGGCCTCCGCGTGGATGTAGGAGACCTCCTTGAGCTTCAGCGAGGCCTCACGGGCCACCGGGTAGCCGCGGACCCGGCCGATGAAGAGCATCGAGCGGGCCTCGGCGTACTCCTCGGCCAGCTTCTTGATCTCGTCCTCCTGCTCCAGCATCTCGGCGATCTGGGCGGGGAGCTTGCGCAGGCCCTCGATGATCCGCTTGCCGTCGCGGACCGAGAGGTCGCGGGTGCGGCCCAGGTGCAGGGCGAGCAGGGCGAAGGCGACCGTGGTGTTGGTGAAGCACTTGGTGGACACCACGCAGACCTCGGGGCCGGCGTGCACGTAGATGCCGCCGTCCGCCTCGCGGGCGATGGCCGAGCCGACGACGTTGACGATGCCGAGGACCCGGGCGCCCTTGCGCTTGAGCTCCTGGACGGCGGCGAGGACGTCGTAGGTCTCACCGGACTGGGAGACCGCGATGTAGAGGGTGTCGGGGTCCACGACCGCGTTGCGGTAGCGGAACTCCGAGGCGGGCTCGGCGTCCGCGGGGATCCGGGCCAGCTCCTCGATCATCTGGGCGCCGATCATGCCCGCGTGGTACGAGGTGCCGCAGCCGAGGATCTTCACGCGGCGGATCCGGCGGGCCTCGCGGGCGTCCAGGTTGAGGCCGCCGAGGTGCACGGTGGAGAAGCGGTCGTCGATCCGGCCGCGCAGCACGCGGTCCACGGCGTCGGCCTGTTCGTGGATCTCCTTGTGCATGTACGTGTCGTGGCCGCCCATGTCGTAGGAGGCGGCCTCCCACTCGACGGTGGTGGGCTCGGACGTCGTGCGGGTGCCCTCGGTGGTGTAGGTGCGGAAGTCGTCGGCCTTGAGAGTGGCCATCTCGCCGTCGTCGAGGGTCACTATCTGCCGCGTGTGGGCGACCAGCGCGGCGATGTCCGAGGCGACGAACATCTCCTTCTCGCCGACGCCGAGGACGACCGGGGAGCCGTTGCGGGCGACGACGATGCGGTCCGGGAAGTCGGCGTGCAGGACGGCGATGCCGTAGGTGCCCTCGATCAGCCGGAGGGTCTCGCGGACCTTGTCCTCCAGCTTCTCGCCCTGTGCGCGGGAGATGAGGTGGACGAGGACCTCGGTGTCGGTCTCGGAGAGGAACTCGACGCCGTCCGCCTCCAGCTTGCGGCGCAGGTCGGAGGCGTTGTCGATGATGCCGTTGTGGACGACGGCGACCTTGCCCTCGGCGTCCAGGTGCGGGTGGGCGTTGACGTCGGAGGGGGCGCCGTGGGTGGCCCAGCGAGTGTGGGCGATACCGGTGGTGCCCTTGAAGCGGGCCGGGACCTTGGCCTCCAGGTCACGGACCCGGCCCTTGGCCTTGACCGTCTTCAGGCCGCTGCTCTTGGGCGAGGTCACCGCGATGCCCGCCGAGTCGTAGCCGCGGTACTCCAGGCGCTGGAGTCCCTCCAGCAGCAGCGGGGCCACGTCACGCTTGCCGATGTAACCGACGATTCCGCACATGTATGGGTATTCCTAGCCGTAGACGATCCGGCGCAGCTGCCGGAGGGTGAGCTCCGGCGGTGCCACCGCCCGGTATTTCAGGTCCGCCTCGATCCGTTCGAAGATCGTCGCGTTCACCAGGCCCTGGGCCTGGAGTTCGCGGTGGCGGCGACGGACGTACTCCTCGGTCGTCTCGTCGAAGTAGGCGAGCACGTCCTGGACCACCCGCAGCGCCTCGCCCCGGCTGAGGGGCGTGGACCGCGTCAGATGATCAACAAGTTCGTCGTGCACCCGGTAGATCCTGGGGTACCGATCGCCCTTTCGCAAGAAACCTGCCCGATTTCGGGCACGGGCATGTCAGTGGGCTGTGGAGAGGTGTCACATTCGCTTCAGAATCGCCTGTTTCGCCAGGGTGAACTCCTCGTCCGTCAGGACGCACGTGCGGTGCAGCTCGCCCAGCTCGCGCAGCCGTCGCAGCAGCGCGTCATGGTCGTCCTCGGCGGCGGCCGGCAGCGGGGTGCGGGAGTCCTCCGGGTCCGGCCGGCGTACGTCCGCGGCCGCCGGGTGCGGGAGCCGGGCCTGGACGGCCGCCGCGACCAGGGCCATCAGCGGGTCCTTCTTGAAGCCCCACAGCTCCACGGCGTTGGGGTCGTACTTCGGCGGGGCCTTGGTCGGGGCGTTGCGCACGGTGAAGCGGAGGTGGCCGTTCTCCAGGCCCACCGCGGGATGCCACTCGACGGCGGTGACGTCGGTGAGGCCGATGACGCGGGCCCCCGCGGCGGCCTTGGCGTCCTCCGTCTTCCAGTTCCACTCCAGCCGGATCCGCTCGCCGTCGAAGCTGGCGGTGCCGTCGCCGGCGGAGACGGAGAGCGGCACCGACGGGCCCGGCAGCAGGTAGGCGTCCACCGGGTCGGGCGGCACCTGGTCCAGCAGCAGGGCGTTGCGCACCTCGTCCGTGAAGTACTCGGCGACGCCGTAGCGGTCGGACTCCACGATCAGCTGATAGGGGTCGTGCGGCTCGGTGAGCCGGCCGCCCGAGGCGAGCAGCAGCGGGTCGGCGCCGTCGCGCAGCCGCAGTCGGAGCCGCCCCGCCTTCTTGCCCTGCTCGAACGAGATGCCCGCCAACGCCCCCAGCGGGACGACGAGTTCGCCGAGGGTCTTGCGGAAAAGGCTGACGTTCTTGTCCCGGCCGGGCGTCAGCCGCAGCGCGTCCCCGTCGAAGACCCAGGTGCCGTCCTTCTGGATGATTTCCGCCATGGGGGTGATTGTTTCACCGGTCTCGCGAGAGAGTGGTCTGTACCTATCGGAGCTCACCGAAGGGACCGACTGTGAGACAGCGCCACAGAACGCTCCGCCTTCTCGGCTCGCTACTGCTCGTCGCCGCGGCCGGCGTCTCCGCCACCGGCGCGGTGCCCCCGGGGCCGGGTCCGGCCGCGATCCCGCTCGACCGGGTCGTGCCCGCCCCGGCCTCCGTCGCGCCGGGCGGTTCCCCGTACCGCATCACCGACGGCACCCGGATCCGGGTCGACGACTCGCGCGAGGTGCGCCGCGTCGGGGAGTACCTCGCGGACCTCCTGCGGCCCTCCACCGGCTACCGCCTGCCGGTCACCACCCACGGCGGCGGCATCCGACTGCGGCTCGCCAAGGGGTCGTTCGGCGCGGAGGGCTACCGCCTCGACAGCGACCGCCGAGGTGTCGTCATCACGGCCGCCAGGCCCGCCGGGCTCTTCCACGGTGTCCAGACCCTGCGCCAGCTCCTCCCGGCCGCCGTGGAGAAGGACTCCGCGCAGCCCGGCCCCTGGCTGGTCGCGGGCGGCACGATCAAGGACACCCCGCGCTACGGCTGGCGCGGCGCGATGCTCGATGTCTCCCGGCACTTCTTCTCCGTCGACCAGGTCAAGCGGTACGTCGACCAGTTGGCGCTGTACAAGTTCAACAAGCTGCACCTTCACCTGAGCGACGACCAGGGCTGGCGGATCGCCATCGACTCCTGGCCGCGGCTCGCGACGTACGGCGGCTCCACGCAGGTCGGCGGGGGCCCCGGGGGCTACTACACCAAGGACGACTACCGGGAGATCGTCCGCTACGCCGCCTCCCGGCACCTGGAGGTGGTCCCCGAGATCGACATGCCGGGCCACACCAACGCGGCGCTGGCCTCGTACGCCGAGCTGAACTGCGACGGGGTCGCGCCCCCGCTCTACACCGGCATCGAGGTCGGCTTCAGCTCGCTGTGCGTCGGCAAGGAGCTCACGTACGACTTCGTGGACGATGTGATCCGGGAGCTCGCCGCGATCACGCCGGGCCGCTATCTGCACATCGGCGGGGACGAGGCGCACTCCACGCCGCACGCCGACTACGTGAAGTTCATGGACCGGGTGCAGCCCGTCGTCGCCAAGTACGGCAAGACGGTCATCGGCTGGCATCAGCTGACCGGGGCCTCGCCCGCGAAGGGGGCGCTCGCTCAGTACTGGGGGCTCGACGGCACCAGTGCGCAGGAGAAGGAGCAGGTCGCCGCGGCGGCGCGGGGCGGGACGGAGCTGATCCTCTCGCCGGCCGACCGGATCTACCTCGACATGAAGTACGACGAGAGGACTCCGCTGGGGCTGTCCTGGGCGGGGTACGTCGAGGTGCGGCGGTCCTACGACTGGGATCCCGGGACCTATCTGGCGGGGGTGCCCGAGTCGGCGGTGCGGGGGGTTGAGGCGCCGTTGTGGAGCGAGACGCTGCGGACGTCCGAGGATATCGAGTACATGGCGTTCCCGCGGGTCGTCGGGGTGGCCGAGTTGGGGTGGTCTTCGGTGGCATCGCACGACTGGGACGCGTACAAGGTTCGGCTTGCTGCGCAGGCTCCTCGGTGGGAGGCGATGGGGATTTCCTTCTACCGGTCTCCTCAGGTGCCTTGGTTGTGAGTTGGCTGCGGGGCGGTGGGGGTTGATCGCGCCCACGCGGCGGAGCCGCAAATTGATACAGCCCCGCGCCCCTTGCGGAGTTCGTGTTGACGGGGGCCCAGGAGGACCGTCTCCCGGGCCCCCGTCTGGCTATGTCAGAACTCTGCCAGGGGGTTCCGTAGCGTGCCGATCAGTTGCAGGGCGCCTGCTGGGTCCGACAGGTCCACCATCTGCTGGTTGTTGCGGAGCTGGAGGCGGTTGAGGCAGGAGAGGGCGAACTCCGGGGCGAACATGTCGTACTGGCGGAACTTGTCCGCCAGTTCCGGCACCGTCGCCTGGTACGCGCGTGTGACCTCCGCGACCGTGCGCCAGAAGTCGTCCTCCGTGAGGACGCCCTCGGTGGCGAGGTTCGCGGCGAGGAAGCGGAAGTAGCAGTCGAAGACGTCCGTGAAGATCGACAGCAGTTTCGTGTCCTCGGGGACGTCCACGCGCAGCCGCTCCACCGTCGGCGGCAGCACCGCGTCCGGGTCCATGACCGCGATCTCCTCGGCGATGTCCTTGTAGATCGCGCGCTGGACGACACCGTCCTTCAGGACCAGGATCACGTTCTCGCCGTGCGGCATGAAGACGAGGTCGTAGGCGTAGAAGCTGTGCAGCAGCGGGGTGAAGTACGCCGTCAGGTAGCGGCGCAGCCACTCCGTCGGCGCCAGCCCGGACTGCTCGATCAGGGCGGTCGCGAAGGACGTGCCCTCGTGGTCGACGTGGACGAGGGAGGCCATGGTGGCCAGCGTCTCGCCGTCCCGGAGGGAGGGGACCGGGCTCTCCCGCCACAGCGCGGCCAGCATCTTGCGGTACGGCGAGTAGCGGTCCGTCGCCGCCTCGTACTCCAGGTGCCGGTAGCCGACCGCCGCGCGCTCGCGGATGATCGTCAGGCCCGTCTCCTTGAGCACCGGGTCGTTCTCGATGAGCTGGGCGAGCCAGTCGTTGATGGCCGGGGTCGCCTCCATGTACGCCGCCGACAGGCCGCGCATGAAGCCCATGTTGATGACGGACAGGGCCGTCTTCACATAGTGCTTCTCGGGGCTGGAGGTGTTGAAGAAGGTCCGGATGGACTGCTGGGCCAGGTACTCGTCGTCGCCCTCGCCCAGGCACACCAGGTGCCCCCGGGCGACCTCGGCGGCGAAGGTGACCGTCAGCTTGTTCCACCACTGCCAGGGGTGGACGGGGATGAGGAAGTAGTCGGCGGGGTCCAGGTCCTGCTCGCGCAGGATGCCGTGGAACCGCTCGACGGTGTGCTCGCCCAGCTCGTCCCGGATGAAGGATTCGTACTCCAGGCCGACGCCGGCCGTGAACGCGGCCCGCGACCGGTGCGCCGCCAGCCAGACCAGCCGGACCGGGCTCGCGGTCTCGGGGGCGTACGACAGGTACTCGTGGATGCCGAAGCCGAGCCGGCCGTTGTTGGCGACGAAGCAGGGGTGGCCCTCGGTCATCCCGGTCTCGATGGCCTGGAAGCCGCTCCGGACGAGTTCGGCGGCCGGGACCTGCGGCTTGGTGAGCTTGAAGCAGATGCCGGAGAGGGTGGAGGAGATCTCCTCCAGGTAGACCGGCAGGATGGCGTCGCTCAGGCCGAGCGCCTGCTTCAGTTCGATGAAGAAGTCCAGCGCGGCCAGCGGCAGTTCGGCGCCGTCCCGGTGCCGGGAGATCGAGTCGGCGTCGACCTGCCAGTGGTCCAGGGCGCGGCGGACGGCGGTGAACCGGTACCGGGTCAGACCGTCGTCGCTGCGGACCTCGAAGCCGCCGTCGGCGGTGGCCTCGGGCGTGATCAGCCGCTCGTGCGCGAACTCGGCGAGTGCCTTGCGGACGAGGAGGCGGTTGGCCCGCTCCCAGCGTTCGGGGGAGAGATGGGCCACGGAGTCGGCGAGGGTCATGCGGCCACCCCCGTGGCGAGCAGGAACTGCTCCCGGGTGCAGAAGCTCAGCAGCGCCTTCTTCTCCGGCTTCTGGATCTCGTGGGAGGGCACGAACCCGACGGCCTCGTTGAGCGCGTGGACGGCCTTGTTGGCGATGTCCGGCTCGACCACGACCCGCTGGACCGCCGGGTCCTCGAAGAGGTGCGCCATGACGGCGGTGATGACGGAGCGGGTGAAGCCGTGCACGGGGGTGTCGGTGGGGGGCGTCAGGAAGTGCATGCCGACGTCGCCCGGCAACGGCTCGTACAGGCCGACCAGTTCGCGGTGGGCCGGGTCGTACTTCTCCATCAGGAAGGCGGGTTCGCCGTCCTTCAGGCCCAGCAGGGCGTGGTGGTGCTCGTCGGCGGCGATCTCCATGTAGGCGCGCTCGACGTCCTCCAGTTTCGCGTCCTGCATCATCCAGAAGGCGGCCTTGGGGTGCGTGACCCAGCGGTGCAGCAGCTCGGCGTCCTTGAGGGGGTCGAGCGTGCGGAAGGTGAAGGTCATACGGCAAACTCCTGGAACGCGATGGTCTTCTCGACCGGGTAGTACTCGCTGCCGAGCAGCTCACTGATGATGAAGCTGTTGCGGTAGGCGCCCATCCCCAGGTCGGGGCTGGTGATGCTGTGGGTGTGCACACCGGCGTTCTGGAGGAACACACCCCGGCCCGTCACATCGATGGCGTAGTTGCGGGCGACGTCGAAGTTGCCCCGCGCGTCGCGCACGAGGCGGTCGCTCACCGGCTTCAGGAACTCCGGCTCGGTGTACGCGTAGCCGGTGGCCAGCACCAGGCCCTGCGTCTGCAGCTCGTAGTCCTTCTCCTGCTCCTGCTGGTGGAAGGAGAGCGTGTAGGTGCCGTTCTCGTAACGGGCCGCTTCCAGCGAGGAGTTGGTGAGCAGCCGGGTGGGCACCGGGCCGCCGAGGTTCTTCTGGTACAGCAGATCGAAGATCTCGTTGATGAGATCGCCGTCGATGCCCTTGAACAGGCCCTTCTGCTGGGCGGTGAGGCGGTAGCGGGTGGCCTCCGGCAGCGCGCGGTAGTAGTCGATGTACTCCGGCGAGGTCATCTCCAGCGTGAGCTTGGTGTACTCCAGCGGGAAGAAGCGCGGGGAGCGGGTCACCCAGTTCAGCCGGTAGCCGTGCACGTCGATCTCGGTGAGGAGGTCGTAGTAGATCTCGGCGGCGGACTGGCCGGAGCCGACGATCGTGATCGACTCCTTCTTCTGCAGCTCCGCCTTGTTCTGCACGTAGCGGGAGTTGTGGAAGAAGTCGCCGCCGAGGCCGCGCACGGCCTCCGGGTAGTGCGGGGAGGTGCCGGTGCCCAGGACGAGGTGCCGGGCGCGGTAGGTGTCCCCGGCGGTGGTCCGCACGACGTAGAGCTCGTCCTCATACGTCACCTCGGCTACCGTCGTGGAGAAGCGGACGCTGCTCAGCTTGTTCGCGGCCCAGCGGCAGTAGTCGTCGTACTCGACCCGCAGCGGGTAGAAGTTCTCCCGGATGTAGAACGAGTACAGCCGGCCTTTCTCCTTCAGGTAGTTGAGGAAGGAGTACGGCGAGGTCGGGTCGGCGAGGGTGACCAGGTCCGACATGAACGGGGTCTGCAGGTGGGCGCCGTCCAGGAACATGCCCGCGTGCCACTCGAAGTCGGGCTTGGACTCCAGGAAGACACCGTCGAGTTCGTCGATGGGCTCGGTGAGACAGGCCAGGCCGAGGTTGAAGGGGCCGAGCCCGATGCCCACGAAGTCGTAGGTCGTGTGCGTGGGTTCAGGAAGCGCGGTCAAGGGACTCTCCCAGGTACTGCTCGGCGTGGCCGGCGATCAGGTCGAGGACGGCGGCGATGTCATCCGTCGTGGTCTCGGGGTTGAGCAGGGTGAACTTCAGGTAGTGGCGGCCGCCGACCTTGGTGCCCGCGACGACGGCGGCACCGGAGGCGAACAGGGCCTTGCGGGCGTAGAGGTTGGCGCGGTCGATCTCGGCCGGGTCGGTCACCGCGGCCGGGATGTACCGGAACACCAGGGTGGACAGGCTGGGTTCGACCACGACGTCGAAGCGCGGGTCGGCGGCCAGCAGTTTCCAGCCCTCGGCGGTCAGGTCGACGACCTCGTCGAAGAGCTGGCCGATGCCGTCGGCGCCCATCACGCGCAGGGTCATCCACAGCTTCAGCGCGTCGAAGCGGCGGGTGGTCTGGAGGGACTTGTCGACCTGGTTGGGGATACGTTCCTGCACCATGCGGCGCGGGTTGAGGTACTCCGCGTGGTAGGTGGCGTGGCGCAGGGTGGCCGCGTCCCGTACCAGGACGGCGGACGAACTCACCGGCTGGAAGAAGGACTTGTGGTAGTCGACGGTGACGGAGTCGGCGCGCTCGATGCCGTCGATCCGGTCCCGGTACTTCACGGAGGCGAGCAGTCCGCAGCCGTAGGCGGCGTCCACGTGCATCCAGGTGCCGTACTGCTCGCACAGCTCGGCGATCTCGGGCAGCGGGTCGATGGAGCCGAAGTCGGTGGTGCCGGCGGTGGCGACGACGGCCATCGGGACCAGGCCGTCCCGCTTGCAGCGCTCCAGCTCGCGGGCGAGGGCGACGGTCTGCATGCGCTTGTCGTGGTCGACGGGGACGGAGACCACCGAGTCAGCGCTGAGGCCGAGGAGTTTGGCCGACTTCTTGACGCTGAAGTGGCTGACCTCGGAGGCGAAGATGCGCAGGGTGTCGAGGGACTCGGCCTTGGCCTCCTCGCGGGCCAGCAGCAGCGCCTGGAGGTTGGACTGGGTGCCGCCGGAGGTGAACACGCCGTCGGCGGCCGGGCCGAGGCCGATCCGGGCGGTCGTCCAGTCGATGAGCTTGCGCTCGATCAGGGTGCCGCCGGCCGACTGGTCCCAGGTGTCCAGGGAGGAGTTGACCGCGGACAGGATCGCCTCGCCGAGCACCGCCGGGATGACGACCGGGCAGTTGAGGTGGGCGAGATAGCGCGGGTGGTGGAAGTAGACCGCGTCGCGGAGGTAGACGTCCTCCAGCTCGTCGAGGGCCGCCGCGGTGTCGAGCAGCGGCTTGTCGAGGTCGATCGCGTCGATGGTGGGGGCGAGGGCGTCGACCGTGACGCCGGTGAACGGACGTTCGGTGGCGGCGATTTTGGCGGCCACCCGCTCGATTCCTTCGGTCACGGAGCTGCGGTACTGCTCCGCGGTCGTGTCATTGAGCAGGTGCGAGCGCATGGGGGGTCCTCCGAGGGGAAGTCCGTGCGGGACGAGGCGAAGGGGAGTGGGGAGGGGATGAGAAGGTCGATCAACTTAGGTAAGCCTAACCTAATTTCATCGTGCGTCAGGCGGCCGGAACCCGACCCCTTCCGTGACGGTGGTCACTTCCGTCGCATCACTCGCCCAGCTCCCGCAGCTGCTCCTCCGTCAGGCCGTGCCGCCAGTAGCCGACGAAGGTGACCCGGCGCCGGTCGATGCCGCGCTCCTGGACGAAGTGACGGCGCAGCGCCTTCACACACCCCGACTCGCCCGCGATCCAGACGTACGGGCGCTCGGCGTCCGGGAGTTCGGTCCCGCGCAGGGCGTCGAGGGCCATGGGGGAGCCCTCGGCGCCCCGGTCCTGCCGGACCAGCCAGACGATCTCGGCGTCCGCCTGGGTCTCCAGCTCCTGGATGTCCCCGGCGTGCCGCACCTCCAGCCAGACCCGGGCCCGGGTGCCGGCCGGCAGCGACTCGACGATGGCGCAGACGGCCGGTACGGCGGTCTCGTCGCCCCACACCACCATGAGGCCGGTGTCCGCGGGCGGCCGGAACCGGATGGCCCGGTTGTCGGCGACGGCGGGCCCGATGAGCAGGACGCGGTCCCCGGCGGCGGCCCGCGAGGCCCACCGGGAGGCGGGCCCGGCGGGCTCGTGCAGCACGAAGTCGATGTCGATCTCGTCCGGGTCCCGCCGCAGCTCGCGCAGGGTGTACGAGCGCATCACGGCCCGTACGTCGTCCGGCAGGTCGCGCCAGCCCTGCCACCATCGGTCGCCGAGCTCGACGGGGACGACCGGCTCTTCCTGCCCCGGGTGCGGCAGGAACAGCGACAGCGACTGGTCGCGGCCGTCGGAGCGGAAGTCGCTCAGCTCCGGTCCGCCGAACGTCACCCGGACCAGAGACGGACCGAGCCGCCGAGTCCGTACGACCTGAAGGGAGAAGAAACGGAAATCGACGGCTACGGCCGTGCTCATGGAGGCTCCTGGGTGAGCGTCAGGGGGCGACCTTCCGCGAGGTCAGCTGACCTTCTTCGCGTTCTCGATGGCCTCGGCCAGGTTGTCGAGCAGCGGCGTGCACTTGTCGTACGACAGGATCGGCTCCGGCGAGCGCGGGATGACCTGGCCGGCCTTGACGGCGGGCAGCTTCTTCCAGGTCGCCTCGGTGATGTCCGCGGGCTGGATGGTGGAGGTGCGGTCGTCCACCAGGATGATGTCGGCGTCGTACTTGTCGACGTTCTCCCAGCTGAGCGCCTCGTACCAGCCGGCGCTCTCGGCCTTCGCCTTCTCCGAGGGCTCGACGAAGTTCACGCCGAGGGACTTGAAGTACTCCAGGTCGATGGAGAAGTTGGTGCCGGAGACGTAGAAGATGCTCTCCGCGGCGGAGCCGGCCATCACCTTGATCTCGGGCTTGGCCTTGGCGGCGGCGCGCAGCCGGGCCGCGGCGGTCTCGAACTTCTTCTTCGACTCGGCGATCTCGGTGGACTTCATGTCCGCGCCCAGCGACTCGGCCAGCTCCCACATGCGCTGCAGCGGCTCGGTGAGCTGGCGGTCGAAGACGGAGATCGCGACGCTCGGGGCGAGCTTGGCGATCTTGTCCGCGGACTCGACGGGCACCGACCACAGGGTGCCGGCGTCGTCGAACGTCGTGGTGATGAGGACCTCGGGGGAGAGGGCCGCGTACTTCTCGATGTTGAGCTTGCCCCACTCGTTGCCGAGCACGGTGACCTTGCTGACGTCGAGGTCGCCGGCTTGGACGTCGGGCTTGCCGTCCGAGGTGGTGGTCGGGCCGAAGACGCCCTTGACCTGGATGCCGTAGTCGAAGAGGGCGGCGGCGACACCGGTGAACGCGACCATGTTCACCGGCACCTTGTCGAGCTTGACGGTCGTGCCGCGGTCGTCCTTGAAGGACCACGGGCCGGACTTCGCGGCGGCCGTCTCCTGGTCAGAGCCACCGCTTTTGGTGTCGTCGTCGCCGCAGGCCGCGAGCACGGCACCGAGGCCGAGGGCGCCGCCCGCGGCGAGGATGCCACGGCGGGTGAGGTGGGTGGCGCTGGCGTGGGACATGGGTACGCTGCTTTCGAACGGGGCGATCTTCGCCGGACAATTCGAAGGTAGGTTAGCCTAACCTCATCAATTGTCCAGAGGTGGGCCCCCGCAGCGCCCCACCGGTGAGCCGCTCAGGGACCCAACTCGGGCGCCGGCGAAGGCCGTTGTCAGCTCGGCAGGCCCAGTTCCCGGGCGATCAGCATCCGCTGGACCTCACTCGTGCCCTCGCCGATCTCCAGGATCTTGGAGTCGCGCCACATCCGGGCCACCGGGTACTCGTTCATGAAGCCGTAACCGCCGTGGATCTGGGTGGCGTCGCGGGCGTTGTCCACCGCGATCGTGGAGGAGTAGAGCTTGGCCAGCGCCGCCTCCTTCTTGAACGGCTCACCCGCGACCAGCCGGCTCGCCGCGTCCCGCCAGGCCAGCCGGGCCGTGTGCGCCCGCATCTCCATGTCCGCGAGCTTGAACTGGATCGCCTGGTTGGCGCCGATCGGACGGCCGAAGGCGTGCCGCTCCTTGGCATACCGCACCGACTCGTCCACGCAGCCCTGGGCCAGGCCCGTCGCCAGCGCCGCGATCGCCACCCGGCCCTCGTCGAGGATGCGCAGGAACTGGGCGTAGCCGCGGCCCTGGGTGCCCAGCAGATTGGCCCGCGGGACGCGGACGTCGGCGAAGGACAGCTCACGGGTGTCGGAGGCGTTCCAGCCGACCTTGGAGTACGCGGGGGCCACCGTGAAGCCCGGGGTGCCCGAGGGGACGATGATCGACGAGATCAGCGGGGCGCCGTCCGCCGGCCCGCGGTCGGTGACCGCCGTGACGGTGACCAGACCGGTGATGTCCGTACCGGAGTTGGTGATGAAGCACTTCGTGCCGTTGATCACCCACTCGTCCGTCTCCGGGTCCAGCTGGGCCGTCGTCCGGGTCGCGCCCGCGTCGGTGCCGCCGTCCGGCTCGGTCAGCCCGAAGGCGCCGAGCATCTCGCCCGAGCACAGCCGGGGCAGCCACTGGCGCTTCTGCTCCTCGGTGCCGAACAGATGGATCGGCATCGCGCCCAGCGAGACGCCCGCCTCCAGGGTGATGGCCACCGAGGAGTCGACGCGGGCCAGCTCCTCCAGGGCGATGCCCAGCGCGAGGTAGTCCCCGCCCATGCCGCCGTACTCCTCGGGGAACGGCAGGCCGAACAGGCCCATGCGGCCCATCTCGCGCACGATCTCGTACGGGAACTCATGGCGTTCGTACAGGTCGCCGATCTTCGGCGCCACGACGTCGTGCGCGAACTCCGCGACCGTGCGCCGCAGTTCTTCCAGCTCGGGGGAGAGCTTGTGGTCCATCGGGGTCACTCCTTGTGGGAGAGGGCTCGTACGGTGCGGGACGGGCTGGGGCGGCCCAGTCGGCCGGCCATCCACTCGCTTGTGGCGACGAGACGGCCGAGGTCGACCCCGGTGTCGATGCCGAGGCCGTGCAGCATCCACACGAGGTCTTCGGTGGCGAGGTTTCCGGTGGCGGACTTCGCGTAGGGGCAGCCGCCGAGGCCACCGGCGGAGGCGTCGACGGTGGTGACGCCGTGCTGGAGGGCGGCGTAGGTGTTGGCGAGGGCCTGGCCGTAGGTGTCGTGGAAGTGCACGGCGAGCCGGTCGACGGGCGTGCCGCGCCCGGTGAGTTCGGTCAGCAGGGCCCGGACGTGACCGGGTGTGGCCACGCCGATCGTGTCGCCCAGGCTCAGTTCGTCGCAGCCCATGCCGAGGAGGGCCTGGCACACCTCGACCACCCGCGCGACGGGGACCGGGCCCTCCCACGGGTCGCCGAAGCACATGGAGAGATAGCCGCGCACCTGCACGCCCTCGGCCTTCGCCCGCGCGACGACCGGCTCGAACATCGCCAGGGCCTCGTCGACCGTGCGGTTGAGGTTGGCCTTCGCGAACGACTCGGTGGCGCTGGCGAAGACGGCGACGCGACGGGCTCCGAGGGCCAGGGCGCGGTCCAGTCCGTGCTCGTTGGGGACCAGGACGGGAAGGTCCACCGGGAGGTGGCTCACTCGGGGGAACAGGTCTTCCGCGTCGGCGAGTTGGGGCACCCACTTGGGGTGGACGAAGCTGGTGGCCTCGATGGTGGTGAGGCCGGCGTCGGTGAGCCGCCGGATGAACTCCGCCTTCACGTCGGTGGGAACGGTCGTCTTCTCGTTCTGCAGTCCGTCCCGGGCGCCGACCTCGTGGATGCGGACCCGGGTGGGCAGGCCGGGTGCGGGGACCGCCATGGGGAGGGTCACTCAGCCGCCTCCTCGTGCGGTGCGATCACGGCCAGCACCTGGTCCATGGCGACCGTGGTGCCGGGCGAGGCGTCGAGCTCGGCGACCGTGCCGGCGTGCGGGGCGGAGATGACGTGCTCCATCTTCATCGCCTCCACCACCAGCAGGCTCTGGCCGGCGCTCACCTCGTCCCCGACGGCGACCTTCACCACCGTGACCGTGCCGGGCATGGGCGCGGTGAGCGAGTCGGCGCCGGAGTGGGCGGCGCGGGTCAGGGACGCGGCGACCGGGTCGTGGTCGCGCACGTGCCAGGCGTCGCCGTCCCGGCCGATCCAGTCGGCGGCGCGGTGGAAGGTGTGCCGGACGCCGTCGAGGGTGACCGAGACCCGGTCGCCGGTGACGGTGTGGGTGCCTCGCGGGACGTACTCGGCAGGGTCACCACCGGCCACCCGCAGGGGGAAGGCGAGGGGCTTGGGCGTACCGCCGAGGCGCCAGCCGCTCGGCACCGAGAAGGGGTCCGTCCACCCCTCGCCCTCGGGCCGCAGCGCCTCCAGGCGTACGGCGGCCGCCGCCTCGTACACCTCCTCGGGCACGTCGGCCGGGACCAGCCCGTCGACCTCCCGCTCGACCAGACCGGTGTCCAGCTCACCGGCCACCACCGCCGGATGGGCCAGCAGCCGCCGCAGGAACCCGGCGTTGGTCTGCACGCCCAGCGTCACCGTCTCCGCGAGCGCCGCCCGCAGCTTGCGCAACGCGGTCGCGCGGTCGGGGCCGTAGGCGATGACCTTGGACAGCATCGGGTCGTACAGGCTGCCGACCTCGGTGCCCTCGGTGAGCCCGGAATCCGTGCGCACGCCGTCGCCCTGCGGCTCGCGCAGGCGCAGCACGGTGCCGCCCGAGGGGAGGAACCCGCGCGCGGGGTCCTCGGCGCAGAGACGGGCCTCGACCGCATGGCCGGTGAGCGTGATGTCGTCCTGGGTGAAGGCGAGCCTCTCCCCGGCCGCGACCCGCAGCTGCCACTCCACCAGGTCGATGCCGGTGATCAGCTCGGTGACCGGGTGCTCCACCTGGAGGCGGGTGTTCATCTCCATGAAGCAGTACGCCGAGGGGTCGCCGCCGGGGACGATGAACTCCACCGTGCCCGCGCCCCGGTAGCCGCAGGAGCGGGCCGCCTGGACGGCCGCCTCGCCCATCGCCGCCCGGGTCTCCTCGTCCAGCAGGACGCTCGGCGCCTCCTCGATGATCTTCTGGTGGCGCCGCTGGAGGGAGCACTCGCGCTCGCCGAGGTGGACGACCTGGCCGTGGCCGTCCGCCAGCACCTGGATCTCGATGTGCCGGGGCCGGTCGATCCACCGCTCGACCAGGAGCGTGTCGTCGCCGAAGGAGGCCGCGGCCTCGCGCCGGGCCGCCGCGATCTCCTCCTCCAGCACCGACAGGTCCCGCACCAGGCGCATGCCTTTGCCGCCGCCGCCCGCGCTCGGCTTCAGCAGCACCGGAGCGCCCAGCTCCCGGGCGGCCCGCGCCAGTTCGGGGTCGCGTCCGCCGGGGACGACGGGGACCCCGGCCGCCTGCACGGTCTCCTTGGCGCGGATCTTGTCGCCCATCAGGGCGATCGCCTCGGCCGGCGGCCCGATGAAGACCAGGCCCGCCGCGGCGCACGCGCGGGCGAAGTCGGCGTTCTCGGCGAGGAAGCCGTAGCCGGGGTGGACGGCCTGGGCGCCGGTGCGGGCGGCGGCGTCGAGGATGCGCTCCGCGGACAGATAGCTCCGGGTCGCCGGGGCCGGTCCGATGCGGACCGCCGTGTCGGCCTCCCGGACGTGCCGCGCGTCGGCGTCGGCGTCGGAGAAGACGGCGACCGAGCGGACGCCCAGGATGCGCAGGGTGCGGATGACGCGGACCGCGATCTCGCCCCGGTTGGCCACGAGGACTGTGTCGAACATGGTCATCGGTAAATGCCCCTCACATCCGGAAGACGCCGAACTGGGGGTCACCCAGGGGCGCGTTGGCGCAGGCCGTCAGTGCCAGGCCCAGCACCTGCCGGGTCTCCAGCGGGTCGATCACTCCGTCGTCCCAGAGGCGGGCCGTGGCGTAGTAGGCGTTGCCCTGACGCTCGTACTGGGCGCGGATCGGCGCCTTGAACGCCTCTTCCTCCTCGGCCGGCCACTGCTCGCCGCGCCCCTCCAGCTGGTCGCGCTTGACGGTGGCGAGGACCGAGGACGCCTGCTCGCCGCCCATGACGGAGATCTTGGCGCCCGGCCACATCCACAGGAAGCGGGGCGAGTAGGCCCGGCCGCACATGGAGTAGTTCCCGGCGCCGTAGGAACCGCCCACCACGACCGTCAGCTTCGGCACGCGGGTCGTCGCCACCGCCGTCACCATCTTGGCGCCGTGCTTGGCGATACCGCCCGCCTCGTAGTCCCTGCCGACCATGAACCCGGAGATGTTCTGCAGGAACACCAGCGGGATCCCGCGCTGGTCGCACAGCTCGACGAAGTGGGCGCCCTTCTGGGCGGACTCGGAGAACAGGATGCCGTTGTTGGCGACGATGCCGACCGGGTGGCCGTGGATCCGGGCGAAGCCGGTGACCAGGGTCTGCCCGAACTCGGACTTGAACTCCGCGAACCGGGAGCCGTCGACCACGCGCGCGATGATCTCGCGGACGTCGTAGGGCGTGCGGGGGTCCGCGGGCACGGCGCCGTACAGGCCGTAGGGGTCGACCTTGGGTTCGGCGGCCGGCCGCACCTGCCAGGGGAGCGCCCCGCGCGCGGGGAGGGTGCCGACGATGTTCCGGACGATCCGCAGGGCGTGCGCGTCGTCCTCCGCGAGATGGTCGGTCACGCCCGACACCCGCGCGTGCACCTCGCCGCCGCCGAGCTCCTCGGCGGTGACGACCTCACCGGTGGCGGCCTTCACCAGCGGGGGGCCGCCGAGGAAGATCGTGCCCTGGTTGCGGACGATGACGGCCTCGTCGCTCATCGCGGGGACGTACGCCCCGCCCGCCGTGCAGGAGCCGAGGACGGCCGCGATCTGCGGGATGCCCGCGCCGGACATCCGGGCCTGGTTGTAGAAGATCCGCCCGAAGTGGTCGCGGTCGGGGAAGACCTCGTCCTGCATGGGCAGGAAGGCGCCGCCGGAGTCGACGAGATACAGACAGGGCAGCCGGTTCTCCAGGGCCACCTCCTGCGCCCGCAGATGCTTCTTCACCGTCATCGGGTAGTAGGTGCCGCCCTTGACGGTGGCGTCATTGGCGACGATCACGCACTCGCGCCCGCTGACCCGGCCGATCCCGGCGATCACCCCCGCCGCCGGGGCCTGTCCGTCGTACATGCCGTCGGCCGCGAGGGGCGCCAGCTCCAGGAAGGGCGAGCCCGGGTCGAGCAGGGTGTCCACCCGGTCCCGGGGCAGCAGCTTGCCGCGCGCGGTGTGCCGGGCGCGCGCCTTCTCCCCACCGCCCAGGCGGGCGGCGGCGAGCTTGGCGCGCAGCTCCTCCACCAGCGCGAGCTGCGCCTCCTCATTGGCCTTCCAGGCCTCCGACGCGGGATCTGCCGCACTCGTCAGCTCGGGTGCCTCGTGCATCCTGCGGTCCCCTCACCTTGTTAATGAGCGTTAACGCATTTCCTTCAGGTTAACGACCGCTAACCTCCCTGTCTAGAATTGGCGCATGGCCACCAGAACCGACGCACCCACCCGGCGTGAGCAGATCCTCAAGGAGGCCGCGCGGCTGTTCGCCGAACGCGGCTTCCACGGCGTGGGGGTCGACGAGATAGGCGCTGCCGTCGGCATCAGCGGCCCCGGCCTCTACCGGCACTTCGCGGGCAAGGACGCGATGCTCGCGGAGCTGCTGGTGGGCATCAGCGGTCAGCTGCTGACCGGGGCCAGGCGGCGCCTGGCGGAGGCCGACGGCGGGGGTCCCGACGAGATCCTGGACTCCCTCATCGAGGGCCACATCGACTTCGCGCTCGACGACCGTCCCCTGATCACCCTGCACGACCGCGAGCTGGACCGCCTGCGCGACAGCGACCGCAAGCTGGTCCGCCAGCTCCAGCGCCAGTACGTCGAGCTGTGGGTGGACGTGGTCCGCAAGGTCTACCCGGCGCTCACCGAGCCCACCGCCCGCTCGGCCGTCCACTCGGTCTTCGGCCTGCTGAACTCCACGCCGCACCTGGGGCGGCCGGGCGCGCTGCCGGGGCGCGGGGTGACGGCCGGGCTGCTGCACCGGATGGCGCGGGGGGCGTTCGGCGCGGCGGGCGGACAGGCGTGACGAGCGTTACGGGGGCCGCTCCTCTGGACGGGTGTTCATACTCGCCGGTACGGTAGGTGAGCAAGCGCTTAGACACAGGTGGAGGTGGCGGCCGTGCGCCGTACGGTGTTCAACGAGGATCACGAGGCGTTCCGGGAGACCATCCGCGCCTTCATCGAGGCCGAGGTCGTACCGGTGTACGACGAGTGGTTCGCGGCGGGCCAGGCGCCCCGCGACTTCTACTACCAGCTCGGCGAGCTGGGCGTCTTCGGCATCAACGTGCCCGAGGAGTTCGGCGGCGCGGGTCTGGACACCCACAAGTTCGAGGCCGTCCTCTACGAGGAGACCGCCCGCGCGGGCGTCCAGTTCGGCGGCTCCGGGGTGCACGTACTGCTCGCCCTGCCGTACATCAAGTCGCTCGCCACCGACGAGCAGAAGAAGCGCTACCTGCCCAAGTTCGTCTCCGGCGAGGAGATGTGGGCGCTGGCGATGACCGAGCCGGGCACCGGCTCCGACCTCGCGGGCATGAAGACCACCGCAAAGCTCTCCGAGGACGGCACCCACTACGTCCTCAACGGCTCCAAGACCTTCATCACCGGCGGCGTCCACGCCGACCGCGTGATCGTCTGCGCCCGCACCGCCGCGCCCACCGCCGAGGACCGCCGCTACGGCATCTCCCTGTTCGCCGTGGACACCAAGTCCGAGGGCTACTCCATCGGCCGCAAGCTCGACAAGCTGGGCCTGCGCACCTCCGACACCGCCGAGCTGGCGTTCGTCGACGTGAAGGTGCCGGCCGAGGACCTGATGGGCGAGGAGAACCGGGGCTTCTCCTACCTCGGCAGCAACCTCCCCTCCGAGCGCTGGGGCATCGCCTACGGCGCCTACGCGCAGGCCAAGGCCGCCGTCCGGTTCGCCCAGCAGTACGTCACCGAGCGCACCGTCTTCGGCAAGCCGGTCGCCGCGTTCCAGAACACCAAGTTCGAGCTGGCCGCCTGCAAGGCCGAGGTGGACGCGGCCGAGGCCGTCGCCGACCGCGCCCTGGAGGCGCTGGACGCCGGTGAGCTGACCGCGGCCGAGGCCGCCAGCGCCAAGCTGTTCTGCACCGAGGTCGCGCACCGCGTCATCGACCGCTGCCTCCAGCTGCACGGCGGCTACGGCTTCATGAACGAGTACCCGATCGCCCGCCTGTACGCGGACAACCGGGTCAACCGGATCTACGGCGGCACCAGCGAGATCATGAAGACGATCATCGCGAAGGACATGGGTCTGTAAGGTCCCGGACATTACCGGCCGGTACAACCTTCACATGAGCCAGGCACTACAGGATCTCCTCGATCTGCTCGACCTGGAGCAGATCGAGGAGGACATCTTCCGCGGCCAGTCCCGGTCCGCCGTCGTCCCGCGCGTGTTCGGCGGGCAGGTCGCGGCCCAGGCGCTCGTCGCCGCCGGGCGGACGGTCCCCGAGGACCGGCTCGCCCACTCCCTGCACGCGTACTTCCTGCGCATCGGCGACCCCGGCGCACCCATCGTCTACACCGTCGACCGCATGAACGACGGCCGGTCCTTCACGGCCCGCCGGGTGGTCGCCGTCCAGCACGGGCAGCCGATCTTCGCCCTGTCCGCGTCCTTCCAGCGCCCGGAGCAGGGCTTCGAGCACCAGGCCCCGATGCCCGCCGCCCCCGACCCCGCCACGCTCCCCACCTCCGAGGAGCGGCTGCGGGGCTACGGCCATCTCGACCGCGGGATCCTGGAGAAGTTCCTGGAGGCCCGCGCCGCCGTGGACGTGCGCTACGTCGACGAGCCCCCCTTCGGGCGGTTCGGCGAGCCGCGCGAACCGCACTCCCAGGTCTGGTTCCGCACCAACGGCAAGCTCGACAGCGAGGTCGACGACCCCCTGATGCACGTCGTCCTCGCCACGTACGTCTCCGACATGACGCTGCTGGACTCGGTCCTGCTCGCGCACGGCCGGGGCGGCTGGGCCATCGGCGATGTGGTCGGGGCCTCGCTGGACCACGCGATGTGGTTCCACCGGCCGTTCCGCGCCGACGAGTGGCTGCTGTACGACCAGCACTCCCCGTCGGCCTCCGGCGGCCGCGGCCTGGGTCAGGCCCGCATCTACACCCAGGACGGCCGCCTGGCCGTCTCGGTCATCCAGGAGGGCGTGGTCCGCGCCCCCCGGACCTGACCGCCCCTCCCGGGCCCGAGCCCTACGCCAGTCCCGCCTCCGCCAGCAGGTACGCCGTCATCGGGTCATAGTAGCGGGGGCTGACCACATGGTCGTCGAGGGGCACCGTCACCTGGACGGTGCCCTCCGACTCGGCGAGGAAGAGGGCCGGGTCGTTGGAGTCGGCGTAACCGACCGAGTCGACGCCGTGCTGTCCCGCGTACCCCGCCCAGCCGTGGTCGGCGACGACCAGGTCGGGCAGCGGGCTGCCGTGCCGCTCCAGGGCCGTGAGGATGGCCTTCATCGGCTCCCCGGAGTGGGTGTGCCACAGCGTGGCGCCGTGCTCCAGCATCGCCACGTCCGCGAACTGCATGACGTACCCCTCGTCCGTCCGGAGCCCGTCGGGGATCACCACGATGTCGCAGCCGGCCGTGCGCAGGGCGGCGGCGGTGGCGCGGTGCACGTCGAGCAGGCCGCCGGGGTGGCCGGTGGCGAACAGCACCCGCTGGCCGCCGTCGGCCGCCTTGCGCAGCCGGCCCGCCATCCGCTCCAGCCCGGCGACCGTCAGGTCGGGGTCGATGGTGTCCTGGCCGTACCGGTACTCGGGGTCGTCGTTCACCCCGACCCGCTCCGCCATCACCGCGAGCACGTCCTGCTCGTCGGTCCAGCGGTCACCCAGCTCCAGGCCGAGCCAGAAGTTGCGGTCGCCGTTCGCGAGCTTGCGGTAATGGGAGAGGTTGTTCTCGCGGGGAGTGGCTACGTCGCCCGCGATACGGGTTCTGACGAGGTGTTCGACGAGCTCGGCGCGGCTGGGTGTCCCGGGTATCGGCATGTGTCCCATTGTGGGGCAGACCCCTGTGGACGCGCCGGGTGTCCCGGACGCTGGGACGCGGGTCACTGCCGCAGCGCGAACCACAGCTCCATGCGCACGTCCGGGTCGTCGAGGTCGGTGCCGAGCAGGGCCGCGCAGCGGGCGATGCGCTGGCGGACGGTGTTGCGGTGCACGGCGAGGGCGACCGCGGTCCGGTCCCAACTTCCGTGCAGCGAGAGCCAGGTGCGGAGCGTGTCGACGAGCGCCGGCGGGTGCGCGATCGGTGCGAGGAGGGCACGGGCGTGGGCCGCGGCCTCGTCGGGCGGCACGAGATCGGCGAGACCGGGGCGGGCGCCGTGGCGGACCAGCGGGGCGCGGGTGGCGCGGGCGCGGGCGAGCGCGCGGGCGGCCCGGGTGTCCGCGGCGGGCCACTCGGCGGGGGCGGCCGGGTCGCTGACGCCGAGGGTCCAGCCGGGCTGGGGAGCCGGTTCGCGAGCGGCGGGGACGAGGACGCGTACGACGTCCCCGGCTAGGTCGACGAGGGGCGAGCCGAGGGCGGCGCCGAGCGCGGAGGCGGCCACCGGGTCGGGAGCGGCGGGGGAGTCCGGGCGGGCGTGCACCACGAGCCAGGGGGCGGTGCCCAGGAGGGGGGCGACGGCCTCGGCGGCGGCGCCGAGGAGGAGCCGCACGAGCGCGGAGGTACGGGCCGCTCCGGTGCCGCTCTGCTGCTCCCCGGTGAGCAGGGAGAGGAGGACGGCGGCGACGGAGGCGATGGTGTGGTCGGCGGGGTCCCTCCGGGGGGCGGCCACACCGAGGACGAAGCCGTGGGAGGGCGCCAGCGCGTAGGCGGCGAGGCGGGTTCCGGCGACGGTGTCGGTGGCGGAGGTGGGGGCAGGCGCCGCGACGGTGGCACGGCCGGGCGGGGTTGCGGCGGAGGGGGCCGGAGTGCTGTGGGTGGGTGTGGCGGAGGTGGGCGCCGGTTGCCCGTGCTCGCGGGGGATTGCGCCGGGGGTGCGGCTGCCTGGGGCTGTGGCGGAGGGGGTGGGAGCGCTGTGGGTGGGGGTGGCGGAGGTGGGGGCCGCTTGCCCGTGCTCGCGGGGCGCCGCCCCGGGGGCGCGGCTGCCTGGGGTGGGGGCGGGCGCGGTTTGCCCGTGCTCGCGGGGCGGTGTCCCGGTGGCATGGCTGACCGGGGCTGCGGTGGAGGTGGGGGTGGGGGTCGCTTGGCCGCGCTCGCGGGGCGGGGCCGCGGCACGACCGCCCGGGGTTGCGGCGGCAGGAGCGGCACTGCTGCGGGTAGGCGTGGCGGAGGTGGGTGCCGGGTGGCCGTGCTCGCGGGGCGGTGTCCCCGGGGCGCGGCTTGCTGCGGCTGCACCGGCGGTCGTGGGTGTCGCTTGGGTGCGCTCGTGGGGCGGGGCCCCTGCGGCTCGGCCGGCTGCGGCTGCGCCGGATGGGGCTCGGCCGTCCGTAGCGGGGGCCGAGTCCGTCGGGGCCGGGTTCCGGGGGCGTACCACCTCCGCCAGATCCGCCAGCGCCCCTTCCGCCTCCGCCCCCGCACCGCGGCCCGCCGACGCGATCAGGGTGCCCTCGGGGCCGTACAGGGCCGCCCAGCCCCCCACCCGCTGGGCCAGCTGCCGCAGTACCGCGCGCACCGGGTCCGGGCGGGACGCCGCCGCGGCCAGGCTCTGCTGCGCCTCCGTCACCCGGCGCAGTTCGGCCAGCCGGGCCTGGGCCATGAGCTGCCAGACCGCCCGTGCCACGCCGGAGAACGTCGTCCGGGGCGGGACCTCCAGGAGCGGCAGGCCGTAGGACTCGCAGGCCGCCACCAGGGCGCGCGGCACCGTGTCGTGGACCGGCGCCAGGCCGAAGCCGAGGGCGGTGCCGCCCGCCGCCACGATCCGTGAGACGTAGTCGTCGAAGTACGTGCCCGAGCCCGCCGCCTCGGGGATGTGGACGCCCGCCGTGAGCAGCAGCTCCCCGCCCAGCAGATACGGGTACGGGTCCGCCATCTCCGAGGTGTGCGCCCAGTGGATCACGATGTCCGGATCCGTCGGCCCCGCGATCTGCCGCAGCCCCAGGTCCTCGCGGGCCAGCAGCGCCGACAGGGGCACCGCCGGGGTGGGAGGGACGGACGGGTCCGGCATGGTGTGCGTTCCCTCCACTCCGTACAGCCGCAATGGATGAAACGTACACTTCGCAGTCGCTTTCCGGCCACCTAGTGTCGGTCCCGACCGGCAGCCGCGGGTACGGGCGGATGTCCCCGCGAGCCGCTGCCGACGTCCCCACCCCCACGTATCTGCACGACACGCCACCGGGATTGTGCGAAGGAGGCCCCACCATGGCCGTCGACTACACAGTGATCGTCGTCTATCTGGCCGGCATGCTGGCCATGGGCTGGTGGGGCATGCGCCGCGCCAAGTCCAAGAGCGAGTTCCTGGTCGCCGGGCGCCGGCTCGGCCCGGCCATGTACTCCGGGACCATGGCCGCCATCGTCCTCGGCGGCGCGTCCACCATCGGCGGGGTCGGCCTGGGCTACCAGTACGGGCTCTCCGGCGCCTGGATGGTCTTCACCATCGGCCTCGGGCTGCTCGCCCTCTCCGTCTTCTTCTCCGCCCGGATCGCCCGGCTGAAGGTCTACACCGTCTCCGAGATGCTCGACCTGCGCTACGGCGGCCGGGCCGGGGTCATCTCCGGTGTCGTCATGTGGGCGTACACCCTCATGCTCGCCGTCACCTCGACGATCGCCTACGCCACGATCTTCGACGTGCTCTTCGACATGAACCGCACCCTCGCGATCGTCCTCGGCGGCTCGATCGTCGTCGCCTACTCCACGCTCGGCGGCATGTGGTCGATCACCCTCACCGACATGGTGCAGTTCGTCGTCAAGACCATCGGTGTCCTGCTGTTGCTCCTCCCGATCGCCGTCGTCAAGGCGGGCGGGTTCTCCGAGATGAAGGCCCAGCTGCCCACCGAGTACTTCGACCCGCTGGGCATCGGCGGCGAGACGATCTTCACGTACGTGCTCATCTACACGTTCGGCATGCTCATCGGGCAGGACATCTGGCAGCGCGTCTTCACCGCCCGCAGCGACCGGACCGCCCGGTGGGGCGGCACGGTCGCCGGTACCTACTGCCTCGTCTACGCCCTCGCCGGCGCCGTCATCGGCACCGCCGCCAAGGTGCTCTACCCGAACCTGGCCAACGCCGACGACGCCTTCGCCACCATCGTCAAGGACGAGCTGCCCATGGGCGTACGGGGCCTGGTGCTGGCCGCCGCCCTGGCCGCCGTGATGTCCACGTCCTCCGGCGCCCTCATCGCCTGCGCCACCGTCGCCAACAACGACATCTGGTCCCGGCTGCGGGGCCTGGCGAAGGGATCCGCCGAGGAGCACGACGAGGTCCGGGGCAACCGCGCCTTCATCCTGATCATGGGTGTCGCGGTGATCGCCACGGCCATCGTGCTGAACAACGTCGTCGAGGCGCTGACCGTCGCCTACAACCTCCTCGTCGGCGGACTGCTCGTGCCGATCCTCGGCGGGCTGCTGTGGAAGCGCGGCACCGCACAGGGCGCCCTCGCCTCGGTGATCGTCGGCGGAGTCGCGGTCGTCGGCCTGATGGCGACCCACGGCATCCTGGCCAATGAACCCGTCTACTACGGCCTGCTGTCTTCCCTCGCGGCCTACCTCGCCGTCTCCTTGATGACGAAGCCCACCGACGCGGCCGTCCTCGCCGCCTGGCGCGAGCGCCTCGCCGGCCGGGATCCCGAACTCGTGTCCGAACCCGTCCCGGCTCACCAGTAGAGTCGTAGACACATGCACATACGCGACGAAGCGTAGGAAAGAAGGCAGTTCCCCATGAGCAGCAACGAGACGCCCCGCGGCCCCGTCGACTCCTCGCGCATCCCGCGCTACGCCGGACCCGCTACCTTCGCGCGGCTGCCGCGCCTGGACGAGGTCGGCACCGCCGACGTCGCCGTGATCGGCGTGCCCTTCGACTCGGGTGTCTCCTACCGGCCCGGCGCCCGCTTCGGCGGCAACGCCATCCGCGAGGCGTCCCGGCTGCTGCGGCCCTACAACCCCGCGCAGGACGCGTCCCCGTTCGCGCTGGCCCAGGTCGCCGACGGCGGCGACATCGCGGTGAACCCGTTCAACATCAACGAGGCCGTCGAGACGGTCGAGGCCGCCGCCGACGACCTGCTCGGCACCGGCGCCCGGCTGATGACCCTGGGCGGCGACCACACCATCGCGCTGCCGCTGCTGCGGTCCGTCGCCAAGAAGCACGGGCCCGTCGCCCTGCTCCACTTCGACGCCCACCTCGACACCTGGGACACCTACTTCGGCGCCGAGTACACGCACGGCACGCCGTTCCGGCGCGCGGTGGAGGAGGGCATCCTCGACACCTCGGCCCTCTCGCACGTCGGCACCCGCGGTCCGCTGTACGGCAAGCAGGACCTCACCGACGACGAGAAGATGGGCTTCGGCATCGTCACCTCCGCCGACGTCTACCGCCGGGGCGCCGACGAGATCGCCGACCAGCTGCGCCAGCGCATCGGCGACCGCCCGCTGTACATCTCCATCGACATCGACTGCCTGGACCCGGCGCACGCGCCCGGCACCGGCACCCCCGAGGCGGGCGGCATGACCTCCCGCGAGCTGCTGGAGATCCTGCGCGGACTCGCCTCCTGCCACCTCGTCTCGGCGGACGTCGTCGAGGTGGCGCCCGCGTACGATCACGCCGAGATCACGTCGGTGGCCGCGTCCCACACGGCGTACGAACTGACCACCATCATGTCCCGCCAGATTGCAGAGGCCCGCGCGAAGTGACTCACGACCACGACCTGGTGCTCCGCCCCACCGCCGCCCAGACGGAGGCCGCGCTGAACCCTCCCCCCGGACGCAACGGCGGAGACCTCGTCGTGGAGACGCTGGCCGCGCTCGGTGCGACCACCGTTTTCGGCCTCCCCGGCCAGCACGCGCTCGGCATGTTCGACGCGCTGAGCCGCTCGGACCTGCGCTATGTGGGCCTGCGCGTGGAGAACAACGCCGGGTTCGCGGCCGACGCCTACGGCCGGATCACCGGGGAGGCGGCGCCGCTGCTGCTGTCGACCGGCCCCGGCGCGCTGACCTCGCTGGCGGCTCTCCAGGAGGCGGCGGCCGCCTCGGCGCCGGTGCTGGCGATCAGCAGCCAGGTCCCCACCGCGGGCCTGGGCGGCGGACGCCACGGCTATCTGCACGAACTCCCCGATCAGGCGGCCTCGTTCCGGGGCGTCGTGAAGTCCGTGCACACCGTGCGCACCCAGTCGCAGATCGCGTCCGCCGTCGAGGCGGCCTGGAAGTCGGCGCTGACCGCCCCGCACGGGCCGGTATGGGTGGAGATCCCGCAGGACGTGCTGCTCGCCGAGACGGCGATCCCGGTGGTGACGGGCGGCGACGCCTTCCCCGAGGAGCTGCCGCCGCGGCCCGAACTGACGGCGGTGGCGGCCGACTTGCTGTCGAAGGCGGCCCGGCCGGCGATCATCGCGGGCGGGGGAGTGGTACGGGCGGACGCGAGCGGCAAGCTGCGGCGGCTGGCGGAGGTGTTGCAGGCCCCCGTGGTCACCACGCCCGGCGGCAAGGGCGCCTTCCCGTGGACGCATCCGCTGTCCCTGCAGTCCTGGATCGAGGACCGGTACACGACGGACTTCCTGGAGGACGCGGACGTCCTGCTGGTGGTCGGCTCGGGACTGGGTGAACTCTCCTCGAACTACCACACGTTCAAGCCGCGGGGCCGGGTCGTCCAGATCGAGGCGGACCTCGGCAAGCTGGAGTCCAACCATCCGGCGCTCGGCATCCACGCCGACGCCCGGCTCGCGCTGCAGGCGCTGCTGGAGACGGTGTCGGAGCGCACCGACCCCTCGGCGCCGGACCGGGTGCGGGCGCTGCTCGCCAAGGTCGGCGAGCGCATCGCCGCCCAGGAACTCACCCTGGAACAGCAGGTGCTGGCGTCCGTCCGCAACGCCCTGCCCGCCGACTCGCCGTCCTTCTGGGACATGACGATCCTGGCGTACTGGGCCTGGTCGGCCTTCGACGCCAAGGGACCGAACCGGATGCACTCCGCCCAGGGCGCCGGCGGCCTCGGCTACGGCTTCCCGGCGGCGCTGGGCGCTGCGGCGGCCGACCCGACCCACCCGGTCCTCGCCGTCTCGGGCGACGGCGGGGCGCTGTACTCCATCGCGGAGCTGGCTACGGCCCGCCAGTACGACCTGAACGTCACCTGGCTGATCGTCGACGACGGCGGTTACGGCATCCTGCGCGAGTACATGACGGACGCGTTCGGCCGGCCCACGGCGACCGAGCTGACCCGCCCGGACTATGTGGCGCTGGCCGAGTCCTTCGGCGTCCCCGGGGTGCGGACCACCCCGGAGACGCTGGAGGCGGACCTGGCCAAGGCGCTCTCCGCGTCCGGTCCTTCGGTGGTCGTACTCCCGGCGGTGCTGCGCATGTTCGCGCCCACGCACCTCGGAGGGTGACCTACCAGATCGCCTCGACCCACTCCGGGTGGTCGATGAACGGGTTCCGGTTGCCCTGGTAGTTGGTGTAGATGAGCTGGTTGCGGCGCTCCTCGAAGGCGTCCGGCGGGTCCTCGTCGTTCCAGGCCTTCAGGACCGAGAGCCGGCCGTGGTACGGCACGCTGCCGTTGGTGACGGTGTCGTTGGGCTCCAGGTCGGGCCAGCTGTCGGTGCCCTCGTAGCGGACGGCCATGTAGAGGATCATGCGGGCCACGTCGCCCTTGACGGCGTCGCGGGGCTCGAAGGAGTTGGAGTCGGTCAGGCTGCCGCCGGAGTTGGTGAAGCCGCTGCCGCCGTTGTCGAAGTCCTTGTTGCCGCGGATGCTGTTGACCTGCACGTCCTCGGGGCGCAGATGGTGCAGGTCGGTGCCGGGGCCGGCGGAGGTGCCGAAGTCGCCGTGGGACTGCGCCCACACGTGCTCGCGGTTCCAGTTGCCGGTGCTGCCGCCGTTGAGCGACTTGCTGCGGGAGATGCCCGAGTACAGCAGCTTCACGTTGTTGCTGTTGCCCGGGTCCTGGTCGGTGACCTTCAGCGCCTCCCAGACGGCGGAGTACGACAGCTTCGTCTGAGGGCTGATGATGGTGTGCAGCGCGCTCTTGAGGCTCGTACCCGACTTGCCGACGGCGTTCTTGTAGTACGTGCTGTCGTAAGCGGTGGTCGTGGCCGCGGCGGGGGTCGCGGTGAGGGCGGGGGCGCTGAGTCCGACCAGGACGGTGGCGGTGGCGAGGGCCAACGGCTTCCAGCGGCGTATGTGTGTCGCCAGCATGAGGGGGAGTCCCATCTACGCGGGTTGAACGGAGGCGGCACTGGGAGAGTGACATGGACATGCGGCGGTGTAAATGGACGTCGCGTGTCCATCAGGTGACCTGAAACGGCAAACCGGGGCGTGTCTACGCGAGTCAATCCGCGCGGACGCCCCGGCCGGTGACGCGGCCCCTCAGTCCCCGCCGCCGTCGCCGATGTCGGGCAGGCCGGACACGCCGGGCGCGTCGTCGGCCGCACCGCTCGGGCGCACCCGGTCCGCGACGGCCGTTGCGATGATCAGGCCCGCGATCGACGTCACCATGAAGGCGGTGCCGCCCAGGAACACGGCCTGGACCTCGTTGCCGTCGCTGTCGTGGCCGGTCCACATCAGCACCGCCCCGGCGGGGAACACGCCGACGATCCACATCAGGCACAGGACGGCCACGGTCACGCTCTCGTGCCCCTGGGTGATCTCGCGCGAGCCCGCCTCCGCGCCGGGCCACAGCACCGCCGCCACCGCGACCGCCTGGCAGGCACCGCAGGCGGCCAGGGCCACGAGCCAGGTCCCGAGGGGAGCGCCGTGCTGCCAGGCGTGCCAGAACGCGCCGAGGGCGCAGAGCAGTTGGGCCCCCACGCCGCACAGCAACCAGAACGTGCGGGACACCATCAGCTCTCTCGGTTCCGGCAGCTCCCTGAACACCGTCGTCCACCCCCGAACCGGTGGACGACGCCCAGGGCCCCGGCGGTTGCGGGTGCGCGGAATCGAGGGGCAGGTAACGGTTCGTACAACCATTGCCCAACGCCTACAACCATTCCCGCGGGTTCGTGAGTCACCAGGGCATGACTCGTCCCATATCCAGACGTGCCGGATGGGTGGCGGGCGGGGCGCTCGTCGCGTGTGTGGCCGCCGTCACCCCCGCGACCGCCGCGACCCCGCCCGCCGTCGGCTGCACGTCCGCCAAGGCCGGGCTCGCCGAGAAGCTGAAGAAGGACATCACCGCCGCGCTGGCGACCCGTAAGGGCACCATCGCCGTCGGGCTGTACGACCGGTCCACCCAGACCACCTGCACCCTGCGCGCCGGCACGGCCTACGACTCCGCCAGCGTCGTCAAGGTCACCGTCCTCACCACCCTGCTGTGGGACGCGCAGAAGACCGGCCGGGCCCTCACCAGCCGGGAGAAGTCCCTCGCCACCGCCATGATCACCAAGTCGGACAACGCCTCCACCACCACCCTGTGGAAGCAGCTCGGCGTCACCAAGGTGAAGAACTTCCTCGCCGCGGCGGGCATGACCCAGACCAAACCAGGCGCCAACGGCTACTGGGGCCTGACCCAGATCACCGTCACCGACGAGCAGAAGCTGATGAAGCTGCTCACCGCGAAGAACGCCGTGCTCACCGACGACTCCCGCTGGTACGTCCGCAAGCTGATGGGCGACGTGATCGCGTCCCAGCGCTGGGGCACCCCCTACGGAGCACCCTCCGACGTCATCGTGCACGTCAAGAACGGCTGGCTCCAGCGGGCCACGCACGGCTGGCGGGTGCACAGCGTCGGCACCTTCAAGGGCGGCGGCCGCGACTACATGATCACGGTGCTGACCCACGGCAACAGCACGATGAACTACGGCATCACCACCATCCAGGGCGTCGCCAAGGTCATCCACCGCGATCTGGCCGCGAGTTGACTCCTGGCGGTCTCCCGCCCTTCACCGGCCCGCCCTACGGTGACGGCCATGCGCATGCGAACCGTACTCTCCACCGCCACCGCGGCCCTGGCGGCGGCCACCTGTCTGACCGCCGCCGGCCCCTCCTCCGCGGCCGGCCCGCAGCACCACGCCTGTTCGCCGTACGTCTCCGTCGACCGCTTCTCCGACGCGCTCGACAAGACGGCGTACCAGGGCACGTACGTGGGCAACTTCTCCGCGCTCGCGGTGGACCGGGACGGTTCGCTCGCGGCCGTGTCCGACCGTTCCGCGCTGTTCTCCCTGGACGCGAGGACGCTCGCGCCGCGCTCAGTCGTCCCGCTCGCCGACGAGAACGGCGCCGCCCTGGACTCCGAGGGCCTGGTGGTGGACCGCGACGGCACGCGGCTGATCAGCACCGAGGGGGAACCGGCCGTCCGGCGCCACGCCGCCGACGGAACGATCCTGGACCGGCTCCCGGTGCCGGACGCGCTCCGGGTCGCCGCGGCCGGGCGGGCCGTGCCCAACGGCACGTTCGAGGGCCTGACCCGGTTCCGTGGCGGCCTGCTCGCGTCCATGGAGTACGCCCTGTCCGGCGACTCGGCCGGCCTCGTCCGCTTCCAGACCTGGGACCGGCACCAGGGCGCCTACGTGCTCGCCGCCCAGTACGGCTACCGCGCCGACACCGGCCTCGGCGTCCCGGAGGTCACCGCGCTGTCCGACGGCCGGCTCCTGGTCCTGGAGCGCGGCTTCACCGCCGGCGTCGGCAACACCGTCCGCCTCTACCTCGCCGACCCGCGCCGGGCCAGCGACACCTCCGGCACCGAGAACCTCACCGGCCAGGACGGCGTACGGCTGATCAGGAAGACGCTGCTGGCCGACCTCGCCGCCTGCCCCGACCTCGGCGCCACGGCGAAGCAGCCGCAGCCCAATCCGCTGCTCGACAACATCGAGGCCATGACGGTCACGGGCCGCGCGAAGGGCGGCGCGCTGAAGGTCCTGCTGGCCAGCGACGACAACCAGAACCCGGCCCAGACGACCCGGTTCTACTTCCTGCGGGTGCGCGTCTAGCCCGGCAGTACGGCGATCCCCAACGGCCTGTTCCCGGCGGCCAGTCGGCGCGTGTCTCCCGTGTCGAGGTCCACGACGGTGAGGCCGTTCCAGTAGCCGTCGCGGGTGAAGCCGCCGGTGACGTAGGCCGTGCGGCCGTCGGCCACGACGTCCTCGTGGGGGCCGTCGAGCGGGATGACCTGCTCCCGGCCGTCCGGCCGCCGGACGGTCAGGGAGGGCCCCCGGCCGTCCCCGCCCACCGCGCCCGTGCCCACGACGAGCAGCGTCCCGTCGGCGGTGACGGCGGCCCCGTGCTGATGGGTGCGGGCGGTCATCCGCTGAACCGTCGAGCGGCCGCTGACCGGGTCGAGCACGACCAGCTTCTCGCCCTCGAAGGGCAGCAACAGCCTGCCGTCGGACGGCCGTACGGCCGCGTAGTGCGGCTTGAGCCAGGAGCCGAGGCCGCCTTCCGTGCCGTAGGGCGCGACCTCGACGCGGCGCGTGTGCAGCGTGGCCGTGTCGACGACGGTGACGTCGAAGGAGTCGTGGCCGGTGGCGTAGACGTGCCGTCCGTCCGGGGAGACGTCGACGTCGAAGGGGCGGCGGCCGGTGTCCGCGGTGCCGGTGACCTTCAGGGTGCGGGTGTCGATGACCTCCAGCACCCCGTCGCCGTCCGGCACGTTGACACCGACGTAGACGTGCTCGCCGTCGGGGGCCAGGGTGATGCCCATGCCGCCGCCGCGGTACTCGCCGTGGGCCGGGGCGCCGAGGCCCCGCGTCGCGTACCGGATCAGCGCCGGGCGCTCACGGGTCCGGGTGTCGACGACCGCGACCCCTTCCGCCGTGGCGACCCAGGCCCGCCCGTCCGCCCCCACGGCCAGTCCGTAGGGGGCGGTGCCCACCCGCACGGAGCCGGTGGGGCCCCGGTCCGGGTCGACGAAGGTGACGGTGTCGGCGCCGAAGTCGGCTACCAGGAGCCCGGCCGCGGCGAGGGTGGCGGGGGTGGCGGCCCCGGGACGCGTCGGGGCGGGCGCGGCGGTCTCGGCATGTGTCGGGGCGGTGGGCGGAGAACCGTCCCGCGCCGCCGCGCATCCGGTGAGCAGGGCGGCGGCCAGCGCGGCCGGCAGCAGGCGTTTCACAGCGGTACCCGGAAGGGGCGCTCAGTCCAGGGCGGCGACGCCGGCGCGGGCGAACTTCTCGTCCAGGTCGCCGGAGGGCGCGCCCGCGACACCGATACCCGCGATCGGCGCGTTGTTCGCGGTCACCGGGACACCGCCGCCGAGGAACAGGGTGCCGGGGATGTCCTTGAGGTTGGGCGTGGTCTCCAGCCGCTTCGCCAGCTCGGAGGTGGGCGCGTTCCAGGACACCGAGGTGAACGCCTTCTTCACCGCCGACTCGTACGACTGCGGGCCCGCGCCGTCGCCGCGCAGGGTGACCAGGGTGTTGCCGTTGCGGTCGACCACCGCGACGGACACCCGCTGGTTCTCCTTCTTCGCGGCGTCCAGCACGGCCTCGGCCGCTTCGGTCGCCGCCGAGACCGACAGGTGAGTGGAGGTGAAGGTGTCCGAGGACTTCACCGCGGCGGGCCGGGCCTGCGTGGCCTGGGGCGCGGAGGCGTTGGCGGAGACGGCACCGAAGGTACCGACGGCGACGGCGGCGAGGACGGCGCCGCCGGTGGCGACACGGGCACGACGGGAGAACTTCTGCATGGCTCGGCAACTCCTGGGATCGACGGGGAGGGCGATGGGTGCTTGCGGTATCCAGCCTGGGCCCGGATCCGGGGCACATCCGTCGGCGTTCCGGCTGCTCACGGGGAGCGGGACGGCTGACGCCGGGGTCATCCGAACGGTTGACCCCGGGTGCGGCGGTGCGGGGGACACTGGAGGTGTTTGTCCAGTTCACGAGGTCCGGTTCGCGAGGTCCGGTTCGCGAGGTCCGGTTCACAGCGGGAGCACAGCGGGAAGGCGGTCCGGCGGCATGCGGCCAGCACGTCAGGAGGACGGGAGCGCGGTCCCGGGCGACCCCGACGCCCAGTGGCTCGCCGCCGTCATGCACGCCACCTTCTTCCTCCTCCTGGGCACCGCCATGGCCCGCTACCTCCAGCGGCACGGCGGCGAGCCCCGCGCCCCCTGGGTGATCGCGCTGGCCGCGGTGCTGGCGGTGCTGTACGTCATGGGGCGGTTCGGCGACCGGCCGGGCCGGGTGGTCGCCCGGCCCACCCCGCCCCGCCTGCTGTGGCTCGGTGCCGTGGTCGCCGTATGGATGGTCCTGGTCGCCCTCGCGCCGAGCTGCGCCTGGGTCGCCGTCCCCCTCTTCTACGTCGCCCTGCGCCACCTTCCGCCCGGCGCCGCGTACGTCCTGGTCGCCGTGCTCACCGGGTTCGTGATCGTCGCCCAGCTGCAGCTCGCCCCCCGTTTCGACCTCGACCTGGTGGTCGGCCCGGCGGCCGTCGCCGGTTTCGCCACCGCGATCTTCGTGCAGCTGCGCCGGCAGGCGGCCCGGCAGCGCGCGCTGATCGACGACCTGGTCCGCACCCGCCGGGAACTGGCCGCCACCGAGCGCCGCGAGGGCACCCTCGCCGAGCGCCAGCGGCTCGCCATGGAGATCCACGACACCCTCGCCCAGGGCCTGTCCAGCCAGCAGATGCTGCTGCAGGCCGCCGACCGGGTCTGGGAGTCGGACCCCGGGAAGGCCCGCGCGCACGTCCGTACCGCCGAGTCCGTCGCCGAGCACAACCTCGCCGAGGCCCGCCGCTTCGTGCACGACCTCGCCCCCGCCGACCTGGCGCGCGGCGGCGGACTCGGCGAGGCGCTGCGGACGCTGGCCGCCCGGGAGTCCGGCGACCGGCTCACCGTCCGCGTCCACGTCGACGACGGGGGCCGCGCGCCGGAGCTGCCCGACCGGATCCAGTCGGCGCTGCTGCGGATCGCGCAGGGCGCCCTGGCGAACGTACGGGAGCACTCCGGGGCGTCCGCCGCCGCGCTCACCCTCACCCTCCTCGACGACCAGGCCGTCCTGGACGTCGCCGACGACGGCCACGGCTTCGACGCGGAGGCGCTCCCGGACGCCCCCTCCGGCGGGCGCGGCCACGGCCTGCCCGCGATCCGGGCCCGGGTCCGCGGGCTCGGCGGCACCCTGGCCGTGGAGTCGGCGCCCGGCGAGGGCACGGTCCTGTCCGCCGCGATCCCCCTGGAGAACCCCCGATGACCGTACGCATCCTGCTCTGCGACGACCACGCCGTCGTGCGCGCCGGACTGCTCGCCCTCCTCGACAGCGCCTCCGGCATCGAGGTCGTCGGGGAGGCCGGTACCGGCGAGGAGGCGCTGGCGCTGGCCGCGCGGCTCGACCCGGACGTGGTGCTGATGGACCTCCAGCTCGGAGCCGGGATCGACGGCGTGGAGGTCACCCGCCGGCTCACCTCGGCGCCGGGCGGCGGCCCGCACGTACTGGTGCTCACCACGTACGACACCGACGCCGACATCACCCGCGCCATCGAGGCGGGCGCCACCGGCTACCTGCTGAAGGCCGAGCGGCCGGACGAGCTCTTCGCCGCGATCCACGCCGCCGCGCAAGGGCGCACCACGCTCTCCGCGCCGGTCGCGGGCCGGGTCATGGCCAACCTCCGCAACCCGCGCCCCACCCTGACCGACCGCGAGCGCGAGATCCTCGGCAGGCTCTCCCAGGGCCTCGGCAACCGCGAGATCGCCAAGGCCCTGTTCATCAGCGAGGCCACGGTCAAGACCCACCTGGGCCGCATCTACGACAAACTCGGCGTGGACACCCGAGCGGGCGCGGTGGCAGTGGCGAAGGAACAGCGCCTGCTGCGGTGAGCCCGCGTGCCGATGCTCATCCCGGGATGAAATCCGGGGCGGAACACGTTGGGGCTTGTCGTGGACGATCAGACGGGGAAGCCGGGCGTGACAGTGGGGCAGGGATGGGCGCGGAGACTGTGGGGGTATGCCTGGCGCTATCCGAAGGACGTCGTCCTCGCCCTAGGGTCCTCCCTGCTCGGCATGGCCGTCATGGCGCTCGTGCCGTTGATCACCAAGGTGATCATCGATGACGTGATCGGCGACAAGAGCCGCTCCATGGCGACGTGGGCGGGGCTGCTGATCGGCGCGGCCGTCCTCGTCTACGTGTTCACCTACATCCGCCGCTACTACGGCGGCCGCCTCGCCCTCGACGTCCAGCACGATCTGCGCACCGCGATGTTCGGGACCATCACCCGCCTCGACGGGCGGCGGCAGGACGAGCTGTCCACCGGGCAGGTCGTCGGACGGGCGACCAGCGACCTCCAGCTGATCCAGGGCCTGCTCTTCATGCTCCCGATGACCATCGGGAACTTCGCCCTGTTCTTCGTCTCGCTGATCGTGATGGCCTGGCTGTCCCTGCCGCTCACCGCCGTCGCGCTCGCCGTGGCTCCCGCCCTGTGGTGGATCGCCCGGCGCAGCCGCAGCAAGCTGCACCCCGCCACCTGGTACGCCCAGGCCCAGGCGGCGGCCGTCGCGGGCGTCGTCGACGGCGCCGTCAGCGGGGTCCGCGTGGTCAAGGGCTTCGGGCAGGAGGAGCAGGAGACCGGCAAGCTCCGGGAGGTCAGCCGGCGGCTGTTCGCCGGGCGGCTGCGCACCATCCGGTTCAACGCGAAGTACACCCCGGCGCTCCAGGCCGTCCCCGCCCTCGGCCAGGTCGCCATGCTCGCCCTCGGCGGCTGGCTCGCCGTACGCGGACACATCACCCTCGGCACGTTCGTCGCCTTCTCGGCCTACCTCGCCCAGCTCGTAGGCCCGGTCCGCATGCTCGCCATGGTCCTCACCTTCGGCCAGCAGGCCCGCGCCGGTACCGAGCGGGTGCTCGAACTGATCGACACCGAGCCGTCCATGCGGGACGGCACCAAGGAGCTCCCGGCCGACGCCCCGGCGACGGTCGAGTTCGACGACGTCTCCTTCGGCTACGAGGACGGCCGCAGGGTGCTCGACGGCCTCAGCTTCCGGATCCGCCCCGGCGAGACCCTCGCCGTCGTCGGCTCCTCCGGCTCCGGCAAGTCCACCGTCTCGCTGCTCCTGCCGCGCTTCTACGACGTCACCCACGGCGCCGTCCTCATCGGCGGCCACGACGTCCGCGAACTCACCCTGGACTCGCTCCGGGCCGCGATCGGCCTGGTCCCCGAGGACTCCTTCCTCTTCTCCGACACCGTCCGCAACAACATCGCCTACGGCCGCCCCGACGCCACCCAGGAGCAGATCGAGCAGGCCGCCCGCGCCGCCCAGGCGGACCGCTTCATCACCGAGCTGCCCGAGGGCTACGACACCAAGGTCGGCGAGCACGGCCTGACCCTCTCCGGCGGCCAGCGCCAGCGCGTCGCCCTCGCCCGCGCGATCCTCACCGACCCCCGCCTGCTGGTCCTCGACGACGCCACCTCCGCCGTGGACGCCCGCGTGGAACACGAGATCCACGAGGCGCTGGCCCAGGTCATGGAGGGCCGCACCACCCTGCTGATCGCGCACCGCCGCTCCACCCTGAACCTCGCCGACCGCATCGCCGTCCTCGACGACGGCCGGCTCGCCGACCTCGGCACCCACGAGGAGCTCCAGGAGCGCTCGGCCCTGTACCGGCGCCTGCTCACCGACCCCGACGAGCTGGGCGGCGTCTCCCCGGGCCACACCCCGCCCGCCGGCCCCCAGGAGGAGGACACCTCCGTCCGGGCCGAGCTGGACGCCGAGTTCGACGCCGAGCGCGGCATCACCCCCCGCCTGTGGGCGGGCGAGCGCACCCCGCGCGACCACGCGACGGACGGCGCCCCGGCCACCCCGGAACTCCTCGCCGAGGTCGAGGCGCTGCCTCCGGCCAAGGACGTCCCGGACATCGACGAGGCCCGCGCGGTCACCCCGGAGGAGTCCTACGGCCTGCGGCGCCTGCTGCGCGGCTTCGGCCCGCCCCTGCTGGCCAGCCTCGCCCTGGTCGCCGTCGACGCGGGCAGCGGGCTGCTGCTCCCGGTCCTGATCCGGCACGGCATCGACAGCGGGGTCTCCGAGGCCGCCCTCGGCGCGGTCTGGGTGGCCTCCCTGCTCGCGCTGCTCGCGGTGACCGTGCAGTGGACGGCGCAGGTGGGGGAGACCCTGATGACCGGGCGCACCGGTGAGCGGGTGCTGTACGCCCTGCGCCTGAAGATCTTCGCCCAGCTGCAGCGGCTCGGACTCGACTACTACGAACGCGAGCTGACCGGCCGGATCATGACCCGGATGACGACGGACGTCGACGCCCTGTCGACGTTCCTGCAGACCGGTCTGGTCACCGCGTTCGTCTCGGTCGTCACCTTCTTCGGCATTATGGTCGCCCTGCTGGTGATCGACCTGGAGCTGGCGCTGCTCGTCTTCGCGACGCTGCCGCCGCTGATCGTCGCCACCTTCTTCTTCCGCCGGGCGAGCGTGAAGGCGTACGAACTGGCCCGGGAGCGGGTGTCGGCGGTCAACGCAGACCTCCAGGAGTCGGTGTCCGGGCTCCGGATCGTGCAGGCGTTCCGGCGCGAGCGGGACGGCGGCGCGCGGTTCGCCGAGCGCAGCGACAGCTACCGGCAGGCCCGTGTCCGGGGTCAGTGGCTGATCTCGGTCTACTTCCCCTTCGTGCAGTTCCTGTCGTCGGTGGCCGTGGCGGCGGTGCTGATCGTGGGCGGGGGCCGGATCGACGACGCCACGCTGACGACCGGGGCACTGGTGGCGTACCTGCTCTACATCGACCTGTTCTTCGCCCCGGTCCAGCAGCTCTCCCAGGTCTTCGACGGCTACCAGCAGGCCACCGTCTCGCTGGGCCGTATCCAGGAACTGCTGCGGGAGCCGACGTCCACCAAGTCCGCCGACGAACCGCTCGACGTGCGCTCCCTGCGCGGCGAGATCGCCTTCGAGGGCGTGCGCTTCGCCTACGACTCCTCCGACGGTGCCGCGCAGGCCCTGTCCGACGTCGACCTGCGCATCCCGGCCGGCCAGACCGTCGCCTTCGTCGGCGAGACCGGCGCCGGCAAGTCCACCCTGGTCAAGCTGGTCGCCCGGTTCTACGACCCGACCGGCGGCCGGGTCACCGTCGACGGCACGGATCTGCGCGCCCTGGACATGACGGCGTACCGGCACCGGCTCGGCGTGGTCCCGCAGGAGGCGTACCTCTTCCAGGGCACCGTCCGCGACGCCATCGCCTACGGCCGCCCCGACGCCACCGACGCCGAGGTCGAGGCCGCGGCCCGGGCGGTGGGCGCCCACGAGATGATCGCCACCCTGGACGGTGGGTACCTCCATGAGGTCGCCGAGCGCGGCCGCAACCTCTCGGCCGGCCAGCGCCAGCTGATCGCCCTCGCCCGCGCCGAACTCGTCGACCCCGACATCCTGCTCCTCGACGAGGCGACGGCCGCCCTGGACCTGGCCAGCGAGGCCCAGGTCAACCAGGCGACGGACCGGCTGGCGGGACGCCGTACCACCCTGGTGGTCGCCCACCGGCTGACGACGGCCGCCCGCGCGGACCGGGTCGTGGTGATGGCCGACGGCCGCGTCGCGGAGGACGGCACCCACGACGAGCTGCTGGCGCTCGGCGGACGGTACGCCGCACTGTGGCGCACTTTCGTCGGTGAGCCGGTCGGCGCGGAGCTCGCCTGACGGTCGTCGCGCAACCGTTCGGCGTACGCCCGGCGTCCGTACACCAGTACGCTCATCGCCGGGGTACGGGGAGGACGACACTGTGGACAGTGGTGCGATACGCCGACGGGCGGGGGCCGCGCTGGCCGTGCTGACCGCGTCCGGGCTGCTGGCCGTCGCGGCGCCGGGCGAGGCGCAGGCCGCCGGGACGTCGTGCCCGGGGCGCAAGGTCCGGACGGTGCCGTTCTCCACGGGTTCGGTGCAGGTCTACCGGAGCGGCGGCACGGTGTGCGCCTTCACCCTCGCCAGGAACCCCGGGCCGAAGCGGACGATGGCGGTCAGTGTGCGGGCGCGCGGCCACAACCCGGTGAAGTACCAGGGCAAACACCGGCGCAAGACGCGCACGGTCTCCGTCTACGCGGGCCAGCGCTGTGTGCAGGTGACCGGCCGGGTGGGCGGTGGATCGGTCAGTTCCGGCTGGATACTTTGCTGAACCGATGCATCCCGGAACCGGGTTTGTCGGTAACTCCTCTGGTGTGATCGTCAGTTGCTCCGATAGCTTCCGGGCGCACATCTGACTCACAGGGGAGGGTGCATGCGCAAGGCGCTCAGATGGCTGCTGGCGCTCACGGTGCTCATAGGCACGTTGAGCACGGCGGGGTCGGCCACCGCCGCCCAGCCGGAGGCCACCGACATCAAGGACCGGCTGCTCGGGATTCCGGGCATGAGTCTGGTCGAGGAGAAGCCGTACACCGGCTACCGCTTCTTCGTGCTCCACTACACCCAGCCGGTCGACCACCGGAACCCGTCCAAGGGCACGTTCCAGCAGCGGATCACCGTGCTGCACAAGGACGTCAGCCGGCCGACGGTCTTCTACACCGGCGGCTACAACGTCTCCACGACCCCGAGCCGGCGCGAGCCGACGCAGATCGTGGACGGCAACCAGATCTCCATGGAGTACCGCTACTTCACGCCGTCCCGGCCGGCCCCGGCCGACTGGACGAAGCTGGACATCTGGCAGGCGGCGACCGACCAGCACCGCATCTTCAAGGCGCTGAAGCCGCTCTACACCAAGAAGTGGCTGTCGACGGGCGGCTCGAAGGGCGGCATGACCGCCACGTACTACGAGCGCTTCTACCCGCGTGACATGGACGCCGTCGTCGCCTACGTCGCCCCCAACGACGTGGTGAACCGGGAGGACTCGGCCTACGACGAGTTCTTCGCGAACGTCGGCACCGAGGAGTGCCGGGACCGCCTGAACGGCGTGCAGCGCGAGGCCCTGGTGCGCCGGGAGCCGCTGGAGCAGCGGTACGCGGCGTACGCGGCCGAGAACGGCTACACGTTCAACACGGTGGGCAGCCTGGACAAGGCGTACGAGGCGACCGTCCTCGACTACGTCTGGGGCTTCTGGCAGTACAGCCTGCTCTCGGACTGCGACACGATCCCGGCGGACGCGAAGAACGCGACGGACGAGGAGATCTGGACCTCCATCGACACCATCGCGGGCTTCTCCTTCTACACCGACCAGGGCCTGGAGCCGTACACGCCGTACTACTACCAGGCGGGCACCCAACTCGGCGCCCCCACGATCGGGTTCCCGCACATCGAGCGCAAGTACATCCGCTACGGGTACCTGCCGCCCCGGTACTTCGTGCCGCGGGACATCGAGATGCGGTTCCAGCCGTGGGCCATGCGGGACGTGGACAGCTGGGTCCGCACCAACGCCCGGCAGATGCTCTTCGTCTACGGCGAGAACGACCCGTGGGGCGCGGAGCCGTTCCGCCTCGGCAAGGGCGCGCGTGACTCGTACGTCTTCACCGCCCCCGGCGCCAACCACGGCGCACGGGTAGCGGGCCTGGTGGACTCGGAGAAGGCCCTGGCGACGGCGAAGATCCTGGAGTGGGCGGGCGTCGCCTCCGCCTCGGTCCAGTCGAACCCGTCGACGGCGAAGCCGCTGGCGAAGTTCGACGCGAAGCTGGACAAGCGGGGGGTGGAGCGGACACTGCGTCCGTAACGGTCCCTTCCTGGCGTCGCACTGACGGCGGGCTGCCCCTGGGCGGCCCGCCGTCAGTGTCACCCGCTCACAGCGGCCGGGCGCAGCCCACCGGCCGGGGGCCGCCCAGTTGGACGTACAGGGCCGTCGAGGGCGGGCACTCGGCGCGCTTCGCCGCCGCCTGCGCGACCTCGTACCCGGGCTTCTCGTCGCCCTTGCCGTCGCAGGACGTCTCGCGGACCTGGTGGCCGCCGGAGTCGTAGACGCAGTCGCCGACGATCGTGCGGGGGCCGCCTCCGCCGCCCGGGTCGCCGGGGTGTGGTGGGGCGAGGTTGCGCATGCAGGCGTAGCCCTGGGGGACCGCGCCGTCGCCGTCCTCGTCCGAGGGGCTCTGCTCGCTGATGTGCAGGACGAAGTCCGTGGTGGCGGGGCACGGCGGGCCGTCGCCCACCGTGCCGTCGTGGCGGGCCGTCACCCGGGCCGCCGCCCGCTCCCCGCCGCACGGCACCTCGGTGAAGCTGGTCGTGCCGAAGGAACTGCACTCGTCGGCCCCGAGGAACACCGTGCCGTAGCCCGAGGGGCGGGTCTGCGTCGGTGACGGTGTCGCCGGTTCGTCGAGCCGGGCCTGCCCTCCCTCCGACTGGCAGCCCGTCACCCACACCGCCACCAGCAACGCGGCCCCCACGGCACGTCTCCCACGCATCGCGCTCCCCCCGGTTCCCCCGGGTCCAGCGTGGCCCGCCGCAGCGGGCGCACGCCAGACGCAGGGGTGGCTTTGGGCCCGTTGGGGGTCGTCCGCCGGGGCCCGGTCGTACCGGCGCTACGCCGGATACGACAGCCCGTGCCCTACCGGATACAGCACCCGGGCCGGATCGTCCGCTCGCTGCACCGGTACCGGAAGGCGGCCACTGGGCGCCACCGCACCCGCGATCACCCGGGCGGCCGCCCGCAGTTCGACATCGGTCCAGGAGTAGGAGGCCAGGTACCCGCGCACGGCGGGCAGGTGCGCCACGTCGTACGGGTTGCGGATCGCCACCGCCACCACCGGCTTACCCGTCGCCAGCAACTGGGTCACCAGCGTCTTCTGCGCGCTCGTCGCCGTCACGTTGTACGTCCCCACCACGATCGCGTCCGCGTCCCCGGCTGCCGCCACCGCACGCGCGATGGTGGTGGCCGACGGGGCGGTGCCGGTGGACAGCGGGGTCGCCGTGAAGCCCAGCTCGGTCAGCGCGGTGGCGAGGACGCCCGTCGGCGGGCCCGTGGTGCCGGACGGGGACGCCGGGTCGGCGCCGACCACCAGCAGCTTCGGCACGTCGGCCGGGGAGAGCGGCAGCAGGCCGCCCTCGTTCACCAGCAGGGTCGTCGTCCGGTCGGCGATGCGGTCGGCCGCCGCCAGGTGGGCCGGGATCCCGACCGTGCGGTCCACGGCACGATGACCGACGTACGGGTCGCCGAAGAGCCCCAGCTTCACCTTCAGCCGCAGCACCCGCAGGATCGACTCGTCCAGCCGCTCCTCGGTCAGCTCCCCGTCCCGCACCGCCGTCAGTACGGCGTTCCAGGCGACGTCCAGATTCGGCGGGTTGAGGAGCTGGTCCACGCCCGCCTTCAGCGCCAGCACCGGGACCCGGTCGTCGCCGTACTTCGTGCGGACGCCCTCCATGCCCAGCGAGTCGGTGACCACGACCCCGTCGTAGCCCAGCTCCTCGCGCAGGATGCCGGTGAGGATCGGGCGGGAGAGGGTGGCCGGGTCGCCGGAGTCGTCGAGCGCCGGGACCATGATGTGCGCGGTCATGATCGAGTCGATGCCCGCCTCGATCGCGGCGCGGAACGGGGGCGCGTCCAGCTCGTCCCACTGCGCGCGGGTGTGGGTGATGACCGGGAAGCCGTAGTGGCTGTCGACGGCGGTGTCGCCGTGCCCGGGGAAGTGCTTGGCGGTCGCCGCGACCGAGGAGCGCTGGAACCCGGCGACCTCGGCGGCGACCAGCCGGGACACCGCGGCCGGGTCCGAGCCGAAGGAGCGCACGCCGATGACCGGGTTGGCCGGGTTGACGTTCACGTCGGCGACGGGCGCGTAGTCCTGCCGGATGCCCAGGGCGCGCAGTTCCTTCCCGGCGATCCGGCCGAGGGTGCGGGCGTCGGCGCGCGAGCCGCTCGCGCCGATGGCCATCGCGCCCGGGAAGAGGGTGGCGGGCTTGCCCACGCGGGCGACTATGCCGTGCTCCTGGTCGGTGGAGACCAGGACGGGCAGCCCGCGCGGGAGTTCCAGGGACGCCTTCTGGATGCCGTTGGACAGGTCGGCGATCTGGTGCGGATCGCGGGTGTTGTGCGCCCAGGCGAAGTAGATGATGCCGCCGACGCGGTACCTGGCGATCAGCTCGGCGGCCGTGCGGACGCCGATCTCCTTGAGGTTGGCGTCGATGTCGGCCTGGTCGGGGGCGGTGGCATGGTGGCCGTAGACCCGCATCACGAAGAGCTGGCCGACCTTCTCCTCAAGGGTCATACGGGAGATGAGGGAGCGGAGCTTCTTGTCGTCCGCGTGAGCCGTCCCGCCCAGGGCGAGCGTGGCGGTGACTCCCGCGGTGGCGGCGAGGACGGTGCGTCTGGAGGGCAACGTGCGCTCCTTCCGGAGGTGATCCGCTGAAGCAGTTTCAGCGGGGTTCCGCTGAAAGAAACTTCCGAGGAGTCACCAATATCCGGGAAGTTTCTGCCAGTCAAGGGAGTGCACATTAACCCGGGCACCGCCCGCCGTCCGCCCCGCCCGGCCGCCGCATCCGCCCCGTCCGGCTCCGCCACCCCAACTTCCCGGAATCCGGGCGCAGCCGGGAACCCGCCCCGACCCCCGCTCGTCCAACACGCGAGCTGTCGGAGAGTCACCACGGTGCGGTGTCGGCCTCGCTGCTGGCTGCGAACGCTGACCCACCCTTCCGCCGCGCCGCGGCCGGCAGCCTCTCCGCCATCGGCGCGCCCCCCTCCACAGCGCCGATGGCGGACCCTCATTCCCGTATTAGGGGGTGGGCGGAGGCGCTGTGTCGCCGTCAGCTCGCCTTCGCGGGGCCGGAGGTGTCGACGGCGAGGGACACCGCGAGTCCTCCGAGCACCGTGCCCATCACATAGCGCTGCGCCCTCAGCCAGCCGGGGCGCCGGGCCAGGAACACGGCGATGGTCCCGGCCGCCAGCACGATGGAGAGGTTGACCGTGACGGCGACCACGATCTGCACCGAGCCCAGCAGCAGGCCCTGGAGCAGTACATGACCGGCCTCCAGGTCGATGAACTGGGGGATCAGGGACAGGTACATGATGGCGATCTTCGGGTTGAGCAGGTTCGTCACCAGACCCATCGTGAACAGCCGGCGCGGCGAGTCCGGCGGTATGTCCTTCGGTGCGAACACCGAGATTCCGCCCGGCTTCAGCGCGCTCCAGGCGAGCCAGCCGAGGTAGCAGGCGCCGGCCAGCTTCACGGCGACGTACAGCTGGGGCACCGCGAGGAAGACGACCGAGAGGCCGAGGTTCGCGGCGGTCAGATAGACGAGGAAGCCGACGGCGACTCCGCCGAGGGAGATCACTCCGGCCCGTCTGCCCTGGGTGATGCTGCGGGAGACGAGGTAGAGCATGTTCGGTCCCGGCGTGAGCACCATGCCGAGGGCCACGACGAACACGCCGAGGACTCCGCTCGCATCGACCATGACAACTCCCCGTTCGCAGGCCGCAGAGGCAATGCACCGAGCATAGGAAGCGGGATTGCCTCGGCGCAATGGCGATATTGCCCTCGGTGCAATCCTGTGGTTGGGTGGGCCCATGACGTCAGGGGATGAGTGATCGTGCGGGACTACCGGAGCGTCGCCGACCAGGTGGCCGCCGAGATCAGGTCCGGCGCCCTCAAGCCGGGCGACCGGCTCCCCCCGCAGCGCGCCTTCGCCCGCCGGTACGGCATCGCCAACTCCACCGCCACCCGCGTCTACCAGGAACTCGGCCGGCGTGGACTGACCGTCGGCGAGGTCGGCCGCGGCACCTTCGTCCGCGCCGCCGCGCCCACCGACCCGCCCGCCCTCGGGGAACCCGCCGGCAGCCGGATCGACCTGGAGTTCAACTACCCGGTCGTACCCGAGCAGTCCGCTCTCCTCGCGGCCGGCCTGGAGGGCCTGCTGCGCACCGACGCCTTCCACCACGCCCTGCGCCCGGCGGGCCCGGCCGGTGATCCCGCGGTGCGCGAGGCGGCCGCCGATCTGCTCACCCGGGGCGGCTGGCGCCCCGACCCCGCGCGGGTGCTGTTCGCCGGGAACGGCCGTCAGGCGCTCTGCGCGGTCTTCGCGGCCCTGGTCCCGCCCGGGGCGCGTCTCGGCGTCGAGGAGCTGACCTACCCCGTGGTCAAGGCCATCGCGGGCCGGCTCGGCATCACGCTCGTCCCGCTGGCCATGGACGACGACGGGCTGATCCCGGAAGCGGTGGCGGAGGCCCACCGGGCGGGCCCCCTGCATGCCGTGTACGCCCAGCCCGTCCTCCACAACCCCCTGTCCCTCACCATGCCCGCCCCCCGCGCGGAAGAGGTTGCCGAGCTGCTCCGGCGGCTGGACCTCCCGCTGATCGAGGACACCATCTGGGCCTTCCTGCGCGACGAACTGCCCCCGCTGGCCGCCCTGGTGCCCGAGCGGACGGTCCTCGTCGACAGCCTCTCCAAACGGATCGCTCCCGGCCTCTCGCTCGGTTTCACGGTGGCCCCCGCGCCCCTGCTCGGCGACCTCGCCGCGGCGCTGCGCTCCGGCGGCTGGACCGCCCAGCACTTCAACCTGGAGGCTGCCGCCCGGTGGCAGCGCGAGGGGGTCGTACGGCGGCTCGTGCGGGCCAAGCAGAAGGACGCCGCGGCGCGCCAGGAACTCGCGGCCCGGCAGCTGGCCGGGTTCTCCCTGCGCACGGATTCCCGCTCCTATCACTGCTGGTGGCGGCTGCCCCGCCCCTGGCGCGCCGACACCTTCGTGGCGGCGGCCGCGCGCTACGGCATCGGCGTCCCGCCCGCCGCGGCCTTCACGGTGGGCGACGCCCACGCCCCGAACGCCATCCGCCTGGGCCTGGCCACGCCCCACCTGGAAACCCTCACCTCAGCCCTGGCCACCTTGGCGTCCCTGGCCCACTCCTCCCCGGAAGACATGGCCACGGACTGAACACATCCCGGCCACCGTGGAACCCGAAGCCGGGGACGTCCGCGCAGGTATGCCCGGCAACTCCGCGACCGAAGCCACGACTGCGACCGCAGAGGTGGCAGCGCGCCGGCACCACAGACCGCAGCCGCCGACGAGCCCCTCGCCGGGAGCAACCAGGCGCCCCGCCCCGCCGCCGGGAGTGCACGGCGGTGCTCACCCCGCTACCGGAGGCGCTGGCGGCATACGACGGCCTGGCCCCGGCCGGGGGCGCAGGCCGCACCCCTCGCCGGTGTGCATGCCGCGGGCGGCTACGTGCCCCCGCCCCGCCGCCCGGGGTGCATCCCGCGGGCGACGCCGTGCTCGCCCCGCTGCCGGAGGCGCCGGCGGCGCCCGACGGCCTGGCCCCGATTGGGGGCGCAGGCAACCGCCGCCATGCCCCCTCGCCGAGGGCGCATGCCGCGGGCGACCACGTGCCCCCGCCTCGCCACCGGGGGTGCATGCCGGGGGTGACGCCGTGCTTGCCGTGCTGCTGGAGGCGCTGGCCCCCGGCCGGGGCGCAGGCGGCAGCCGACGACGTGTCCCCGCTGGGGGTGTAGGCGGCGGTTGACGAGGTGCCCCTCGCCCTTGCCGCCAGAGGCGCTGGCGTCGTCCGATCACGTGCCCCCGGCCGGGGCGCAGGCGGCAGCCGACGACGTGTCCCTCACCCGGGGCGCAGGCGAGGGCTGACGGCGTCCCCCTCACCCGGGGCGCAAGCGAGGGCTGACGGCGTACCCCTCACCCGCCCTTCGGGAGGCGCAGGCGGTGTCCGAGTGTGCCCCCACGGGAGGTGCAGGCCGCGGTCAGTGACGTATCCCCGCCCGCACCGGAGGTGTTCTTTTCCCCGCCCCCACCGGAGGTGTTCGTTCCGTTGCCGAAGACATGGCCGGTGACTGACGAGTCGGGGTCCATCTCGTGGACTTGTGGGCGCCGGGGGGTCGTGGCGGGCGATCATGGCGGCATGCCAGTTGTCGACATTCCCGGTTCCAAGTCCATCACCGCGCGCGCCCTCTTCCTGGCGGCGGCGGCCGACGGAGTCACCACCCTCGTACGGCCGCTGCGGTCGGACGACACCGAGGGCTTCGCCGAGGGGCTGGTGAGCCTCGGCTACCGGGTCGGACGGACCCCCGACAGCTGGCAGGTGGACGGCCGCCCGCAGGGCCCCGCGGCCGCCGAGGCGGACGTCTACTGCCGGGACGGCGCCACGACCGCCCGCTTCCTGCCGACGCTGGCCGCCGCCGGCCACGGCACCTACCGCTTCGACGCCTCCGAGCAGATGCGCCGCCGCCCGCTGCTGCCGCTCACCCGCGCCTTGCGCGACCTGGGCGTGGACCTGCGCCACGAGGGGCGCGAGGGCCACCACCCCCTGACCGTCGCGGCGAAGGGCGTGGTCGGCGGCGAGGTCACGCTGGACGCCGTTCAGTCCTCCCAGTACCTCACCGCCCTGCTGCTGCTCGGCCCGCTCACCGAGCAGGGCCTGCGCATCCATGTCACCGACCTGGTCTCGGTGCCGTACGTCGAGATCACCCTCGCGATGATGCGGGCCTTCGGGGTGGAAGTGACCCGCGAGGGCTCAGACTTCGTGGTCCCGCCGGGCGGCTACCGGGCCACCACCTACGCCATCGAACCGGACGCCTCCACCGCCAGCTACTTCTTCGCCGCCGCGGCCCTCACCGGCGGCGAGGTGACCGTGCCGGGCCTGGGCCGGGGCGCGCTCCAGGGCGACCTGGGCTTCGTCGAGGTGCTGCGCCGGATGGGCGCGGACGTGCGGATCGGCGCCGACTGCACCACGGTCCGCGGCACGGGCGAACTGCGCGGCCTCACCGTCAACATGCGGGACATCTCCGACACCATGCCCACCCTCGCCGCCATCGCCCCCTTCGCCTCGGGCCCGGTGCGCATCGAGGACGTCGCCAACACCCGGGTGAAGGAGTGCGACCGCCTGGACGCCTGCGCGGAGAACCTCCGCCGGCTGGGCGTCCGCGTGGAGACGGGGCCCGACTGGATCGAGATCCACCCGGGAGCCGTGGAAGGCGCCGGGATCACGACCTACGGCGACCACCGCATCGTCATGTCCTTCGCGGTGACCGGCCTGCGTGTGCCGGGTATTTCGTTCGACGACCCCGGCTGCGTACGCAAGACTTTCCCCGGTTTCCACGAGGAGTTCGGGGCGCTGCGCGCGCGGCTGTGAGGGGCGACGGGTGAGTTTCGAGCTGGCAGGGCCGGTTCTGGAGGGCGCGCTGGTGCGCCTGGAGCCGCTGGAGAGACGGCATGCGCCCGGCCTGGCCGCGGCGGCCGAGGAGAACCGCGACTCGTACGCGTTCACCTGGGTGCCCACGGCCGCCGAGACCGACGCCTACATCGACGCCCAACTCGCCCGCGCCGCCACCGGGATGCTCGCGCCCTACGCCCAGATCTCCCAGGAGACCGGACGCGTGGTCGGCGCCACCTCCTACTGGGAGCCGCGCTCCTGGCGCTCCCCGGACCACCTGGACGCCATCGAGGTCGGCTTCACCTGGCTCGCCGCCTCCGCGCAGTGCACCGGCGTGAACACCGAGGCGAAACTCCTGCTGTTCCGGCACGCCTTCGAGGAGTGGGAGGTGTCCCGCGTCGACCTCAAGACCGACGCCCGCAACAGCCGTTCACGCGCCGCGATCGAGCGCACCGGCGCCCGCTTCGAGGGCGTCCTGCGCAACTGGTCCCGCTCCTGGGCCCCGGGCGAGGAAGGCCGGCTGCGCGACTCCGCGATCTACTCGATCACGGCCGAGGAATGGCCCCGGCGCCGCGCCCATTTGGAGAAACGCCTGTCCGAGCCGCGCTGAGCGGTTCTTCCGGTACGGCCATGAAGACACCGGCGCCAGGGCGGTGCCCGTGGGTGGCTAACAGGGCCTCGCTCACCCCCGTTTGCCGCCCGCCCGGAGTTCCGGGGTGCTCGTGGCGACGTAGGCCACGGCCAGGACGCAGAGGACGCCGCCGGTGATCAGGGCGGTCGCTCCGGAGGACCAGCCGGCCACCAGGCCGCCGCGCAGGTTGCCCAGGTGCGGTCCCGCCTGGCCCACTATCTGCTCGGCCGCCGTCACCCGGCCCAGCAGGGCGTCCGGCGTACGGGTCTGCACGATCGTCGTCCGGGACAGGACCGACACGGAGTCCGCCGCCCCCGCCACCACCAGCAGCCCGAGCCCCGCCCAGGCGCTGCTGGTCAACCCGAACAGAGCGAGCGCCGCGCCCCAGACCGCGGCCCCGCAGAGCATGACCGCGCCGGGCCGGGCCAGCCGGGTCAGCCGGCCGGACAGGGCCGTGGCGGTCACCCCGCCGACGGCGACGGCGGACAGGAACAGGCCCAGGGTGCGCGGACTGCCGCCGAAGCGCTCCTCATTGATCAGTGGGAACAGGCTCATCGGCATCGCCAGCACGGTCGCCGCGAGGTCGGTGATCAGCGCCCCGCGCACCACCCGGTGGCCGCCCAGGAAACGCAGTCCGTCCAGCACGCCGTGCAGCCCCGCCCGCGACGGCTCGCCCTCGGGCGGCAGCCCGGGCAGGCCGAAGGCGCCGTAGAAGGACAGGCCGAAGCTGAGGGCGTCGATCAGGTAGCAGACGCCGATGCCGAACCAGCCCAGGAACAGCCCGCCGAGCGCCGGGCCGAGCAGCATCATCGCCTGGGCGGTGACCTGGTTGAGGGCGAGGCCCGCCGCCACCTGGTCCTCGGGCAGCAGCCTCGGCACGAACACACCCGCCGCCGGTCCGCCGACCGCGCCGAAGCAGGAACCGGCCGCGACCAGGGCCAGGATGCCCGGCACCGGCACGTTCCCGGTGAAGCCCTGCACCGCCAGCAGCAGCGAGCACACCGCCTGCCCCACGGTCGCGACCAGGAAGATCCGGCGCCGGTCCCCGCGGTCCGCCCAGGACCCGGCGAACAGCCCGACGACCACCAGCGGCAGCGCCTGCGCGAGCCCCACCGCTCCGCTCCACATCGCGCTGTGCGTCATGTCCCACACCTGGAACATGACCGTCACCACGGTCATGAAGCTGCCCAGGACGGACGCCGTGCGTCCGATCAGCAGCCGCCGGAAGACGGGGGAGGTGCGCAGGGGCCGTACGTCGAGGAGGGTACGGGCGAGGCTCATGAGGGCATGGCGGAGCGCGGCTGCGCGGGCGGGGTCATGCCCGGGACGCTAACCGGAGGCTCGCGCCCCCGGCCAACGAATTACGCGGAGTCGTTGAGCAGCCGGGCCAGGTGGTCGTGCCCGGCGCCGAGCAGGTCCTCGAGCGGTGCCGCCCCCTCGTACCAGCGCTTCTCGTACTCCCAGCACAGCCAGCCGTCCCAGCCGTGCCGGGAGAGCACCTCGACGCACTCGGCCAGCGGCAGCACCCCGGCGCCCAGCGGCAGCGGGGTGAGGTCCTCGGCGGACGCGATGTCCTTGACCTGGACGTAGCCGAGATGCGGGGCGAGCGCGGCGTACGACTCCGCGGGCTGCTCGCTGCCCAGCCAGGTGTGCATCACGTCCCACAGCGCACCCGCGTGCCGGTGCCCGACCAGGCCCAGCACCCGGATGGCGTCGGCGCCGGTGCGGTGCGAGTCGTGCGTCTCCAGCAGGATCCGTACGCCGACGTCGGCGGCGTACTCGGCGGCGGTGCCGAGCCTGCGGGCGGCCGTCGCGTCGGCGTCCTCGGCGCTCTGCGACTCCTCGGCGCCGGGGAAGACGCGGACGAAACCGGAGCCCAGGTCGCGGGCGAGGTCGAGCAGGCCGTACAGCTCCTGGATCACCGGTTCGTCGGGGCCGGGGGCGGCCACCCGGACGTACCCGGCGATGCCGACGACCTCGATGCCGGCCGCCTTGCACGCGGCCGCCGCCGCGACGCGCTCCTCGGGCCCGAGCCCGGGATGCACCGGTTCCTCGGGATGCGCGCGCAACTCGACGCCGTGATAGCCGTGCGCGGACGCGAGCCGCAGCACATCGGCGAGCGGAAGACCGGGGACACCGAGAGTGGAGAACGCCAGCTTCATGCTCGCGACTCTACGCGCCACCCCGACCGCCGGTCAGCGCGGGCACCAGTCAGCGGTGCGGGTCGCGCCGTCACTGCTGGGCGTCCGTCAGGTTCAGGCGCCAGTCCTGGCCCGTGAGGTGCTTGCCGAAGGAGCGGTGGGGTTTTTCCGCCGTCAGGACGAAGCCGTGGCGCTGATAGAGGCGGCGGGCGGCGGCGAGGACGTCGTTGGTCCACAGCACCAGGTCCCGGTAGCCGACCCCGCGCGCGAAGTCGACGACCGCGCCGATCAGCCGGTCCCCGGCACCGAGGCCGCGGGCGTCCGGTTCGACCAGGAGCAGGCGGAGCCGGGCGGTGGCCGGCGCCTCGTCCCGTACGCACATCACGCACCCGACCGGACGCCCGTCCAGCTCGGCGATCCACACCCGCTCCAGGTGCGGGTCGTGGTCCTCGGCGAAGTCCGCGACGATCCGCGCGACCAGCCCCTCGTAGTCGGTGTTCCAGCCGAACTCCGCTGCGTACAGCGCGGCGTTGCGCTGCACGATCCAGCCGAGGTCGCCCGCGACCGGTTCGCGCAGCACGATGTCCTCGCCGCGCGGCGGGCGGCCCGCGGAGAGGATCTCGCGGATCGTGCGCATCGCCTCGGCGAGCCGGGCCCGGTCGGCGGCCGGCACCGCCGACAGCAGCGAACCGACGGCCTGGTCCGACCGCTCGGCGAGCAGGGCGGCGGTCTCCCGCCCCTGGGCGGTGAGCGTGATCCGGCGGCGCCGGGGATCCTGCGCGGAGGGTGCCCGCTCGACCAGACCGTCCTGCTCGAACCGGGTCAGGATCCGGCTCAGGTACCCCGAGTCCAGGGACAGTTCGCCGCGCAGGTCGGCGGCGTCGGTCCGCGGGGAGTGCGCGAGCTCGTACAGCACGCGGGCCTCGGTGAGGGTGTACGGGGCGTGCAGATGGCGGCGGTGGTCGAGGGCGCCGATGACGTTCGTGTAGAAGCGGTTGAAGGCGCGGATGTCCTGGACGGTCATGCTCGGCCCGCTCTCCCCTGCGCGACGCAGATGTCTGAACGCGGATCTCTGACTCAGTCAGAGATGTCTACGGGTCGAGACTAAAACCCCCGCGCCCTCCCGGCTACCCCTCGCCGGGGCGGACCCCGGAAGGCATCGCCCCGGCCGGGATCTCCGACCAGGCGGGCAGGAACCGCTCCCGGTAGTGGGCGTCGAGCCGGGCCCGCACCTGCTCCGGGTCGAGGTCGTCGTAGGAGAAGGTGAGCCCGCCGGAGCCGCCGGTCAGCAGGTCCAGCGAGTCCTCGCGGGCGTTGAAGGCGATCCCGAGCCCGCCGATCGACCCGTACTCGGCGGGGAACCACAGCTCGATCTCCTGCCAGAAGCCGACCCGTGAGGCCACCGCCGAGCCGGGCGTGCCCTTCTTCAGCTCGGCCTCGTCGAAGCGGAACCCGAGGTCGGCGTAGGCCTGGAGGACGACGTCCTGCGGCGCGAGGGCGTGCACGGAGAACTCGTCGAAGTCGCCCCGGTCCACGGAGTTGTCGATCGCCAGCTCCGTCCGTACGGCCACCCGGGCGCCCTTGAGCCTGCGCCCGCCGAGGACATGGGTCAGCGGCATCTCCCAGGGCAGCTCGAAGTCGACGTCCCTGACGCGTTCCTTGCCCGCGGCGAGGGCGAACGGCCCCTCCTCGGTCCAGCTGAGGATCACCCCCGGGTTCGCCCACCCGGTCTCGTCCGGCTCGCTGTCCTCGAACCGTCCGACGACGTCCAGTTTCAGCCGCTCGACGAGCACGTCGGCGCCGCCGCGCAGGGTGACCACAACGGTCAGCTTCTCCCCGGGCCGCACCGCCTCCCGGTCCAGCACAGTCTCCACCTGCGGCGCGTTGATCCCGAGCGCACTGAGAAATGTACGGAACGCCATCCTGTGACCCCTCCCCTGAATGATCTGTCCCGCGCACTGCAGGCAGCGGAACCGGCCATTCGGTAGATGATCACTGACCTCAGTTCCGCGGCACGCCCGAAGCCCCCCGACCTCAGTTCCGCGGCACCCCCGTCGACCCCCGGACCATCAGTTCGCCCCTGATCGTGGCGATGCCCCCGGGCGGCTCCTCCTCGCGGCCCATCGCGATCCGCCCGGCCCGCGCCCCCGCCTCCGACAGCGGCAGGCGCACCGTCGTCAGGGAGGGCACCGCGTCGATGCTGAACGGCAGGTCGTCGAAGCCGGCGACGGAGACGTCCTCCGGGATCCGCAGCCCCGACTCCCGCACGGCCGCGCAGGCGCCGAGCGCGACGGAGTCGTTCGCGGCGACCACCGCCGTCAGGGTCGGGTCGCGGCGCAGGAGCTCCAGCGTGGCCTCGTAACCGGAGCGGCGGTCGTAGCGGCCGTGGACGGTCCGGCGGGGGTCGTCCTCGATGCCGTGCGCCTCCAGCGCGGCCCGGTGTCCCTCCAGGCGGTGCCGGGTCGTGGTGCGCTCCTCGGGGCCCGCGATGTAACCGAGGCGGCGGTGGCCGAGGCCGATCAGATGCTCGGTGAGTTCCCGGCCGCCCCCGCGGTTCTCGAAGGTCAGCGCGATCGCCCCGGTGTCCGGCGCCGGCGGCCGCCCGCACAGCACCACCCGGGTGCCCGCCTCCGCCAGCTTGCGCAGCTTGGTCGAGACCGCCGCCACGTGGGGGGCGTTCTCCACGGCCCCGCCGGTCAGCACCACGGCCGCCGCCCGCTGCCGCTGGAGCAGGGTCAGATAGGTCAGTTCGCGCTCCGGTGAGCCCCCGGTGTTGCAGACCACGGCCAGCCGCTCGCCGCCGGCGCGCCCGCCGGGGCCGCCGATCTCCGCCTGGATCGCGCTTGCCATGATCCCGAAGAAGGGGTCGGCGATGTCGTTGACGAGGATGCCGACCAGGTCGGACGTGGCGGCGGCCAGCGCGCTCGCCGGACCGTTCAGCACGTAGTCCAGCTCGTCCACGGCGCGCAGCACCCGCTCCCGGGTGGACGCGGCGACGGGGTAGTTCCCGTTCAGCACGCGCGACACCGTCGCGGGGGAGACCTGCGCGCGGGCCGCCACGTCCGCCAGGGTCACCGTCATCTCGTCGTCCTCCGGTCGCGCATCTCTCGTACCGCCTCGTACGTCGTACGTGCTCCTAGACAGGCCCCCGGCGCATACGGTTCCGGGGCCGCCGACCAGACCATACGGCCGGGCACCCGGTTGGTTCGCCCCTCGAACGACTCATCCCCATCACGGTCTTGTACAGACCACTGGTCAGAGGCTAGCTTCAGTCCATATAGAAAGCGCTTGCTGCGCCGGTGGGGCGTCAGCGGACGAAGGGAATGACGTGACACGCAAAACGGTGCGTATCGCCATGAACGGCGTGACCGGGCGTATGGGCTACCGCCAGCACCTCGTCCGCTCCGTCCTCGCCCTGCGCGAACAGGGCGGCCTCGACCTCGGCGACGGCACCGTGCTGTGGCCGGAGCCGGTCCTGGTGGGCCGCCGCGAGCACGCGCTCAGGACGCTGGCCGACCGCCACGGCCTGGAGCACATCTCCACGGACCTCGACGCGGTCCTCGCCGACCCGGCCGTGGACATCTACTTCGACGCCCAGGTCACCTCCGCCCGTGAGGAGGCGATCAGGAAGGCGATCGCCGCGGGCAAGCACATCTACACCGAGAAGCCCACCGCCACCGGTCTCGAGGGCGCCCTGGAACTGGCCCGGCTGGCCCGCGCGAAGGGCATCAAGCACGGCGTGGTCCAGGACAAGCTCTTCCTCCCGGGCCTGCTCAAGCTCAAGCGCCTCATCGACGGCGGCTTCTTCGGCCGGATCCTGTCCGTGCGCGGCGAGTTCGGCTACTGGGTCTTCGAGGGCGACTGGCAGTCCGCCCAGCGCCCCTCCTGGAACTACCGCGCGGAGGACGGCGGCGGCATCGTCGTCGACATGTTCCCGCACTGGGAGTACGTGCTGCACGAGCTGTTCGGCCGGGTGAAGTCCGTCCAGGCGCTCACCGCCACCCACATCCCGCAGCGCTGGGACGAGAACGGCAAGCCCTACGACGCCACCGCCGACGACGCCGCCTACGGCATCTTCGAGCTCGACGGCGGTGCCGTCGCCCAGATCAACTCCTCCTGGGCGGTGCGGGTCAACCGCGACGAACTGGTGGAGTTCCAGGTCGACGGCACGGAGGGCTCGGCGGTCGCGGGGCTGCGCACCTGCCGCGCACAGCACCGCTCGGCCACCCCCAAGCCCGTCTGGAACCCCGACATCCCGGCCACCGAGGTCTTCCGCGACCAGTGGCAGGAGGTGCCGGACAACGCCGAGTTCGACAACGGCTTCAAGGCGCAGTGGGAGCTCTTCCTGCGGCACGTCTACGCCGACGCCCCCTACCACTGGGACCTCCTGGCCGGCGCCCGCGGCGTCCAGCTCGCCGAACTGGGCCTGAAGTCCTCGGCCGAGGGCCGCCGCCTCGACGTACCGGAGATCGCGCTGTGACCATCCGACTCCCGGACTCCCACGGGTCCTTGAGGACGTACGAGCCCCGGCGGGAGCCCGTCGCCGTCACCCCGGGCGCGGCCTTCACCTCTCGTACGGTGTTCTCCGCGGCCCATGTCGTCGCCGATCCGTTCGCCGACGTCAGCCCCGACTCGCCGGCCGCCGTCGACTGGGACGCCACGCTCGCCTTCCGCCGGCATCTGTGGTCCCACGGGCTCGGTGTCGCCGAGGCCATGGACACCGCGCAGCGCGGGATGGGCCTGGACTGGGTGGGCGCGGCGGAGCTGATCCGGCGCAGCGCGGCCGAGGCCCGCGCGGCCGGCGGACGCATCGCCTGCGGGGTCGGCACCGACCAGCTCGCCGCGGGCACCCTCGAAGAGGTCCGCGCCGCCTACGAGGAACAGCTCGCCGTGGTCGAGGAGTCAGGCGCGCAGACGATCCTCATGGCGTCCCGGGCGCTGGCGGCCGCCGCCCGCGGCCCCGAGGACTACCTGGAGGTCTACGGCCATCTCCTGCGCCAGTCCGCAGAACCCGTGATCCTGCACTGGCTCGGCCCCATGTTCGACCCGGCGCTGGAGGGCTACTGGGGCTCCGCGGACCTGGACGCGGCCACCGACACCTTCCTGGAGGTCATCGCCGCCCACCCCGACAAGGTCGACGGCATCAAGGTCTCCCTGCTGGACGCGCAGCGCGAGATCGACCTGCGCCGGCGGCTCCCGCACGGCGTGCGCTGCTACACCGGCGACGACTTCAACTACCCGGAGCTGATCGCCGGGGACGAGAAGGGCTTCAGCCACGCCCTGCTCGGCATCTTCGATCCGCTGGGCCCGCTGGCGGCGGAGGCGGTCCGGGTGCTGGACACGGGGGATGCCAAGGGCTTCCGGGAACTCCTCGACCCGACCGTCGAGCTGTCCCGCCACCTCTTCCAGCCGCCGACCCGCTTCTACAAGACCGGCGTGGTTTTCCTGGCCTGGCTCGCGGGCCACCAGGATCACTTCACGATGGTCGGCGGCCTGCAGTCGGCCCGCTCGCTCCCGCACCTCGCCCGCGCCTACGAACTCGCCGACGGCCGGGGCCTGTTCCCGGACCCGGAACGTGCCGAGGAACGGATGCGGAACCTGTTGTCGACGTACGGGGTGAACCAGTGACGGACCTGGCGCGTTTCTCCATCAACCAGATGACGGTCAAGCAGCTGTCGATGCCGGAACTGGTCGAGACGTGCGGACAGTTGGGCGTCGTCAACGTCGGCCTGTGGCGGGAGCCCGTCCAGGCGTACGGCCTGGAGGCGACGGCCAAGGCGGTCCGGGACGCGGGGCTGACGGTCACCACCCTGTGCCGCGGCGGGTTCCTCACCGCGATCGACGCGCCGGAGCGGGCCAGGGCGCTGGACGACAACCGGCGGGCCGTCGAGGAGGCGGCCACCCTGGGCACGGACACCCTCGTCCTGGTCTCGGGCGGTCTCCCGGCGGGCTCGAAGGACCTGCGCGGCGCGCGGGAGCGGATCGCCGACGCGCTGGCGGTCCTGGGCCCGTACGCCGAGGACCACGGGGTACGGCTGGCCATCGAACCGCTGCACCCGATGTACGCCGCCGACCGCTGCGTGGTCTCCACCCTCGCCCAGGCCCTGGACCTCGCCGAACGCTTCCCCGCCCACCAGGTCGGCGTCACGGTGGACACGTACCACATCTGGTGGGACGACGACGCGCCCGCGCAGATCGCCCGGGCGGGCGCGGGCGGGCGGATCCACACCTTCCAGCTCGCCGACTGGACCACGCCGCTGCCCGAGGGCGTGCTCACCGGCCGCGGGCAGATCGGCGACGGCTCGATCGACATGCGGGAGTGGCAGGGGTACGTGGAGGCCGCCGGCTACACCGGCGCCATCGAGGTGGAGCTCTTCAACGACGGACTGTGGGCGCGGGACGGCCGGGAGGTGCTGGCGGAGACCGCGGCGCGCTTCGTGGCGCACACGGGTTAGCACACGCGGGCGCGGGGAGCCCGCCCGGTGGGCAGGCCCCGCGCTTCCGCCGCCCTGATCACCTGTCTCAGGCGAATCTCATCTTCTGGGTGAGCAGCGCGTCGGCCGTCGCGGTGCGCGCGTAGAGCACCCAGCGTCCGGCGGATCCGCTCCACCGGAGCCGACCGTACGGCGGCCAGCTCCTCGGCGAGGGCCGGGTCCGGGCCGGGCGGCGCCGGGTTGAGGAAATCGGGGACATAGCCGTCGGCCGGTACCAGCTCGGCGAGCCGTTCCAGACCCGCCGCCGCCACCCGCGGACGTACCTGTTCGACCCACGGGCGATGCGCCGGGTGCGGGCGCCCCGCGCGGAGCAGCCGGAAGCTCGTCGCGACCTCCCACAGCGGCGAGACGGCGAACCGCAGACGCGCCAAGTCCCCGTCGGGTAAATCGAGTTCGGCCTCCATGACCACGACCCCCCACCGGATTCGGCCACGGCTGAAACACTGGCGGCGAGCTCAGCGGCGGAGCGATCCTTTCCGGCAGGACTTGGCGAGAAGGCGAGAGGGATCGAGCGTGCCGGAGGGGTCCCGCGGGCGGGCCTGACCCGCCCCTGCCGGGTGTGGCCGAACCGCTTTACCACCTGCGCACCGTTATGGGACGCTCGGAGCCCTTGGGGGCGGGAGCGGGGATGCGGCAGACGGTCGCTGAGGTCGGGGCTCTGGTGCGGAGCCTGGGAATGGCCGCAGGGCTGCCGTCGGCGGCGCGGGCCGCGTACCGCTCGTTACCGGTGCTCGTGCGGAGCTACGAGCGGGTCGTCGCGCCGCTCGTCGCCGAGAGCCTGCCCGATCCGCGCGAACGCGCCCGTGTCGACAACTCGTTGCGCGTCATGAGCGTGAAGTTCGGCCTGGCCATGCTCGGTTACGCCCGGCTGACCGGGCACCGGCTGCAACCCGACGTGGCCGTCCTCGCCGGTGCCGTCACCCGGCTCTACGACGACCTCATCGACGGGGACGCCGACCGTGACCCGGCCGTCGGCGACCGGCTCGGCGAACTCCTGGGCAACCGCCCCTTCGTCCCGGGCACCCCGGCGGAGCTACTGCTCGGGCGGCTGGTGTACGCGATCGAGCGGAACCTCGCCCACCGGCCCGACGCGTCCGTGTTCATGGCACTGGTCTCGCTGCACGAGTACCAGGTCCTCTCCCGCCGCCAGCGCGAACCCGGCGTGCCCCTCGACGTCCTGGAGAAGATCACCCGAGGCAAGGGCGCCGCCGCCCATCTGATCCTGTGCGGCCTGGTCAAGCCCCGGCTCGGACCGGCCGAGCGGAACCTGGTCATGGACCTCGGCGAGATCCTCCAGTCGCTCGACGACTACCTGGACGTCCAGTTCGACCGGGAGCACGGCGTCACCACCCTGGTGTCGTGCGGCGCGCTCACCCTGCCCGGCATCGCCCGGCGCCTGCGGGCCATCCGGCCCCGGCTGGCGGCCGTCCACGGCGGCCCGGCCGCCCGGCCGTACTGCGGGATGCTGTACTTCCTGCTGCTCCAGGCCTGGGTGAGCCGCAGGCTCCCGGCGCTGGGGCGGCTGGCCCGGCGGCCCGCCCGCCGCTCGGCCGTCCTGGCGTTCCTGTCCCGGGGCGAGGACGCCCTGCCGGCGGCCGGGGCGGAGCCGCCGCCATGAACCGCGACCGGCACACCCTCGCCGTCCACGCCGTGCTGGCCGTCATCGTGGTGGCCACCGTCGTGGTGGTGGGGTTCGGGCTGCGGGACGGCGGCCCGGAACCCATCGAGCTGTGGTTCGCCTTCGTCGGCGTCGTGCTGCCCGTCGCCGGGCTCGCCCTCGACGCGCTGCGCAGCGGCCGCCGGCCCGACGTCACCGCCGAGGAGGCCGCATCCGCGCTGGCCCGCAAGGTGACCAGGCAGTGGCTGCGGGAGAGCCGTTACCGCGAGCTGTACGAGGAGCGCCGGATGGCCGTGCGCTGGCGGCGCGAACCCGGCTCCGAACGCGCCTCCCAGCTGTCCGCCGAACTCGGCGAGGAGGGCGTGCTCGACGAGCTGACCGGCGCCTTCGTCCGGCACGCCCGCGCCGGGCACCTGTCCCGGCTGGTGGTCACGGGCGAGCCCGGCGCCGGCAAGACCGCCCTGTGCGTCCTGCTCACCCTGGAACCCGCCGAGCCCGACGTCGTCCCGGTCCTCTTCCAGCTCTCCTCCTGGGACCGCACCCGTTCGCTGACCGACTGGATGACGGACGAACTCGCCCTGCACTACCCGACCGTCGGCGAGCGGACCAAGGACCGCAAGATCGCCGAGGAACTCCTGGGCTTCCACGTACTGCCCGTCCTCGACGGCCTGGACGAGGCGTCCGACCGCGCCGCCGCCCTGCACGCCGTCCAGGCCGACCTGGTCGGCCGCTCCTACGTCCTGACCTGCCGGGCCGCCGAGTTCGCGGACCTGGAACCGGCACGGGTGCTGCGCGACACGCTGTTCGTACGCCTTCAGCCGCTGCGCGCCGACGAGGCCGGGGGAGTGCTGGAGCGCGCCGGGGGCGCGGAACGGGGGCCGCTGCTGGCCACGCTCGGCGCGCGCCCGGACGGGCCCGTGGCGCGGGCGCTGGAGACACCGTTCATGCTGTCGCTGGCCGTGGCGCTCGGCGGCTCGCTCCCCGCGGACCTGCTGGCCGCCGACGACTCCGGGGCCGAGGAGCGGATCAAGCGGTACCTGCTGAACAACTTCGTCACCGAGACCTACCGGCGCCTCCCGGGCCCCTTCGACGTCGAGGACGCCCGGCGCTGGCTCGGCTTCCTGGCCAGGCAGGCCGAACCGGGCACCCACCGGTTCGCCTGGTGGCAGCTGCACCGCTCGGTGCCGCGCGGACTGTTCCTCACCGTGGCCCTGGCCAACGCCGCGCTCGCCTGCTCGGCCGCCGCCGCCCTCCTCTTCGCCCTCTTCGAACGCCCCTGGCTCGGCCTGTGGATCGGCCTCGGCGCCGCCGTGATCGGCGCGCTCGTCGTGGAGCTGGTCCCGCAGGACGACCCGCGCCGCGCCAAGCCCCGGCTGCGTTCGGTACGGCCGCCCAGCCGCCACGCCCTGCAACGCGTCCTGGGGTTCGGGGTGATGGGCGGCGCGGCCTGCGCGGTGATCGTCGCCTTCCTCTACGAGCGCCCCGTGCACATCGCGATCGGCGGGCTGCTCAGCGCCCTCACCTTCGCCGCCGCCCGCTACTTCAGCGAGCCGAGCGATCCCCTGGAGGCGGTGACCCCGGTCGGCCTGCTGCGCTCCGACCGCGTCGCCATCCGGTACGCCTGGCTCACCGGCGCCGTCCCGGGCGCGCTGACCGGGGCCTACCTCGGCGCGGCGCTCAAGGAGGGTCACCGGACCCCGCAACTGGACGACGTCACCCTCATCGACGAACTGCCCCGGGCGGCCGAGGCGTTGCTGGGCGCGGTCTCCGGGGCGCTGCTCAGCTCCGTCGGCCTCGGCATGATGGCGCTCGGTTCCAGCGCGTGGGGCCGCTTCCTGCCCTCACGCGTGTGGCTCGCGCTCCGCGGACACACCCCGCGCCGGCTCATCCGGTTCGCCGAGGACGCCCGGGAGCGCGGGGTGCTGCGGCAGGTCAACGGCTACTACGAGTTCCGCCACGCCCTCCTCCACCGCCACCTATCCGAAACCACCGCCCCGTCCCGCTCCCCGTCCCCGGCGACGACCACCAGAACCGGCCCGGACAGCTTCCGGTAGGCCCAGCGCAGGCGGCCACCCGCACCGTCCGGCCGTACCGTCAGCTCCCGCGACGACCTGCCGCACCCTCACCTAGCCGAGACCGCCGGCCCCGCCGCCCCCGCCCGCTCCCCAACACCTGCCGCCACCACCAGAACCGGCCCGGACAGTGCCCAGTAAGCCCGCCGTGCCGGTCGGCGTCCGGGTTCCGGGAGTGGCAGATAGCGCGCCTGCGGGAAGCTGACCCGGGCGGGCGCGCCGTCCGGCCGTACCGTCAGCAGCTCCAGCTCGGCCAGCTCCCGGCGCACCTCGGCGACCGCCGACACCCGCTCCCGCGTCGCACAGACGAACTCCAGGGTGGCCCGCGCATGCGTGCCCGCGGCCCGCTCCCGGGCCCGCCGGTCCAGCAGCCGCCCCACCTGGTCGCCGTTCGTCAGGTCGTACACCCGGGCCAGGCCCGGCGTCTCGTCGTAGCGGACGGAGCAGCGCAGCACCGGGAACTCGTGGCGGCGCAGGGCGGCGGTCCGCTCGGCAAGCCAGCGCGGCTCGTACCGCTGCTGACGGCGCTCGAAGACCATCAGCAGGACTGCTCTCGTCAGCACCAGCAGCCCCAGCAGGGCCGCACCGCCCAGTGCCGCCGTCCGCACGGCCGGCACCAGCAGTCCGATCAGGGTCACGGCCGGCGGCAGCACCGCCCACGCCACCGTGACCCGCTGCGCCCGCGCGAACTCCGGCCCGGTCAGACCGGTGGCCCGGCACCGCAGCAGATGGGGGAACCGCTGCAACGGCGCGAGTGCGACGGGCACTTCGGGCCGCAGCAGTCCGGGTTCGTCGCTCATCGCCGTACCCGCCTGCCCTCTGTCGACGCCTTGTGCCGACGGGTACCCGGTGACGCCACCGGCACGCCGCCCCACCGCTCGCGCCGAGGGCCGAATAAATTCTCGGAAAGCCGTACAACCCTTTCCCGGGGACGTGGGTCGTACTGGGTGTCGGAACTTCTTGGAGGGGGATCTGGGGGGATCGCGGGGGGTTCTGACACGGAGGGGGAGAGCGCGAGGGGGCCAGGTCGACGGACCGGGCCCCCTCGAAGCATGTACGGCTCACTCCTCGCGCGCGCCCTCTCCCAGGGCCTCGACCTCCGCCGCCGTCGGAAAGGACGCCTGCGCGCCCTCCCGGGTGACCGCCACCGCGCCCACCCGGGCCGCGTAGGCCGCCGCCCGCACCGGCCCGGCGCCCGAGCCGAGCCGGTAGGCCAGCGCCGCCGTGAAGGCGTCCCCGGCGCCGGTGGTGTCCACGGCCGCCACCCGCACGGACGGCACCCGTGCCACGCCCTCGGCGGACGCCACCAGCGCCCCCCGCGCCCCCAGCGTCACGACCACCGAACGGGGTCCCTTCGCCAGCAGGAGCCGCGCCCAGTCCTCGGGCTGCTCCCCGGCACGGGCGTCCCCGAGGATCACCTTCGCCTCGTGCTCGTTGACGATCAGCGGATCGCACGCGGCGAGCACCTCCGGCGGCAGTGGCCGCGGCGGCGAGGGGTTCAGCACGAACCGGCTGCCCGCCGCGAGATTCCGTACGACCTCCTCGACCGTCTCCAACGGGATCTCCAACTGCGCGGAGACCACCCGCGAGGCCCGGATCAGGCGCGCGGCGGCCCGTACGTCCTCGGGCGTCAGACGGGCGTTGGCACCCGGCGAGACCACGATGCTGTTGTCCCCGGACGGGTCCACGGTGATCAGAGCGACCCCGGTCGGCGCGCCGCCGACCAGCACGCCCGCCGTGTCCACCCCGGCCCGCCGCTGCGAGTCGAGCAGCAGCCGGCCGTGCGCGTCGTCGCCGACCCGGGCCAGCAGGGCCGTACGCGCCCCGAGCCGGGCCGCCGCCACCGCCTGGTTCGCGCCCTTGCCGCCCGGGTGGACGGCTAGATCGGAGCCGAGCACCGTCTCACCGGCACCGGGCCGCCGCTCCACGCCGATCACCAGGTCGGCGTTGGCGGATCCGACGACCAGGAGGTCGTAGGCGTCCATGAAATGTCTCCCGTGTCCGTCCGCTACGGCTGTCCGCCCGGGCGATTCTGCCGAACTCCGCGGCGCCCGGAAGGGCACCCGGGCCGCGCCGGTGCCACGCTGGAACTGCGGGGTCGTTCTCCTCAAGGGCCCGCGGCCCGGAGCGGAGGAACCATGACGGCGACGACACGCGACGAGGTGCCCGTCTTCCTGGAAGGCGGTGGCGTGGAACTGCGCACCGAACCGATCGGCGGCGGCATGTCCGTCGGCTATGTGCGCCTGCCCGAGGGCACGGACATGGGCCCGGCGATGAAGGGCCTGCCCGGCGACGCCTGCCAGTGCCCGCACTGGGGCCTGGTGCTGAAGGGCCGGCTGCGGATGGTCACCCCGGTCGGCGAGGAGGTCTACGAGGAGGGCCAGGCCTACTACTGGGGCCCCGGGCACGTCCCGGTCGCCCTGGAGGACTGCGAGTTCGTGGAGTTCTCCCCGACCGAGGAGTTCCGCAAGGTCCTCGACCATGTGAAGGCACAGTCCGGCTGAGCTGTCAGTGCCGGACGGTAGCGTCGGATCATGTCCAGTCCGGCGGTGGTAGAAGGCGTGCTCGAACGCATCACGTACGCCAACGAGGAGAACGGCTACACGGTCGCCCGGGTCGACACCGGCCGCGGCGGCGGCGACCTCCTCACGGTCGTCGGCGCGCTGCTCGGCGCCCAGGTCGGCGAGTCCCTGCGGATGGAGGGCCGTTGGGGCAGCCATCCCCAGTACGGCAAGCAGTTCACCGTCGACAACTACACCACCGTGCTGCCGGCCACCGTCCAGGGCATCCGCCGCTATCTGGGATCGGGGCTGGTCAAGGGCATCGGCCCGGTCTTCGCCGACCGCATCACCCAGCACTTCGGCCTGGACACCCTGAGGATCATCGAGGAGGAGCCAAAGCGGCTCATCGAGGTCCCCGGTCTCGGCCCCAAGCGGACCAAGAAGATCGCCGACGCCTGGGAGGAACAGAAGGCGATCAAGGAGGTCATGCTCTTCCTCCAGACCGTCGAGGTCTCCACCTCCATCGCGGTGCGCATCTACAAGAAGTACGGCGACGCCTCCATCTCGGTGGTGAAGAATCACCCCTACCGGCTCGCCGCCGACGTCTGGGGCATCGGCTTCCTCACCGCCGACAAGATCGCCCAGTCCGTCGGCATCCCGCACGACAGCCCCGAGCGGGTCAAGGCGGGCCTGCAGTACGCCCTGTCCCAGTCCAGTGACCAGGGGCACTGCTATCTCCCCGAGGAGCGGCTGATCGCCGACGCGGTGAAGCTGCTGCAGGTCGACACCGGTCTGGTCATCGAGTGCCTCGCGGAGCTGGCGGCACCGGACGAGGAATCGGGGGAGGAGCCCGGCGTCGTACGGGAGAAGGTGCCCGCACCGGACGGCGGCGACCCCGTCACCGCCGTCTACCTCGTCCCCTTCCACCGCGCCGAGCTCTCCCTCGCCGGACAGCTGCTGCGCCTGCTGCGCACCGACGCCGACCGCATGCCCGGCTTCCGGGACGTGGCCTGGGACAAGGCGCTGGCCTGGCTGAAGGGCCGTACGGGCGCCGAGCTCGCGCCCGAGCAGGAGGCCGCCGTCAAGCTGGCGCTGACCGAGAAGGTCGCCGTGCTGACCGGCGGGCCGGGCTGCGGCAAGTCGTTCACCGTCCGGTCGGTCGTGGAGCTGGCCCGCGCCAAGAAGGCGAAGGTCGTCCTCGCCGCCCCCACGGGGCGTGCCGCCAAACGCCTGGCCGAGCTCACCGGCGCCGAGGCCTCCACCGTGCACCGGCTGCTGGAGCTGAAGCCCGGCGGGGACGCGGCCTACGACCGGGACCGCCCGCTCGACGCCGACCTGGTGGTGGTCGACGAGGCGTCCATGCTGGACCTGCTGCTCGCCAACAAGCTGGTCAAGGCAGTCGCGCCGGGCGCTCATCTGCTGTTCGTCGGGGACGTCGACCAGCTGCCCAGCGTCGGGGCGGGGGAGGTCCTGCGGGACCTGCTCGCCGACGGCGGCCCGGTCCCCGCCGTCCGCCTCACCCGGGTCTTCCGCCAGGCCCAGCAGTCCGGGGTGGTCACCAACGCGCACCGCATCAACTCCGGGCAGCACCCCCTCACCGACGGCCTGAAGGACTTCTTCCTCTTCGTCGAGGACGACACCGAGGAAGTCGGCCGGCTCACCGTGGACGTGGCGGCCCGCCGGATTCCGGCCAAATTCGGGCTCGACCCGCGCCGGGACATCCAGGTGCTCGCCCCCATGCACCGCGGCCCCGCCGGCGCCGGCACCCTCAACGGCCTGCTCCAGCAGGCCATCACCCCCGGCCGCCCCGACCTGCCGGAGAAGCGGTTCGGCGGCCGGGTCTTCCGGGTCGGCGACAAGGTCACCCAGATTCGCAACAATTACGACAAGGGCGCGAACGGCGTCTTCAACGGCACCGTGGGTGTGGTCACCTCGCTCGACCCGGTCGACCAGCGCCTGACGGTGCGGACGGACGAGGACGAGGAGGTGTCGTACGAGTTCGACGAGCTGGACGAGTTGGCGCACGCGTACGCGGTGACGATCCACCGCTCCCAGGGCAGCGAGTACCCGGCGGTGGTGATCCCGGTCACCACGAGCGCGTGGATGATGCTCCAGCGCAATCTGCTCTACACCGCCGTCACCCGGGCCAAGAAGCTGGTCGTGCTCGTCGGCTCGCGCAAGGCCATCGGGCAGGCGGTGCGCACGGTCTCGGCCGGACGGCGCTGCACGGCGCTGGACTTCAGGCTCGCACCACGCGCACTGGAGCGGTGAGTGCCAGGCTCTCAGCGCGCTCCGGGGAGAGGTGAGTGAAATTTGATCGATCAAACGAGTCGTAAACGTCACACAGCTCTTCCGGATGCCGGTGCGGAGGGGCAGGATGAGCAAGTTGGCGGCACTGAGTGCCGCCAATAAGCCCAATGGTCGACCCCGAGTGCACTCTCATGCGCCAAATGGGGGATGGTAGAGACAGTCAGGGCAACCTCGAAGAAGAGGCACAACGTCGGTGAGGGAAGACGTGAGCGACAACTCTGTAGTACTGCGGTACGGCGACGGCGAGTACACCTACCCGGTGATCGACAGCACCGTCGGCGACAAGGGCTTCGACATCGGCAAGCTCCGCGCCCAGACCGGTCTGGTGACCCTGGACAGCGGCTACGGCAACACGGCCGCTTATAAATCCGCCATCACCTACCTCGACGGCGAGCAGGGCATCCTCCGGTACCGCGGCTACCCGATCGAGCAGCTGGCCGAGCGCTCCACGTTCCTGGAGGTCGCCTACCTGCTGATCAACGGTGAGCTGCCCACCGTCGACGAGCTGAGCACGTTCAAGAACGACATCACCCAGCACACCCTGCTGCACGAGGACGTCAAGAACTTCTACCGGGGCTTCCCCCGCGACGCCCACCCGATGGCGATGCTGTCGTCGGTCGTCTCCGCGCTGTCGACCTTCTACCAGGACAGCCACAACCCCTTCGACGAGAAGCAGCGCAACCTCTCCACGATCAGGCTGCTCGCCAAGCTTCCGACGATCGCGGCCTACGCGTACAAGAAGTCGATCGGCCACCCCTTCGTCTACCCGCGCAACGACCTGGGCTACGTCGAGAACTTCCTGCGGATGACCTTCTCGGTCCCCGCGCAGGAGTTCGAGCTCGACCCCGTCGTCGTCGCCGCCCTCGACAAGCTGCTGATCCTGCACGCGGACCACGAGCAGAACTGCTCGACCTCCACGGTCCGTCTGGTGGGCTCCTCGCAGGCGAACATGTTCGCCTCGATCTCGGCCGGCATCAGCGCCCTGTGGGGCCCGCTGCACGGTGGCGCCAACCAGTCCGTGCTGGAGATGCTGGAGGGCATCCAGGCCTCCGGCGGTGACGTCGACTCCTTCATCCGCAAGGTGAAGAACAAGGAGGACGGCGTCCGGCTGATGGGCTTCGGCCACCGGGTCTACAAGAACTTCGACCCGCGCGCCAAGATCATCAAGGCTGCCGCGCACGATGTCCTCTCGGCCCTCGGCAAGTCCGACGAGCTGCTGGACATCGCGCTCAAGCTGGAGGAGCACGCGCTCTCCGACGACTACTTCGTCTCGCGCAGCCTCTACCCGAACGTCGACTTCTACACCGGCCTGATCTACCGGGCCATGGGCTTCCCGACCGAGATGTTCACGGTCCTGTTCGCCCTCGGCCGCCTCCCGGGCTGGATCGCCCAGTGGCACGAGATGATCAAGGAGCCGGGCTCCCGCATCGGCCGCCCGCGCCAGATCTACACGGGCGTCGTGGAGCGGGACTTCGTCCCGGTCGAGGAGCGCTGACACCTGCCGGTCGGGGGCGCCGCTTCGGTGGCGCCGCCATGGTGCTGTTCGCTTCGTGGCGCGGTTGCGGGTCTTGTCGCCCTGCCGGGGGTCCGGGGGTTGTCCCCGGGTGAGCACGGCACGGGCGTGGTGGAGCGGGACTTCGTCCCGGTCGAGGAGCGCTGACACCTGCCGGTCGGGGGCGCCGTCACGGCGGCGCCCTGCACGGGCGTGGTTCGTTCCGTCCCGGTGTTGCCCTGCCGGGGGTCGACCCGGTGTTGTTGCTCTGCGCGGTGAACGCCGTAGGTGTTCCGGCCGTAATACCAAGAAGAAGGCGCCCTGGCGCCGGTCCCCCCACGGGCCGACGTCCAGGGCGCCTTCCCATGTCCCGGTGCGGATTCCCCCCACGGGATCCGGCCGGGCGTCTGTGAGGACAGCGCCTGAATCGCTGTTGTTCGGTACTGCGTTGAGCAGAACGGGCGGAGTCCGCCGTACTACTCGGTGTGCGGTCTGCCGGGACAACGCACCCGGGAGGGCCGCTCAAAGCTCCCCGGTGTGCGTGCCCCGGCAACGCATCTCTGAGGAAGTCCCCCAAGACAACCCCAGACGCCAGTCCACGCCCCCCAAGACGCTTCCTGACATCGCCAACTTAGACCTTCGAACCCCTTCGATGGTTACGTTCGCATCACTGTGATCTGCGTCTCTTGCAAATGTCCGTTAGATACGCAAGAGACCCGATCCATCGAACGAGCCCAAGCGTAAGGATGCTGCGCGAGCCTTGTGAAGAGCTTATGTGAGGCTCGCGCAGGACTCCAGAGGCGCCCCTACCGGAAAGTGCGCAGCCGCAGGCTGTTCGTCACCACGAAGACCGACGAGAACGCCATCGCCGCGCCCGCGATCATCGGGTTCAGCAGCCCCGCCGCGGCCAGCGGCAGCGCGGCCACGTTGTAGCCGAACGCCCACACGAGGTTGCCCTTGATCGTGGTGAGCGTCCGCCGGGACAGCCGGATCGCGTCCGCCGCCACCCGCAGATCCCCCCGCACCAGCGTCAGATCCCCGGCCTCGATCGCCGCGTCCGTCCCCGTACCCAGCGCCAGCCCCAGATCGGCGGTGGCGAGCGCGGCCGCGTCATTGACGCCGTCGCCGACCATGGCGACCGTCCGCCCCTCGCCCTGCAACCGCCGTACCGCCGCGACCTTCTCCTCGGGCAGCACCTCGGCGATCACCTGCTCGATCCCGACGCTGCGCGCCACCGCCTCCGCGACCGCCCGGTTGTCCCCGGTCAGCAGCACCGGCGTGAGCCCGAGCGCGCGCAGCTCGCGCACGGCCTCGGCGCTGGTCTCCTTGACCGTGTCGGCGACCGCGAGGACCGCACGCGCGGCCCCGTCCCAGCCGACGACGACGGCCGTACGCCCATCCCTCTCGGCCTCGTCCCGGGCCCGGGCCAACTCCCCGGGAAGCGACGCGAACAGCCGCCCCACGGCGACCTCATGGCCCTCCACGCGCCCGCGTACGCCCCGCCCGGGCACGTTCTCGAAGTGCTCGGCCACCGGCAGCGCCCCGGCCCGCTCCTCGGCCCCCGCGGCGACCGCCCGGGCGACGGGGTGCTCGGAGGCGTGCTCCAGGGCGCCCGCCAGCCGCAGCACCTGCGTCTCGTCGGTGCCCTCGGCGACGTACACCTCGTGCAGGGTCATCCGTCCCGTCGTCACCGTGCCGGTCTTGTCGAGGACGACCGTGTCGACGCGGCGGGTCGACTCCAGCACCTCCGGCCCTTTGATCAGGATGCCGAGCTGGGCCCCGCGCCCGGTGCCGACCATCAGCGCGGTCGGGGTCGCGAGCCCCAGCGCGCAGGGGCAGGCGATGATCAGGACGGCGACGGCCGCGGTGAACGCGTCGACGGTGTCACCGGTGGCACCGAGCCACCCCCCGAAGGTGGCGACGGCGATGGCCAGCACCACCGGCACGAAGACCGCGGAGATCCGGTCCGCGAGCCGCTGCACCTCGGCCTTGCCGCTCTGCGCCGCCTCCACCAGCCGCGCCATCCGCGCGAGCCGGGTGCCGGCGCCGACCTCGGTGGCCTCGACGACGAGCCGCCCGCTCACGCTGACGGTCGCGCCGGTCACGGCGGAGCCGGCCGTCACGTCGACCGGCACCGACTCCCCGGTCAGCATCGAGGCGTCCACCGCCGAGACCCCCTCGACGACGGTGCCGTCGGTGGCGATCTTCTCCCCGGGCCGTACGACGAACCGGTCGCCGACGGCCAGTTCGGCCACCGGGATCCGCCGCTCCCGCCCGTCCCTGAGGACGGCCACGTCCTTGGCGCCGAGGTCCATCAGCGCCCGGAGCGCGGCTCCCGCGCTCCGCTTGGCGCGGGCCTCCAGATAGCGGCCGAGCAGGATGAAGGCGACCACTCCGGAGGCCACTTCGAGGTAGATCGTCGAGGCGCCGTCCATCCCGCCGACGGTGAGCCGGAACTCGTCCCGCATCCCGGGCATCCCGGCGTCCCCGAGGAACAGCGCCCACAGCGACCACCCGAAGGCGGCCAGCGTCCCGAGCGAGACCAGGGTGTCCATGGTGGCGGCGCCGTGCCGGGCGTTGGTCCAGGCGGCGCGGTGGAAGGGCAGCCCGCCCCAGACGACGGCCGGCGCGGCGAGGGTGAGCGCGAGCCACTGCCAGTTGTCGAACTGCAGCGCCGGGACCATCGACAGCAGCACGACGGGCGCGGCGAGCAGCGCGGAGACGGTGAAGCGCTGCCGGGCGGCCGCGAGTTCGGGGTCGTCCTCGGCCGCCTGCTCCGGCGCGGCGGGCTCGGGCGGGGCGGGCTCCTCGGCGGTGTATCCCGTCTTGACCACCGTGGCGATCAGATCGGCCACCTCGACCCCCGCCGGGTACCTGACCTTCGCCTTCTCGGTGGCGTAGTTGACGCTGGCGGTGACCCCGTCCATCCGGTTGAGCTTCTTCTCGACCCGGGCGGCGCACGAGGCGCAGGTCATGCCGCCGATGAGCAGCTCGACCTCGGAGGTGGGGGCTGCGGGGGCCTGGGTGACGGTGGACATGGCCGGACTCCGGACCGCTCAGACGGCGCCGACGAGTTCAAAACCGGCCTCGTCCACGGCCGCGCGCACATCCTCCTCGCGCAGCGCCTCCGCGGAGACGACGGTCACCTCGCCGGTGGAGGCCACGGCCTTCACGGAGCTGACGCCGGGAAGCTCGGAGATCTCGCCGGAGACGGCGCCCTCGCAGTGTCCGCAGCTCATCCCGCTGACCTTGTAGACGGCGCTGACGCTCATGTTGTTCTCCTCGTCGAGGCATGTGGGGCTGACGGGTACCACGAGGGGTCCCCGTATCACCACCGTATACCCCGGCGGGGTATTACTCCAAGACGGGGCGCAGCGGCCGGGCGCGGGCGCCCGCGCGGGACCGGGCCCCGGAAGAATCCCGCGGCTTGGGGGGATTTGTCCACTCCTTATGGTAGGTACCCCCTATGTCGCAGGCCGGGACGCTCATCCTCATCATGTCCATCGCGGTGCTGGCGCCGCCGCTCGCCCACGGGGTCGGCCGCCGGCTGCCCGTCCCGCTCGTCATCTTCGAGATCGCACTGGGCATCCTGGTCGGCCCGGACGTGCTCGGCTGGGCGGGGGAGGGCGAGGTCATCGACGTCCTCGCCGACCTGGGCCTGGCGATGCTGATCTTCCTCGCGGGCTACGAGATCGAGTTCGACAAGGTCCGCGGCACCACCCTGCGCCGGTCGGTGCGCGCCTGGCTGATCTCCCTGGCGCTGGGTCTGGGCCTGGCCACCCTGCTGTCCGGCTTCGACTTCGACCGGGGCGTGTACATCGGTACGGCGCTCACCAGCACCGCCCTCGGCACCGTCCTGCCGATGCTGCGCGACGCGGGTGACCTGCGCTCCCGGTTCGGCTCGGTGATGCTGACGTTCGGCGCGGTCGGGGAGTTCGGGCCGATCATCGCCATCGCCCTGCTGCTGAGCGGCCGTTCGCCCGGCCGCTCGGCGGTGGTGCTGGCCGCGTTCGCGCTGCTGACGGCGGTCGCCGTGTGGTGGGCGACGCGGCCCCGGCCGCCGTGGTTCTCCCGGGTGGTCGAGGTGACGCTGCACACCAGCGGCCAGTTCGCCGTACGCCTGGTGGTCCTGCTGCTCGCGGTCATGCTCGGCGTCTCCCAGGCGCTGGGCCTGGACACCCTGCTCGGCGCCTTCGCCGCCGGGGTGATCGCGCGGCTGGTGCTGCACGGCTCGGCACCCGAGAGCGCGGAACCGGTCATGGAGAAGGTCGAGGCGATGGGCTTCGGCTTCCTGGTGCCGGTGTTCTACGTGGTCACCGGCATCGAGTTCGACCTGGACTCCCTGCTGTCCGGCGGCTGCGCCCTGCTGCTCCTGCCGCTGTTCCTGCTGCTCTTCCTCGCCGTCCGGGGGCTGCCGGTGTACGCCCTCGCCCCGCGTGACCTCGGCCGCCGCGACCGGGGCGCCCTGACCCTGTTCGCCGCCACCGCCCTGCCGCTGGTCGTGGCCATCACCACGATCGGCGTGGACGCCGGCACCCTGCGCACCGACGAGGCGGCGGCGCTGGTCGGCGCGGCCATGGTGTCGGTACTGGTGTTCCCGCTGGCCGGACTGCGGCTGCGGGGCGAGCGTGCGGCGCCGCGGGACGCGGCCAGGGAGCCGGAGTCCTGGTGATCGAAACGGCAGGACCTAGTCTTCGCCGGGGAGGAAAGGAGCCCCATGCGAGCCGTCGTCTTCGAGCAGTACGGCGAACCCGCCGAGGTACGCGACCTGCCCGACCCCCGCCCCGCCGACCACGGAGTCGTGGTCCGGGTCGAGGCCACCGGCCTGTGCCGCAGCGACTGGCACGGCTGGCAGGGCCACGACCGCGACATCACGCTGCCGCACGTCCCCGGCCATGAACTCGCCGGTGTGGTCGAGGCGGTGGGCCCCGGGGTGAGCGGCTGGCGCCCCGGCGACCGGGTCACCGTCCCCTTCGTCTGCGCCTGCGGAAACTGCCCGGCCTGCGCGGCGGGCGACCAGCAGGTGTGCGAGCGGCAGACCCAGCCCGGCTTCACCCACTGGGGCTCCTTCGCCCAGTACGTCGCGCTGGACCACGCCGAGGTGAACCTGGTCGCGATACCGGACGGCCTGTCGTACGCCACCGCGGCCTCGCTCGGCTGCCGGTTCGCCACCGCGTTCCGGGCGGTGGTGCGGCAGGGCCGGGTCGCCGCGGGGGAGTGGGTGGCGGTGCACGGCTGCGGCGGGGTGGGCCTGTCCGCGGTGATGATCGCGGCCGCGTCGGGCGCGCGGGTCGTCGCCGTGGACGTCTCGCCCCAGGCGCTGGCCCTGGCAAGGAAGTTCGGGGCCGCGCACTGCGTGGACGCGGCGAGCACCCCGGACACCGCCGAGGCGGTCCGGGAACTGACCGGTGGCGGTGCCCATCTCTCCCTCGACGCCCTGGGCTCGCCCGTCACCTGCGCCGCCTCGGTGAACGGCCTGCGCCGGCGCGGCCGGCACCTCCAGGTGGGCCTGCTGCCCTCGGCCGACGGCACCACCCCCGTCCCGATGGCCCGCGCCATCGGCTGGGAGCTGGAACTCCTCGGCAGTCACGGCATGGCCGCGCACACCTACCCGCCGATGCTGGAGCTCGTCCGGTCCGGCGTGCTGCGCCCCGACCTCCTGGTCACCTCCGCCATCACCCTGGACGAGACCCCGGCCGCGCTGGCGGCGATGGGCACGGCACCGGGGCCGGGGGTGACGGTCATCGAGCCCTGGAGCTGAGGCACCGGGCGTGGGAGTGCCCCGCACGGAGGCGGGGCACCGGGGCGTCAGTCGGATCGTCGGCCGCGGTTGCCCGGGCGGGAGGCGACCCACGCCCGGACGGTGTCGGCGTACCAGTAGGGCTTGCCGCCCTCCACATGGTCGGGCGGGGGCAGCAGCCCGTGCTTGCGGTAGGACCGCACGGTGTCGGGCTGCACCCGGATGTGCGCCGCGATCTCCTTGTACGACCAGAGCCGTCGGTCGGTCATGACGTGCACCTCCCCGCGCGCGCCGCGGCGGCGGCCGGAACGGCCGTCGGGGGGACCGGGCGCTGCGCTGGTGATCACAAAGCCTGTGCCCGGTGAACGACGCTCGGTGACCGCAGGGCAGGGGCTGTGCGCCGGGTGTGACGCAAGGCCCGCGTAGGTGCGACATGTGTGACACAAGGGGGGCGTTTGTGACACAGGTGACGCAAAGGCGCACGCGGGCGCATGGGCGCGGCGCGTTGACGGCCGCGGCGGAAGGTGCGGGGACGGCAGGAATGTGCGGGGACGGCAGGAATGTACGGGGACGGCAGGGCGGGCCGCACCCGCTGCGTCGGGTCCGGCCCGCCGTTTCCCCCGCCGACCTCGGCTCGTCGTCCGCGCGAGGTCAGGGGCACAGCGTGCCGGTGGAGATCCCGTCAGGTATTGGAAAAAACCGAACTGCCGCCGGACGCGAGCACAAGACTGGTGGCCTCGCCCGCCAGCCGGTCCGCGACCGCAGACCCCTCCGCGGTCGGGGCCGACGACCGCCGGGCGGCCGTGAACTGACGGGGCGTGCACCCCGTCATCGTCTTGAACTCACCGCTCAGGTGGGCCTGGTCGTAGAACCCGCACAGGGCCGCGGTCTCGGCGGCGGCGCGTCCGGCCGCCAGCAGGCGCCGGGCCCGCTGCAGGCGCAGCACCCGGGCCGCGGCCTTCGGGCCGAGCCCGATCTGCTCCCGGAACCGGCTCTCCAGGTGCCGCGCACTCCAGCCGACCTCCTCCGCGAGCCGCGGCACCGGCATCGCGCCGCCCGTGCGCACCAGCTCCGCCCAGGCCCGCACCACTCGCCCCGAACTGGGCACCCCGGCCGCGGACCAGCGCGTGAACACCTCGTCCAGCAGCCCGAACCGGCCCCGCCAGGTCGGCAACGAGGCGAGCGCGTCGGCGAGTTCGCCCACGCCGATGTCCAGGGCGTGCGGCAGCTCGTCTGGGTCGACCGTGCGGTCGGCGAGTTCGTGCTGCGGAGTGCCGAACAGGGTGAACGCGGCCCACGGCGTGAGCAGCACCTCGATCCCGGCCAGCCGCCCGCTGTGCTCGCCGACGGCCGGGGTGGTCGTGGGCCCGCCGAACAGGGACACCAGCGTGTCGGGCGTCCGCCCGGGGCGCAGGATCCGCACCGGGTCCCCGAACCCGAACAGCACGGTCGCCGCCCCGATCGGCGTCTCCAGCCGTCGCCGGGGCCGCTCGAAGCCGAGCCGGAACCCGCGATAACTGATCAGTCCCGGCCGCAGCCGGGGGTGGGGCCGGCCGAAGGCGACTTCCCAGGATCCACCGGGCCCGTGCCCGGACCGAACAAGCACGCACCGAGCATGGCAGCCGTACGGCGGGAACGACACCCGCGGGAGCCGCTCGCTCAGGTGCCACGTCTGGTCCGAATGTCTGGACAAAACATTGACAGGGCTCCGTCGCCAGGGCTAGAAAGCCGGGAGAGCCGATACGAAGGGGAACGCGATGGCGTACGACCTGATCACCATGGGGCGGATCGGGGTGGACCTCTATCCGCTGCAGACGGGCGTCCCTCTGCCGCAGGTCACCTCCTTCGGCAAGTTCCTCGGCGGCTCGGCGACGAACGTCGCGGTCGCCGCGGCCCGGCTGGGCCGGAACACCGCCGTCATCACCCGCACCGGCGACGACCCCTTCGGCACCTATCTCCACGAGGCCCTGCGGGGCTTCGGCGTCGACGACCGCTGGGTGACCCCGGTCCCGGGCCTGCCCACCCCGGTCACCTTCTGCGAGGTGTTCCCGCCGGACGACTTCCCGCTCTACTTCTACCGGCAGCCCAAGGCGCCCGACCTGGAGATCGACGCCCATGAACTCGACCTCGACGCCATCCGCGCCGCCCGGGTCTTCTGGGTGACCGGCACCGGACTGAGCGAGGAGCCCAGCCGTACGGCGACCCTCGCGGCGCTCGCCCACCGCGCCAAGTCCGGCATCACGGTGTTCGACCTCGACTGGCGCCCCATGTTCTGGAGCGACCCCGAAGCGGCCCGCCCCTTCTACGCCGAAGCGCTCCGGCACGCCACCGTCGCCGTCGGCAACCTCGACGAGGTGGAGGTCGCCACCGGAGTCCGGGACCCGCACGCCGCCGCCCGCGCGCTGCTCGACGCCGGGGTGGAACTCGCCGTGGTCAAGCAGGGCCCCAAGGGCGTGCTGGCCGTGCACCGCGACGGCGACCGGGCGGAGGTCCCCCCGCTCCCGGTGACCGTCCTCAACGGCCTTGGCGCCGGCGACGCCTTCGGCGGGTCCCTCTGCCACGGCCTGCTCAGCGGCTGGGACCTGGAGACGACCATGCGCCACGCCAACGCGGCCGGCGCCATCGTGGCTTCCCGCCTGGAATGCTCCTCGGCAATGCCGACCCCCGAGGAGCTGAGGACGACCCTGACCACAGGCTCGGTCCCCCCACAAGAGCCACCACCAGCACCCCCCGCCCCCATCGACGGCGCCCGCACCCCACCCGGGCCACCCGGACGCACCGACGGCGATCTCGCCCCACCAGGGCCCCCCGCACCCATCGCCGCTGATCGCGCCCCGCAGGGGCGCCCCGCCCCCGCCGACGGCGCCCGCACCCCGTCAGCACCACCCGCCCCCATCGGCGGCGATGGCACCTCACCAGGACCCCCCGCCCCCGCCGACGACCCCCGCACCCCATCAGGCCCACCCGCCCCCGCCGACGACCCCCGCACCCCACCAGGACCCCCCGCACCCGCCGACGGCGACCCCGCCCCACAGGGGCCACCCGCACCCGACGACGAGAGCCGCACGGGTGGTGCGGGTGGGAACCGACCGGCCGAAGGCGAAGCCGAGGCCGAGGCCGAGACCGGAGACGGAGCCCCCCGGTGACCGTCGACATCGCGGAGCTGATCCGCACCCGCACCCGCCACCCCGAGGCCATCGCCGAAGCCGCCGCCCGCCGCAGGCGACGCCCCCTGCTCACCCCCACCCGCGACCGCCTGATGATCGTCGCCGCCGACCACCCCGCCCGCGGAGCCCTGAGCGTCGGCGACCGCAAGCACGCCATGGCCAACCGCGCCGACCTCCTCGACCGCCTCTGCCTCGCACTCAGCAGACCCGGCGTCGACGGAGTCCTCGCCACCGCCGACATCCTCGACGACCTGCTCCTCCTCGGCGCCCTCGACGACCGCGTCGTCATGGGCTCGATGAACCGCGGCGGACTCCAGGGCGCCGCCTTCGAACTCGACGACCGCTTCACCGGCCACCGCCCCGAGGACATCGCCCGCCTCAACTTCGACGCCGGAAAACTCCTCCTGCGCATCGACTACGACGACCCCGGCTCCCTGAACACCCTGGAGTCCACCGCCCGCGCCGTCGACGAGATGGCCGCCCGGCACCTCCCGCTGTTCGTCGAGCCGTTCATCAGCCGTCGCACCCCCGACGGCATACTCCGCAACGACCTCTCCGCCGACGCGGTCACCCGGTCCATCGCCATCGCCTCGGGCCTGGGCGGCAGTTCGGCGTACACCTGGCTCAAGGTCCCGGTCACCGACAACCCGGACGACATGGCCGAGGTCATGGAGACCTCGACGCTGCCCGCCGTGCTCCTCGGCGGCGACATCGGGGACGACCAGGACGCCGCCTACGAGAAGTGGCGCGGCGCCCTCCAACTCCCCACCGTGCGCGGCCTGGTGGTCGGCCGTTCGCTGCTGTATCCGGCGGACGGCGACGTGGCCGCCGCCGTGGACACCGCCGTAGGACTGCTGTGAGGGCCGCATGACGAAAAACCTGAGGACAAGCCCGACGAAGAACCCGACGAAAAACGAGCTGTACATCCCCAAAGGCGCCACCGCCGACGCGGACCACGTCCTCGACATCACCCCCGACCGGGCCGGCTGGACGCACTCCAGCCTGCGGATCGTCGAGCTCGCGCCCGCCGGTACGCACACCTTCACCACCGGGGACAGCGAATGGATCGTCCTCCCCCTCAGCGGTGGATGTACCGTGCAAACAGAACAGGAAGAGTTCCAACTCCTGGGCCGGGAAAGCGTGTTCGCGTCGGTCACCGACTTCGCGTACGCCCCCCGGGACACCCGGGTCCAGATCGCCTCCGGCGCGGGTGGCCGCTTTGCTTTGGCAGGAGCAAGGTGCGAGCGACGACTCCCCGCCCGCTACGGCCCCGCGCCGGAGGTCCCCGTGGAGCAGCGCGGCAGCGGCAACCGGCTGCGCCACGTACGCAACTTCGCCTCCGCCGACGCCTTCGCCTGCGACAAGCTCATCGCCGTAGAAGTGATCACCCCCGGCGGCAACTGGTCCTCGTACCCGCCGCACAAGCACGACGAGCACCGGCCGGGCGAGGAGTCGGAGCTGGAGGAGATCTACTACTTCGAGATCGACGGCCCGCACGGCTTCGGCTACCAGCGCGTGTCCCCCTCCCGGGAGGGCGGCTCCGACGTGCTCGCCGAGGTCCGCTCGGGTGATGTCGTCCTCGTTCCCGACGGCTGGCACGGCCCGTCGATCGCCCAGCCCGGCCACGACATGTACTACCTGAACGTCATGGCGGGCCCGGGGGAGACCCGGGAGTGGCGGATCTGCTTCCACCCGGACCACACGGAGGGGTACTGATGACCACCCGGCTGACCGTCGCCCAGGCGCTGGTCCGTTTCCTCGCCGCGCAGTACACCGAACGCGACGGCGCCCGGCACCGGCTCATCGGCGCGACCTGGGGCATCTTCGGCCACGGCAACGTCGCCGGACTCGGCCAGGCGCTCGTCGAGTACGCCGATGTCATGCCGTACCACCAGGGCCGCAACGAGCAGTCCATGGTGCACGCGGCCGTCGGCTACGCCCGCCAGTCGAACCGGCTGTCCACGCACGCGGTGACGACGTCGATCGGCCCCGGCGCGACCAACCTGGTCACCGGCGCCGCCCTCGCGACCGTCAACCACCTCCCCGTCCTGCTGCTCCCCGGGGACATTTTCGCCACCCGCCCGGCCGACCCGGTCCTCCAGCAGCTGGAGGTCCCCTACGCGGGCGACCTCAGCGTCAACGACTGCCTGCGCCCGGTCTCCCGGTACTTCGACCGCGTCACCCGCCCCGAGGCCCTGATCCCGGCCGCCCTCCAGGCCGTACGGGTGCTCACCGACCCGGTCGAGACCGGCGCCGTCACCCTCGCCCTGCCCCAGGACGTGCAGGCCGAGGCCTACGACTGGCCGGAGGAGTTCTTCGCCGAGCGCACCTGGGCGGTACGGCGGCCGGGCGCCGACCCGGCCGAGCTGGCCGGGGCCGTGACCGCGATCCGCACCGCACGGCGGCCCCTCGTCGTGGCCGGCGGCGGGGTCCACCACAGCCGCGCCGAGGAGGCCCTCGCCGAGTTCGCGGCCGCCACCGGCATCCCGGTGGCCTCCACCCAGGCCGGCAAGGGCTCCCTGCGCCACGACCACCCCCAGGACGTCGGCGGCATCGGCCACACCGGCACCGAGACCGCCGACCGGCTGGCCCGCACCGCCGACCTGGTGATCGGCGTCGGCACCCGGTACACCGACTTCACCACGGCCTCCGGCACCCTCTTCCAGAACCCGGACGTCCGCTTCCTCAACCTCAACATCGCGCCCTATGACGGCCACAAGCTTTCCGGGACGCCCCTGATCGCGGATGCCCGCACCGGCCTGGAGGAGCTGACCGCGCGGCTGGAGATGCACGACCACCGGCTCGACCCGGCGTACGTCGCCGAGTACACCGAGGACAAGGCGCGCTGGGAACAGCGCGTGGACGCCTGCTTCGCGGCCCCGGAGCCGGACGTACGACCGAGCCAGCCGCAGGTCATCGGCGCGCTGGACGCCGTGGTCGACGAGTCGGACGTGATCATCAACGCGGCCGGTTCGCTCCCCGGTGACCTGCACAAACTGTGGCGGTCCCGGTCGGCCGACCAGTACCACCTGGAGTACGGCTACTCCTGCATGGGCTACGAGATCCCGGCCGCGATCGGCGTGAAGCTCGCCGCCCCCGAGCGCACCGTCTGGGCGCTGGTCGGCGACGGCACCTACCTGATGATGCCGACGGAGATCGTCACCGCCGTGCAGGAGGGCATCGCCATCAAGGTGCTGCTCGTGCAGAACCACGGGTACGCGTCCATCGGCGGCCTGTCGGAGTCGGTGGGCGGCGAGCGGTTCGGCACCGCCTACCGCTTCCGGGCGGACGACGGCACCTACACCGGCGCCCCGCTCCCGGTCGACCTGGCCGCCAACGCCGCCAGCCTCGGCATGCGCGTCCTGCGCGCGCGGACCGTCCGGGACCTGCGCGCGGCCCTCGCCGAGGCACGGGCCGCCGACACGCCCACATGTGTCTACGTGGAGACCGAAACGGCAGACACAGTGTCGGGCGCGCCCGAGGCGCAGGCCTGGTGGGATGTTCCTGTGGCCGAGACCGCGACCCGACCGTCGGCGGTCAAGGCCCGCGACGAGTACGACCGGCACGTCTCAACCCGACGCCGCCATCTGTGAAGGAGTTCTTGGTCATGACGAAGATCGTCAACCACTGGATCGGCGGCAAGTCCGTCGACGGCGCGTCGGGTACCTACGGGCCGGTCACCGACCCGGCCACCGGCGCGGTCACCACGAAGGTCGCGTTCGCCTCGGTCGACGAGGTCGACGCCGCCGTACAGGCCGCGAAGGAGGCCTTCGTGACCTGGGGCCAGTCCTCGCTGGCCCAGCGCACCACGATCCTGTTCAAGTTCCGGGCGCTGCTGGACGCCAACCGGGACGCCATCGCCGAGCTGATCACCGCCGAGCACGGCAAGGTGCACTCCGACGCCCTCGGCGAGGTCGCGCGCGGCCTGGAGATCGTCGACCTGGCGTGCGGGATCAACGTGCAGCTCAAGGGCGAGCTGTCGACGCAGGTCGCCAGCCGCGTGGACGTGGCCTCGATCCGCCAGCCGCTCGGCGTGGTCGCGGGCATCACGCCGTTCAACTTCCCGGCGATGGTCCCGATGTGGATGTTCCCGCTGGCCATCGCGTGCGGCAACACCTTCGTGCTGAAGCCGTCGGAGAAGGACCCCTCGGCCGCGATGAAGATCGCCGAGCTGCTCGCCGAGGCCGGTCTGCCGGACGGCGTCTTCAACGTCGTCCACGGCGACAAGGTGGCCGTGGACCGCCTGCTGGAGCACCCGGACGTCAAGGCCGTCTCCTTCGTCGGCTCGACCCCGATCGCCCGCTACATCCACACCACCGCCTCGGCCAACGGCAAGCGCGTGCAGGCGCTCGGCGGCGCCAAGAACCACATGCTGGTCCTGCCCGACGCGGACCTGGACGCGGCGGCCGACGCGGCCGTCTCCGCGGCCTACGGCTCGGCGGGCGAGCGCTGCATGGCGATCTCCGCGGTCGTGGCCGTCGGCGCGATCGGCGACGAACTGGTGGAGAAGATCCGCGAGCGCGCCGAGAAGATCAAGATCGGCCCCGGCAACGACCCCTCCTCCGAGATGGGCCCGCTGATCACCAAGGTCCACCGCGACAAGGTGGCGTCCTACGTCGAGGGCGCGGCGGCGGAGGGCTGCGAGGTCGTCCTGGACGGCACCGGCTACACGGTCGAGGGCCACGAGGACGGCCACTGGATCGGCATCTCGCTCCTTGACAAGGTGCCGACCACTGCGAAGGCGTACCAGGACGAGATCTTCGGCCCGGTGCTGTGCGTGCTGCGCGTGGACACCTACGAGGAGGGCGTGGCCCTCATCAACGGCTCGCCGTTCGGCAACGGCACCGCGATCTTCACCCGCGACGGCGGCGCCGCCCGCCGCTTCCAACTGGAGATCGAGGCCGGCATGGTCGGCGTGAACGTCCCGATCCCGGTCCCCGTCGGCTACCACAGCTTCGGCGGCTGGAAGGACTCCCTCTTCGGGGACCACCACATCTACGGCAACGACGGCACGCACTTCTACACCCGCGGCAAGGTCGTCACCACCCGCTGGCCGGACCCGTCCGAGGCCCCGGCGGGCGTCGACCTGGGCTTCCCGCGCAACCACTGATCCGCGCACCCACTGAGCGGCACCAGCCGGGCCCGGGCACTTCACGTGCCCGGGCCCGGTCGTGTCACTGGCCGTTCTGCTCCTTGACCGCCTCGGTCAGGTCGGCGGTCTGCGCGGCCGGCGGGGCGGCGATGTCCTTGGTGGCGCCGAACTTGGCGAAGTCCATGGAGATCGACATGGAGCCCATCACCTGCTCCATGCGGACGGGCAGGTCCTTGTCGTTGACCCAGATGTCCATCTCCATGGTGGTGGCGCCGCCGGTCATGGCGCCCAGCATGCTGTCCTCGCCGCTGTAGGCGTCCTTGAACTTGCCCATGTCGTTCTCGTCGAGCACGGCCCGGTAATGGGTCGTGCTCTGGCCGTTCACGGTCTCGGCGCCGAGGTCCTCGACATCGCCCGCGTACTTCAGGCTCTTCATGGACGCCGTCGGGTTGCCCGCGTCGCCGCCGCCCTTGTAGGCCTGGCTGCCGCTGTCGCCGAACACCGCGGAGGAGTCGACCTTGATCCACTCCTTGCCCGCGATCGGGCCGGAGGCCTGCGGGTCGACGTCGTAGTAGTAGACGCCGTCGACGAGCAGGACCTGGATCGTCGGGTCGTCCTGGAGCTCCTGCATCTGGGCGGCCGCGGTGTCCATCTGGACGTCGTAGGCCATGCCGTCACCCCACGAGTAGGTGCCCTCCATGGCTATCGGCTTGCCCGTGCCGAGGTCGGTCGACATGCTCACCTCCGCCGAACCGAGCTGCTCGGTGCGGTCGGTGGCGCGGGCCAGCGCCGCCATGATCTTGTCCGACCCGGTGACCGCCTCGGCCGCCTTCTTCGTCGTCTCCCCGGCCCCCTCGGACCCGCACCCGGTGACCGCCACCAGGGCCGCCGCCGTGAGCCCCACCCAGGCCGTGGTGTGCCTCAGCTTCATCCGTCCCCACCCCATCGCTGTGTCTTCGCTGTGTGACATCGCTGTGTGACAAAACGACTCTAGCGGCCCCCGCCGACACGTCCGTATGCCGGACGTCGGCAGTTTTTTCGGGCTTCACGTTGCGGTTCCCGTACGGCCGCAATAAGCGGAACAGCTTGCCTCTTCTGCTGTATACGCGATCTAGAGGGCCCTTCGGCTGCGGATTTCGTAGGTAAACAACCATTGACGTGTTGGTTTTCGTCGGTGTTCCATGCAGCGCCGGGAGCGGACGGAAAACCACGTACGACCGAAGCCGCCGGAGGCGATAGCGCTCCCGCCCGAAACCACCCCGCACGAGCCGATCGGAACCGCCGCATGACCGACACGCTGGAGAAGTCCCTCGTCCCCGATGACGTACCGGCCCGCGCACCGGAGCTGAAGCGTTCGATCGGAGTCGTCGGCGGCACTCTGCTCACGATCTCCTGTGTGACGCCCGCCTCCACCCTCTTCGTGGTCGTCCCCGACCTCTTCGGCTCGCTCGGCACCGCCACCGCGCTCACCATCGCGATCGGCTCCCTGCTCTGCATCGCCGTCGCGTTCTGCTACTCCGAGCTGGGCACCCTCATCCCCAGCGCCGGCGGCGAGTACGCGATGGTCACCACGATGGCCGGACGCCTCGCGGGCTGGCTGGTCTTCGTGCTCTCCCTGCTGGTCGTGATGATCGTGCCCCCGGTGATCGCGATGGGCACGGCCGACTATCTCGCCCCGATCGTCGACCTCGACCCCTCGATGGCGGGCGCCGGCGTGATGCTGCTCGCCACCCTCGCCGGTCTGCTGGACCTGCGCGCGAACGCCTGGATCACCGGCGTCTTCCTGGTCCTGGAGGTGGTGGCCGCGGCCGTGGTCGCCGTGCTGGGCTTCGCCCACGCCGAGCGCGGCCCGGACAGCCTGGTCTCGCTCCAGGTGGCCGGCGCCGACGGCGGCGTCGACACCGTGACGGCAATGCTGATCGTCTCCGGGCTCGCCATCGCCCTCTTCGTCACCCAGGGCTTCTCCACCGCGGTCTACCTCTCCGAGGAACTGGAGAACCCGCGCCGCAACGTCGCCCGTACCGTCCTGGCCACCCTCGGCATCTCCGCCGTGATCATCCTGGTCCCGGTCATCGGCATCACCCTTGGCGCCTCCGACCTCTCCACGCTGACCGGCGGTGACATCGGCGGCATGGTCGAGGCCTGGTCCAACTCCGCGGTCGGCACCTTCGTCAGCCTCTGCGTGGCCCTCGCGATCATCAACGCGGGCATCGTCATGGTCATCCAGAACTCCCGCGTCCTGTTCGCCTCGGCCCGCGACAAGGCCTGGCCCGAGCCGGTCAACGCCGTCTTCGCCAAGCTCGGCCGCTTCGGCTCCCCCTGGGTCGCCACGCTGGCGGTCGGCGTCCCCGGCGCCGCCATGTGCTTCGTCAACCTGGACACCCTGTACGGCGTGACCGGCGTGTCGGTGACCGGCATGTACCTGCTGGTCGCGGTGGCCGCCCTGCTGGCCCGCCGCGGCGCCCACCGGCACCGCCCCGCCTGGCGCATGCCCCTGTGGCCCGCCATGCCGGTCCTGCTGATCGTCGTCCTGGCCTACATCCTCACCCAGCAGGAGACGGAGTACCTGCTGTGGACGGGCGGCATCACGGCCGTGGCCACCCTGTACTGGGCGCTGTACCTGCGCCCGAGGCGGACCACACGATGGCTGGTGACCCTCCCGCACGACGAGCGGGACCAGTCCTCACCCGCGGGCCACTGACACCACGACATCCCGCAACCGCTCCACGTACAGCCGCATGTTCTTGTGCGCGACGTCCGTGTCCGGGTACCGGCTGGCGAGCCAGAGCCCCTCGTGCAGCCGGTTCACCCACACACAGACCTGATCCCCGTACGACACCCTGATCAGCGCGTACGCCGACCGCCCGGCCCAGTCCCCGGCGCCCGGAATCCCCCGGGCGTCGAGGTACGACACGATCGAGTACAGGTCCGGCGAGGTGGGCCGGAAATCGGCCCCCAGCAGGGTCAGCACCCGGGCGAGCGGCATCCGCGCCAGCGGCCGGGCCGCCTGCAACTGCGCGCGCACGCTCCGCAGGGCCTGCGCGAAGTCCGGCTCCGGCACCAGCGGCACCTCGATCGGCGCACCCCCGACGTACCACCCCAGGGAATCCGACCACCGCGACTTCGCCCGCGTGTGGAAGGGCACGACCGTGCGGTAGACGGACTGCCCCCCGATCTCCCGGACGATGAGCGCCGTGGCCGCCAGCAGACCCACCAGGCTCCCGCCGCAGGGCCGGCAGTACGCCTCGAACGCGGCGGCGTCCTCCGGGCCGACGAGCATCTCCCGCATCAGCTTCTGCCCGGGCAGCGGCCCCCCGGGCTCCACCCCGAGATCGACCGGGAAGCCCGGCAGCCGCCCGTCGCACCGCCTGATGAACTCCCGCCAACGGCCGACGATCTCGTGGTTCTCGTCGATCCGGTCCGCGTCCGCCCGTTCGAGCTCGCAGAAGTCGATGTAACTGCTCACCGGCGGCTGCTCCTCGGCCCGGCCCGCGAGGGCCGCCGCGTACAGCTCGTACAGCTCGGCGGGGATGCGGTGCAGGGAGTAGGCGTCGACATTGCTGTGGTCGAAGGCCAGGTACACACTGGTGGCGTCGTCCCGCACCACCGCCGCGTAGATCAGGTTCGGCCAGCGCAGCGCGTCCGCCACCGCGTCGAACCGGTCCTGCAGGTGCTGGACCAGGTCCGCCGCGTCGGTGAAGTCACCGACCACCTCGCGGTGCAGCGCCACCTCCTCGGAGCCGAGCGTGAACCGGCGCAGCTCGTCACCGGCCAGCCGGAAGCCGCTGCGCAGCGTCTCGTGGCGCAGCGTCCAGGTCCGCAGGGCGTCCTGGAGGGCGTCGAGATCGATCCGGCCCGGGACGTCGAACGCCGTGCCGAGCCAGGTCGGGACGAACAGCCCGTCCTCGCGCACGGTCCGGGCGGTCCTGATGTGCGACTCCTGGATGTACGCCGGCGGGCGCGTGTCGTCCGGCAGCCGCGAGGCTCTCTCGACGGTCGCCGGACTGAGCGTCCACTCGACGAGCCGGCCGGGCCGGACCTCGCAGCGCTGGATGTCGGTGATGCGCACAGGGCGTCTCCGTTCGCATGGGGGCGGACCTTCTAGGGTCTGCCGCGCCCGGCGCCAGGGCGTACCGTTTCGCCCCGCTTCAGTGGATCGGGTGGCGCCTCGAACAGCGGTCCTCGTACCACGGGCGCGGTATGCGGGAGGCCGCCGTACGCCCGTGGGAGGTGGGCCGGTTCACCCTGCGGTCGACAACTCCCCGACAGGTTGACCCCGTACCGTTGACGCATGGATCTTCGACTGCGAGGGCCGTCCCGGCGGCCCCGGCGTCTGCTGGCCGCCGGGGCCGCCGTCGTCGTGCTCGCCGGCGCCGGCACCTGGACCGCCGTCGCCTCGGACGAGGGGCCCGCGGTGCACCGCGCCGACCGGCTCCTGTCCGCGGGCGACGTACGCCTGGACACCTCGTACTTCACCGCCCCCGGCGGCGAGCGGCGCCCCGCCGTCCTGCTCGGCCACGGCTTCGGCGGCAGCAAGGACGACATGCGCGAGCAGGCCGAGGAGCTGGCCGCCGACGGGTACGCGGTGCTGACCTGGTCGGCCCGCGGCTTCGGCAGGTCCACCGGCGCCATCGGGCTCAACGACCCGAAGGGCGAGGTCGCCGACGTCAGCAGGCTGATCGACTGGCTGGCGCAGCAGCCCCAGGTCAGGCTCGACCGGACCGGCGACCCGCGCGTGGGCATGGCGGGCGCCTCCTACGGCGGCGCGATCAGCCTCCTCGGCGCCGGGTACGACGACCGCGTCGACGCCATCGCCCCCGCGGTGACGTACTGGAACCTCGCCGACGCCCTCTTCCCGAACGGCGTCTTCAAGAAGCTCTGGGCCGGCCTCTTCGTCAACACCGGCGGCGGCTGTCACCGGTTCGAGGACCGGCTGTGCCGGATGTACGAGCGGGTCGCCGAGTCCGGCACCCCGGACGCCGGGGCGCGCGCACTGCTGGAGCAGCGCTCCCCGTCCGCCGTCGCCGACCGCATCGACGTCCCCACGCTCCTGGTGCAGGGCCAGAGGGACTCCCTGTTCCCGCTCGGCCAGGCCGACGCCGCCGCCCGGGCGATCCGCGCCAACGGCGCCCCCGTCGACGTCGACTGGATCGCGGGCGGCCATGACGGCGGCGACCAGGAGGTCGACCGGCTCCGGGCACGCATCCGGGTCTGGTTCGACCGGTACCTGAAGGACGACAAGGCCGTCGACACCGGCCCCGCCTTCCGCGTCACCCGCACCGGAGGCGTCGACTCCACCGACGGCCAGGCCCAGTTGCGTGGCGCGAGCGGGGACCGCTACCCCGGTCTGGACAGCGGCCGCGAGGAGGTCGCCCTGACCGGCCGCGAACAGAGCTTCGCCAACCCGGCCGGCGCCAACCCGCCCGCCGTCTCCGCCCTCCCGGGCCTGGGCGGCGGCGGCCTCGCCCAGCTCTCCTCCCTCGGCGTCGGCGTCTCCCTCGACTTCCCCGGCCAGTACGCCCGCTTCGACTCCGCCCCCCTCCGGGACGACCTGCGCATCACCGGCTCCCCGACGGTCACCGTGCACGTCGAGTCGACCAGCGAGGACGCCGTCCTCTTCGCCAAGGTCTACGACGTCGGCGCCGACGGCACCCAGCAGGTGCTGCCGTCCCAGCTGGTCGCACCGGTGCGAGTGAAGGGCGCGAAGTCCGGCAAGGACGTGACGATCACGCTCCCCGCCGTCGACCACGAGATCGACCGGGGCCACCGGCTGCGCCTGGTCCTCGCCTCCACCGACCTCGGCTACGCCTCCCCGGCCGCCCCCGCGACCTACCGGGTCGCCCTGAAGAGCGACCTGAGCGTGCCCACGGCCCCCGCAGTGACCACCGCCGCCGCCCCGCTGCCCACGTGGGTGTGGTGGCTGCCGCTCGCCGGTGCGCTGGTCGCCGCGGCCCTGCTGCTGACCGCCCGCCGCCGCACCGCGGCACCCGCCCCCGACCCGGAACTGGCCGACGTCCCGCTCCAGATCACGGACCTGAGCAAGAAGTACGCGGGCGGCGACCGCTACAGCGTCCGCGACCTCACCTTCCGCGTCGACAAGGGCCAGGTCCTCGGCCTGCTCGGCCCGAACGGCGCCGGCAAGACGACGACCCTGCGCATGCTGATGGGCCTGATCCGGCCGGACGGCGGCGAGATCCGCGTCTTCGGCCACGCCATCCGCCCCGGCTCCCCGGTCCTGTCCAGGGTCGGCGCCTTCGTCGAGGGCGCGGGCTTCCTGCCGCACCTGTCGGGCCGGGAGAACCTGGAGCTGTACTGGGCCGCCACCGGCCGCCCCGCCGGGGACGCCCACCTGGACGAGGCCCTGGAGATCGCCGGCCTCGGCGACGCCCTGGCCCGCGCGGTGCGCACCTACTCCCAGGGCATGCGCCAGCGCCTGGCCATCGCCCAGGCCATGCTCGGCCTGCCGGACCTGCTGATCCTGGACGAGCCGACCAACGGCCTCGACCCGCCGCAGATCCGCGAGATGCGCGAGGTGATGATCCGGTACGCGGCCGCCGGACGCACGGTGATCGTCTCCAGCCATCTGCTGGCGGAGGTCGAGCAGACCTGCACCCACCTCGTGGTCATGGACCGCGGCCGGCTCGTCCAGGCGGGCCCGGTCGGCGAGATCGTCGGCTCCGGCGACACCCTGCTGGTGGGCACCGCCACGCCGGTGGAGGAGCCGGTCATGGAGAAGGTGACCGCGCTCGAAGGGGTTGCCTCGGCCGTACGGACCGACGACGGGCTCCTGGTCCGCCTCGGCGCCGACGGCAGCGCCTCCCGCCTGGTCGCCGAACTCGTCCGCCTCGACGTGCCCGTGGCGTCGGTGGGCCCGCACCGCCGCCTGGAGGACGCCTTCCTCACCCTGATCGGAGGTTCCGCATGAGCACGCTCACCGAGGTCGCCTCCGGTTACCGGGCGCGCCGCACCCTGCCGCTGCGCGTGGAGCTGGCCCGTCAGCTCAAGCGCCGCCGCACCCTGGTGATGGGCGCCATCCTGGCCGCGCTGCCGTTCGTGCTGCTGGTCGCCTTCGCGATCGGCGGCGAACCGGACCGCGGCGGCGACCGCATCACCCTGATGGACACCGCCACCGCCTCCGGCGCCAACTTCGCCGCGGTGAACCTCTTCGTCTCCGCCGGCTTCCTGCTGGTCATCCCGGTCGCCCTGTTCTGCGGCGACACGGTGGCCTCGGAGGCCGGCTGGTCCTCCCTGCGCTATCTGCTCGCGGCGCCCGTGCCGCGGGCCCGGCTGCTGTGGTCCAAGCTCGTCGTCGGGCTCGGCCTGAGCCTGGCCGCGATGGTGCTGCTGCCGGTGGTCGCGCTGGCCGTCGGCACCGCCGCCTACGGCTGGGGCCCGCTGGCCATCCCCACCGGCGGCTCGCTCGACGCGGGCACCGCGGCCCAGCGCCTGGTGGTCGTCGTGGCGTACCTCTTCGTCTCCCAACTGGTCACCGCCGGGCTGGCGTTCTGGCTGTCCACGAAGACCGACGCCCCGCTCGGCGCGGTCGGCGGCGCGGTGGGCCTCACCATCGTCGGCAACGTCCTGGACGCGGTGACCGCCCTCGGCGACTGGCGCCACTTCCTGCCCGCGCACTGGCAGTTCGCCTGGGCGGACGCCGTCCAGCCCACCCCGGAGTGGTCCGGCATGATCCAGGGCGCCGCCGTCTCGGTAACGTACGCCGTCGTCCTGTTCGCGCTGGCCTTCCGCGGTTTCGCGCGCAAGGACGTGGTGTCCTAGGTCACCGGAGGATCACCCACCGGTCTCGAAGCCCCCCTGTCGTGCCCACTTCGAGACCCACCCGCAACACCCCGTACCGCACGTTCCGCCCCCGGGCCCCGTCACAGTCACAGAAGTCGGCGTCAACGGACCCAGGGGGCACGGACGATGGCACGGTACGGCACACGACGACGGTGGCGGGGCGCGGTGCTGGCGCTCACGACGGCGGGCCTGCTGCTCACGGGCTGCGGCCAGGGCAGCGGCGACCACGCGACGGACAGCACGGACAAGAACGGCGACTACCACCCGGCCCCGGCCCCCGACAGCGGCGGGCACGACGAGCGGGACGACGACGGCACGTCCCGGGACATCGCCCCGTCCCCCGACCACCTCTCCACCTTCGCCCTCGACGTCGACACCGCCTCCTACGGCTATGCCCGCCGCACCCTCGCCGAGGGCCGGCGGCCGGACCCGTCGTCGATCCGCCCCGAGGAGTTCGTCAACAGCTTCCGCCAGGACTACCCGCGCCCCGACGGCAACGGCTTCTCGGTGACCGTCGACGGAGCCCGCACCGACCGGGAGGACTGGTCGCTGGTCCGGGTCGGCCTGGCCACCCGCCCCTCGGAACAGCGGGGTGAACGACCGCCGGCCGCCCTCACCTTCGTCCTGGACATCTCCGGCTCGATGGCCGAACCGGGCCGGCTGGACCTGGCCCAGGAGTCCCTCGGCGTGCTGACCGACCGGCTCCGCGACGACGACTCGGTCGCCCTGGTCACCTTCAGCGACCGGGCCGAGACCGTCCTGCCGATGACCCGCCTCGGCGGCAACCGGGACGCGATCCACGACGCGATCGACGATCTCGAGCCCATGTACTCCACCGACCTGGGCGCGGGCGTCGAGACCGGTTACGCGACCGCCGTCGAGGGCCTGCGCGAGGGCGCCACCAACCGTGTCGTCCTCGTCTCCGACGCCCTCGCCAACGACGGCGACACCGACCCCGACACCATCCTCGAACGCATCGAGGGCGCCCGCCGCGAACACGGCATCACCCTCTTCGGCGTCGGCGTCGGCAGCGACTACGGCGACGCCCTGATGGAACGCCTCGCCGACCGGGGCGACGGCCACACGGCGTACGTCTCCGACTCCGACGAGGCCCGAACGGTGTTCTGCGAACAACTGCCGAGGAACATCGACCTCACCGCCCGCGACGCCAAGGCCCAGGTCGCCTTCGACCCTCAGACGGTCGCCGAGTTCCGCCTCGTCGGCTACGACAACCGCCGCGTCGCCGACGACGACTTCCGCGACGACCGGGTGGACGGCGGCGAGGTCGGCCCCGGCCACACCGTGACCGCCGTGTACGCGGTCCGCACCGTGCCCGGCGCCGACGGCCACCTCGCCACCGCCACCGTCCGCTGGCAAGACCCCGACACCCGCGCCCCGCACGAGGAGTCCGGCCGGCTGGAGCGGGCCTCGCTCCACGACGACCTCTGGAGCGCGAGCCCCCGCTTCCAGGTCACGGCCGTCGCGGCCTACTTCGCCGACGCCCTCCGCCGCGGCGACGACCCCCGGCCCGCACTGCCCGGCGCGCCGCCCCTGCGCGAACTGGCCGTGCACGCCGGCACGCTGGCGGACACCACCGGGGACCGGGCGGTGCGGGACCTCGCCGCGACCATCCGCCGGGCCCTGCCCCTGGAAACCGAGGACTGACCGACCGCCCACCGCCGGCAGCGCCGGACACACTGAAGGGCGGGGCCACCGGACAACCGGTGGCCCCGCCCTCGTACCGGCGTCAGCGCTCGCTGTTCTCCGACAGGATCGACACGTCCTCCAGGAGGTGCGCCAGCGCGCCGTCCCGCTTGGTCTGCGTCGAGTTCTCGGCACACTGCTGGTTCATGTCGTCCGACAGGATCGGGAGGTCCTGGATCGAGACGATGTTGACGATGGGGACGTTGATGTCCTCCAGGGCGATGCAGGGCTTGTTGAAGGAGCCCTGGATGAGCGCCATCTGCGGGCTCATGTTGCCGTACGTGCTCGAGTTGCCGAAGCTCTGCATCGCCCCGTTGCCGTTCGAGGTGACCGGACCGCTGTCGTCACCGATCGCCAGCGCCTGCGGAGCCGTGGCAGCGGAGACACCCACGACGGAAGCGGCGAGAGCCGCGGTGGCAATAACCTTCTTGATCACTGGCCAGTCCTTTCAGAGAAAACGTGTGCACCGGAGCGCTCTGATCCAACTGATCTGGCGCGACTTGGTTTCTCCCGTTCACTCCGTCGGCCCACACCGCGGACGTTTGCCGGGCCGCTCCGCGGGGACCGCGTTTCGACTCCGTGCGGGCCAACCGGGTGAACCCCCGCAACCAATCCCGACGCGCTCGGTTGATGAAGCCGTACGACATGCGTCGCTACGAGGAAAGGAACGCGAAGTGCTCAAGAAGGCAATGGTCGCCGCGGCGGCTGCCGCTTCTGTCATTGGTATGTCGGTGGCGGCGGCTCCCCAGGCGCTTGCCATCGGTGACGACTCCGGCCCGGCCGTGGCCAACGGCAACGGTGCCAGTTCGTCCTTCGGCAACTCGGCGACCAAGGGCGACATGAGCCCGCAGCTCTCGCTGGTCGACGGGACGCTGAACAAGCCGTGCGCCGCGCTGGAGGACATCAACGTCGCCGTCATCAACATCGTGCCGATCCAGGACGTCCCGATCCTGTCGGACGACCTGGCGCAGCAGTGCACCGACAACTCCACGCAGGCCAAGCGCGATGGCGCGCTCTCGCACATCCTGGAGGACCTGTCGGTCCTGTCGGCGAACGGCGAGTCGAACTGAGCCGTGGCCCCACGCAGCCCGGGCGGTCCGCTGAATTCTCTGCGGGCCGCCCGGTCGCGTCAGGGAACGGACCCTCCGGGCGACGCGACGGTGTGCTCGTCACTCTCCCGGCGGAGCGGCGGCGGCGTGGAACGAGGCATGCGAGTGAACTTCGCGGTGTCGCACGTTCCATGGCTTCCTCATCCGTGAATTGCTCGTTAGCAGGCTGCAGGTCATGGTGCGAGCCGTTCCAGCTGCGCTCGCTTCGGCTTCGGCCGACAAAGAGGCATGACCGCTGAGAAGGGATAGTTCATGAAGAAGAGCGTTGCTGTTGTCGCGGGCGCCATCATGGCCATGGGTATGGCCACCCCGGCGTTCGCCGACGCGGAGGCCAAGGGTGCGGCCATCGGCTCCCCCGGCGTCCTCTCGGGCAATGTGGTCCAGATTCCCGTGCACGTTCCGATCAACGTGTGCGGCAACTCCGTGAACGTCATCGCCCTGTTGAACCCGACGTTCGGCAACACCTGCGTCAACGACTGACGACGCAGCGCACCAGCCACTCCGCTTGTGGCACGGCCGGCCTCGGACGCCTTCTCCCCGTTCCGAGGCCGGTTTTTTTTCCTTCACTTCTTCAAGCAGGAAGACAACGAGATTGCGACAGACCCTGAGCAGGGGAATGGTCGCGGCCGCCGCCGCGACAAGCATTCTGTCCCTGTGCGGTGCTCCCGCCCTCGCCGACACGAGCGCGGACGGGGGTGCCAAGGATTCGCCCGGCGTGGCGTCCGGCAACGATGTGTCGGCGCCGGTCGAGCTCCCGGTCAACGCCTGCGGCAACACCGTCGACGTGGTCGCCGCGCTCAACCCGTCCTTCGGCAACGACTGCGCCACGGCGGACGACGCGACGAAGCGCGGTGCGTACGGGGAGCCGTACGACGATTCCGGATACGGCCACGGCGACGACGACCGCGACCACGACGACCGCGACCACGGGGACGGGGACCACGGGGACGGGGACGGGGGGTACGGCGACACGCCCTCGCCGAAGCCGCCCACGACACCCCCGGGCGGCGGACACACGCCTCCGGGCGGTGAGCACACGCCTCCGGATGGTGGTCACACGCCACCGCCGCCCGGTGGGGAACAGACCCCTCCGCCGCCCGGTGGTGACCACACGCCCCCGCCGCCCCCTGGTGGTGGGCACACCCCTCCGCCTCCGGTCGGTGAGCACACGCCGCCGCCACCTCCCGGCGGGGGTCACGACGGGCCGGTGCCCATGCTGCCCGAGACCGGTAGCGGTGAGGGCATGCTGGCCGCGTCCGGTGCCAGTGCCGCTCTGATCGCGGGCGGGGCCGTTCTGTACCGGCGAGGACGGGCCGCGTCCCATCGGTGAGACGAACCACGGGTGCCGGACGTCCAGTACGTCCGGCACCCGTGGTGTGTGCGCCCCCCGCACCTCAGTGACTGCCCGCCTTCTCGTCGTCGACGACCGGCGCCTTCCCCTGCCGGACCACGCGCGCCTCGGCCGGCGGCCCTGACCGCCGGCACAGGCGGCGCAGCCGGTCCAGCACGCGGCGCGACACGTGCCTGGTCCACAGGGTCCACATCGCCCGGCCCGGCGCCCGGTCGTCCGGGGCGTACCAGGCCGTCTCGCGGCCGTGCCGCGTCGGACGCAGGGCCGTCAACGGCGCGTAGTTCTCCACGACGAACATCCGCCCCGGACGCGGTGACCCCTCCGGCAGCGGGCGGTGGGTCAGGTCCAAATGCAGGGCTCGTACGACGTCCAGTTCCGCGGTGTCCGTGAAGAGACGGAACTGGGCGCCCGGGCGCGGGTTGAAGTCGAGCAGGTGGTACTGGCCCGTCGTGGCGCAGCGGCGGAAGTCGAGGTCGAGGATGCCGCGGTAGCCGAGGTGCGCCACCAAGTCCGCTGCCAGCGCCCGCACCTGGGGGTCGGGAGTCCAGCGGCCCACCGCGGTCAGCCCCGCGCCGCGCGGCCAGGACAGGTGCTTCGCCCCGGTGCCGCCCGCCCGGAGGGCGCCCGCGCGGTCGACGTACCCGTGGAAGAACCAGTCCAGGTCCGGACCCGGCGGCAGGAACGCCTGGAGCAGCAGCTCGCTGCCCGCTTCCGCCGTGCGCGCGTACAGCTCCCGTGCCTGCTGTGCCGAGCGGATGACCGCCGTGCTGCGCAGCCCGCTGCCGGGCGGCAGCAGCCAGGGGCGGCTCCACTTCGCGACCACCGGCAGGCCCAGCCGCCAGGCGTCCGCCGCGGCCTCCGAGGCGCTGGCCGGGACGAGCGTGCGGGGGTGCGGGATGCCCGCCGCGGCGCAGATCCCGGCCAGCTCGGCCTTGTCGGCGACCCGCTCGGGCAGTGAACGGGGCTGCTGCGGCAGCAGATACGCGGGGGAGAGCTCCGCGCCGAGCCGGCTCACCGCCACCGCGCCCGCGTCGTCCATCGGGATCAGCACGGCCGGCCTCGCGATCCCGGCGGCCACCCTGCGCAGCGCCCCCGCGATGTCGGCCGGGGCCGCACCGGGCGCAGGCGCCGGGTGCACGCGGGTCACGAAACGGGAGCGGCGTACGGGGGACGCCACGCAGTCGGCGACCACATGCACCTCCACGCCCGCCCGGCCCAGCGAGCGCACGGCGCCCAGCGTTCCGTGGTGAAAGGGATTCCGGTCGATCCGCAGCAGTACTGCGGGGATCCGGGTGTCGAACAGCGACACGGACTCAATTCCTTCGGTCGGGCGAGCGGGGCACTCGAAAGCCGTAACAACGGTGGCGTAATGCCTGCTCATATGACTGGGTGTCAGTAATGGGAAATACCGCGAGTGTGGAGAAAGGAGCAGGCATGGCCCCACAGCAGCGACCGGCCCGGTCCCGTCGGCGGCTGGCGTGTGTCGCGGTGGTCGTCGCCGCGTCCGCAGCCCTGGCGTCCGGTACGGGATTCGCCGCGGGCACGGGGGTGGGCCGGGTCGCCGATCCTCCCGCTCCGGCACCCACGGCCACCGCGCAGGCGACCCCGGCACCGACGGCCACCGCACAGGCGACCCCGGCACCCGCGGCGCCGGCCCAGCACACCCCCGCCTTCGGCGCCTACCTCGACTACAGCGCCCGGGGCGTCGACCGGATCGCCGAGCTCAGCCGCTGGCTGGACGGGGCCGACCTGCGGGTCGGTCACACGTACCTGCCCGGCGACCGGTGGAGCAACATCGAGGGCGCCCCCAACTTCCTGGAGGCCTGGGCCGACTGGCGACGGGAACGGGACGACCGGATGTTCGTCCTCAACGTCCCCATGCAGGAGCGCAACGAGGAGGGCGTCTCCGACACCGAGGTCCGGCAGTTGCTGCGGGAGGGCGCGGCCGGCGCCTTCGACCGCCACTACCGCCGCCTCGCCGAGCGGCTGGTGGAGCTGAAGGTCCCGGACACGGTGATCGTGCTCGGCTGGGAGATGAACGGCATCACGTACACCCATCGCTGCGGCCCCGACCCGGAGGCGTGGAAGAAGTACTGGAACAGGATCGTCACCACCATGCGTGCGGTGCCGGGGCAGAAGTTCCTGTTCGATTTCACCCCGACCCGGGGCCGGGACGCCGTTCCCTGGACGGAGTGCTATCCGGGCGACGACACGGTCGACATCATCGGAATGGACGCGTACGACCAGCCGCGCGGAATGTCGTTCGACGAACAGGTGAAGGAGCCCTACGGTCTCCAGGCGCACGTGGACTTCGCCAAAGCCCACGGCAAGCCCATTTCCTATCCGGAATGGGGACTCTTCCGCAACGGTGACAATCCCGAGTACATGCGGCGGATGCTCGCCTGGATGGACGAGCACAAGCCGCTGTACAACACGCTGACCGACTACTGCCCGCACGGTGTGTGGCAGTGCCGGGCCAACCCCGAGTCGGCGGAGATCTACCGCTCGGTCCTGTCCGGCCGTACGGACGTGCCGCAGCCCACGCCCGAGCCCACGCCGGAGCCGACCCCGGGCGAGCCCACCGCTCCGCCCGTCACCCCGCCGAACTGCTCGCCGCTGGAGTTGGGCGACTGGGTGGAGTACTGGCTCGGCGGGAAACTGTGCCTGCGCTTCGACTGGTTCTCGCGCAACCGGTGAGCCCCCGGTGGCGGCGGGCCCGTCAGGACCTGCCGCCACCGTCGCGCTCCTTCCAGCGGCGCACCAGTTCCTTGCCCCGACGCCGGGCGGCGACCGAGCCCAGCGCCGCCGCCAGCAGCGGGGCGGTGCGCCGCCGGGCCAGCAGCAGCCGCCGGTTCTCGACCGGTTCGGGCCGCCAGTGGTGCTTGTACGGCTCATTGCCGCGCAGCAGGCTCAGCGTGCCGCGCGCGTACTCGGTGGACGCCTCCAGCAACATCACCGCCACGTCCGCCTTGCGCTCCCGCAGACACGGATGGGCGCCGTACAGGTAGCCGCCCGCCAGATTGGGCGACAGCAGCGTCAGATCGACGGCGACCACGTCGTCGTCCAGCCGGAACTCGGTGACGACCGCGTCCCCGCCGGCCACCATCGGGCCGACCGCGCGCACCAGATGGTCCCGGAAGCGGGGGCGCAGGTGCTCGGGCGTCACCTTGCGGCCCTGCCACTGGAGTTCGTGCAGCTCCAGCAGCCGCCGCAGCGCCTTGTCGACCTCGGCCGGTTCCACGACGTGCCGCTGGATGCCGAGCGCGGCCAGTCTGCGCAGCTTGGCGCGGGCGCGCTGCTGGGTCTTCGCCAGGGGCAGCCGGGTGATCAGCTCGGGCATCGGAGCTGCGGGCAGTTCCAGGCACAGGGAGTCGGGCACCCGGCTGCGCGGGCCCGGCCAGTGGTCGTAGAGCCGCTCGGCCGCGGCGCCCGGGCGGACCTCGCGCAGATCGATCAGGGCCGTGCGGGCGGCTGCCGCCAGGCCGTCGGTGAGCGCGGCGACCGCCGGTTCGCCGCGCTCGTCGTCCAGCAGCACGTCCCCGTAGTCGGAGATCGCGCCGCCGAGCGGCACCAGCGCGGGCAGCGGGCGGCGCACCCGCATCAGCGGGGCGGCGGCGACGAGCTCGTCCCGGTCGCGGACCAGCACCACCCGGAGCCGGCCGGGACAGCCGTAGGACAGCCACCAGGAGTGCAGCCAAGGGTGGCTCTGGAACGGGGTCGCGGTGGCGCACCTGCCGTACAGCCGCGACCAGTCGGCGGACAGGGCGGCGAAGGTGTCCTCGTCGGTGACGAGTTCGGTCGTGTACGTCACAGCTGTCCGCGGACGTCGGCGGCGGGGGCCGGGCCCGGTACGGCGGGGCGCCCGGGGTCCGCGCCGCCGCGCCGGGGCCGCACCAGCAGCGCCAGGCCGCCGAGGAGTCCGCCCCCGCTCGCGCCGACCAGCCCGGTCACCCCGGCGGACACCGAGGAGGGCTCGGTGGGCTCGGTGGCGCGGGCGAACTGCTGGAGCTCGACGTGGGTGGACTTCTCGACGTCGTTCGCGTGCCGGGTCAGGGCGCGGGAGACGGCGTTGGCCATGTCGGCGGCGAGGTCGGCGCGCTCGGAGGTGGCGGTGACGGCGACCATCGGGGCGTCCGGGGAGGTCGCGGTCCGCACGCTCTCCTTCAGCGTCGACACCGGGACGCCCGCCCACACCTGGGCGTCCCCGAGCACCGCGAGCTGGGTGGCGACCCGGCCGTACGCCTGGGCGAAGCCGAGCGCGGAGACCGGGTCGGACTTCTCGCCGGGGACGGCGACGACATAGCTGGTGGCCGTGTAGGTCGGCGTCCTGACCAGGCCGTACGCGCCGCCGAGCAGGCCGCCGGCGAGGGCGCCGGCCACGATCAGGGACCACGGCGGCAGGGCCTTGGCGCGGACCAGGGGAGCGATCGGGCGGCGGTGCCCGGTGAGGGTATCGGTCATGCGGGACTGACCTCCTGGGGTGACGGGGGCGCCGGGGCGGTGACGGCGCGGTACACGTCCATCAGCCGGGTGGCGCTGCGGGTGATGCCGTAGTGCAGGGCGGCCTCGGCGGGGGTGCGCGGCCGGGGGCCCTCGGCGCGCGTCGCGGCGAGGGCCCGGGCGAACTCCTCGGGACCGCCCCGGACCCGGCGGGCGGCCGGCGCGGCCTCGGCGGGGAGGTCCTCGATCGCCGGGCAGGAGGTGTAGAGCACGGGCAGTCCGCTCGCCAGCGCCTCCACGGCGGCCAGGCCGAACGCCTCCTCCGGGGAGGGGGAGGCGAAGACGTCCATCGCGGCCGTCAGGGAGGGCAGGTCCGGGCCGGGGGAGCCGTCGGGGACGTAGGGGCGTTCGCCGGTGAACAGGACCCGGTCGGCGACCCGGGCCTCGTGCGCGGTACGGCGCAGGACGCTCTCCTCGGGGCCGCCGCCGACCAGCAGCAGCCAGCAATCCGCGGGGAGATGGGCGAGGGCTCGCACCAGGGTGCCGAAGTGCTTGCCCGCGGTGAGCCGGCCGATGCCGCCGATGACGTACGCGTCCTCGGGCAGCCCGAGACGGCGGCGGGTGCGCACACGCCGCGCCGGGTCGAAGCGGAAGCGGTCCAGGTCGATGCCGTTCGGGACGACCTCGATCCGGGGCGCGGGCACGCCCCAGCGCTCGAGGCGGTCGGCGACGGTCGGCGACACGGCGACGGTCTTGCGGCCGAGGCGTTCGCCCGCCAGGTACAGGGCGCGCACCCCCGGGCTGAGCCGCCGCCCCTCCATCTGCGAGTCGCCGAGGGAGTGTTCGGTGGCCACGACCGCCCTGACGCCGGCCGTGCGGGCGGCTAGCCGGCCGTAGAGGCAGGCGCGGTAGAGGTGGGTGTGGACCAGGTCGTAGCCGCCGGTGCGGATCAGGCGGGTCAGCCGGGGCAGGGCGGCGAGATCGCGGTTGCCGGCCATGCCGAGGTGGACGACGCGCACGCCGTCGGTGACCAGGCCGTCGGCGACCGGGCCCGGGTTGGTGAGCGTGACGACATCACACGTGACCGGCAAGTGCCTCAGCAGCAACCGCAGTTGCTGCTCGGCGCCGCCCACCCCGAGACCGGTGATGATGTGCAGGGCCTTCACCGCAGGCCCGCCACGGGGCGTCGGCGCAGCCGGTGCAGACGGTGCTTGAGATAGAGGCGTACGGCGGTGTCGTTCTGGCCGACGTGGACGCGGGGGAGGGCGTGCGGGGAGGTGAGCGGGCCGGGATCGATGGCGCAGGCGTAGGTGTAGCCGGCCGCCCGGACCGCCTCGACGGCGCGGGCGTCGACCGTGCCGTACGGGTAGCAGAAGCCGTCGACCGGAGCGCCGGTCAGCTCCGAGAGCACCGCTCTGCTCTCGGCGGTCTCGGCGCGCAGCAGGTCGTCGTCGGCCTGCGTCAGGTCGACATGGGTCAGGCCGTGCGAGCCGATCTCCACTCCGGCCTCGGCGGCGTGCCGGATGCCGTCGGCGGTCAGCAGCGGCTTGCGCGGGCCGAGCGGGTCCCAGGCGTTGTCGCCGCCGAGCCTGCCGGGCAGGACGAACAGGGTGGCGCCGCAGTCGTGCCGGCGCAGCACGGGCAGGGCGTGGTCGACGAAGTCGGCGTACCCGTCGTCGAAGGTGAGCCCGACCAGGCCGTGCCCCTCGCCCCGGGCGCGGGCGGCGAGCAGGGCGGCCACGGACACGCCCCGCAGGCCCCGGCGGCGCAGCCGGCCGAGCTGTTCGCCGAGGCGCTCGGGGGTGACGGTGATCCGGTAGGGGTCGTCGGAGCAGTCGCCCACCGAGTGGTACATGGCCACCCACGGGGCCGGTCCTGGGCGGGGCCCGAGGCGGGGGCCGGTGTCAACGGAGACGGACATGGCGGAGCCTTTGCGTGACGGTGCGGACAGGGGCGATGCCTTGGGCGCCGAGGGCCCAGCCGGTCAGGAGGAACACGCCGGTCACGGTCGTGGCCCCGGCGGTCAGGGCGGGCAGGGCGGCGTCGAAGCGGGCGGCGGCCAGGGCGCCGGCGGCGGTGGCGAGCACCGCGGCCGCTGTCGGCCTGCTCAGTTCGCCCAGCACCCGCCGGGTGCCGATCGGGACGGCCCGCCGGCGCATTCCGGCGAGCAGCAGCAGGGCGGTGACGGTGATGCCGGCGGCGTTGGCGGCGGCGATCCCGGCCACGCCCCAGGGGTCCACGGACCAGGCGCCGAGGCAGCAGGTGACGGCGATGCCGACGGTCATCGTCGCGAGCGGGTACCAACTGGGGCGGCCCGCCGAGAAGTAGGAGCGGATCAGGGCGCCGGTCAGGGTCTGGCCGAGCAGCCCGAGGGCGTACACGCGCATGACGTCCGCCGTCGCCGCCGTGTCCCGCGCGGTGAACGCGCCGCGCTGGAAGAGGAGTTCGACGATCTGCGGGGCGCAGGCGATGACCGTGGCGGCACCGAGCAGCACCACGCAGGCGGCCAGCGCCAGATCGCGCTCCACCCGGACGCGGGCCCGCGCGAAGTCGCCCTCGGCCACCGCCCGCGCCACCACCGGGAAGGTGACCGTGCACAGCATCAGCGAGAGCGTCATCGGGATCTGGGCCACCTTCTGCGCGTAGTTCAGATGCGAGATGGACCCGGCGGGCAGCGTGGAGGCGAGGAAACGCTCGATGAGCACCTGGGACTGACGGCACAGCGCGAACAGCAGCACCGACGCGACCAGCCCGAGCGACACCGCCTGCGCGTCGGCGGGCGCCGCCTCCGGAGCGACCGGCTTGCGCCGCAGCTGCCGCAGCACGAACGGCAGTTGGATGACGACCATCAAGGCGCCGCCCACCGCGACCCCGACGGCCGCCGAACGCACCCCCCAGTGGCCGCCGAGGACGAACATCGCCGTGATGATGCCGGTGTTGTACGCCACGTAGATCGCGGCCGGCGCCAGGAAGCGGCGGTGCGCCCGCAGGGCCGCGCTGCAGTACCCGGCGAGCCCGAAGCTCAGCACGCAGGTCGCGGTCAGGCGGGTGCAGTCGACGGCGAGCGAGGCGTCGGGCAGGCCGGGGGCGAGGGCCTCGACCAGGTAGGGGGCGGTCGCGACGACCAGGCCCGCCGCGGCGACCAGGGTGAGCGTCAGCTTCGGCAGCGTGCCGGCGACCAGCGAGCGGACCGGGTCGCCGGGGGCGCCCTGCGCGCGGCGGGCGAGCGCCAGGCTGAACGCGGGGACCAGGGCGAAAGCCAGGCCGTCCTCGATCAGCAGGGTCGAGGCGAACTCCGGCACCGTCCAGGCGACGAGGAAGGCGTCCGTCTCGGTGCCCGCCCCGAACAGCCGGGCCAGCGCCTGGTCGCGGGCCAGCCCCAGCAGGGCGCCGGCGATGGACAGCACGGCGGTGAGCAGGGTGGCCCGGGCCAGGAACTTCCCGGAGACGGGGGCGAGTCCGGTGCCGTCCCGCACCGGCCCCGGTTCCCCGGAGCGCGCCGGGGGCAGGGTCGCCGGGCCGTCGGCTCCGGTCCGTGGAGGCGTCACCGTCATCGTGCCGGGCCCTCCCCGGTCCTCGGGGCCAGTGCCCACCACGCCACCAGGCCCAGGCAGACCGCGGTCAGCACGGTCGAGGGGCCGCCGATGTCGGCGTACGCGAAGTCGGTCAGCAGCCATACCAGCAGCCCGCAGGCGACGAGCCCGCAGTCCGGGGCGGTCGTCCCGCGGATCCTGCGCAGGACGCACACCAGCAGCGCCAGCCAGCCGCCCGCGAGCGCGAGCAGGCCGATCAGGCCCTGTTCAGCGAGGACGAGGAGGTACATGTTGTGCGGGGACAGCAGCGGCTGCTTGCGGAACCCGGTGCCCGCGCCCTCGGTGTCACTCGCGGCGGACAGCGCCAGGGAGGCGTGCGCGTCCCGGTGCTCGGGGAAACCCTTCAGTCCGACGCCGGTCAGCGGCTGTTCGCGCCACATGCCGGCGGCGGCCGCCCACATCGTGTACCGGTCGGTGACGGACTGGTCGGGGGCGTCGGTGACCTGGGTGATGCTGCTGATCCGCTGCTGCAGCATCGCCGAGCCGAGGCCGAACCCGCCCACCAGGATCACGGCCACCGCCGTCACCGCCGCGGCCACCGTCAGCGCCCGGCGCGGCCCGGCGAGCGCCAGCTGCAGCGCGCAGGCCACCGCGGTCGCGATCCAGGCGCCCCGGCTGAAGGAGAGGGCGAGCGGCAGGAGCAGGGCGAGGGCGCAGCCGGCGGCGATCATCCGCTGCCGTACCGGCGTGCGGCCGAGCGCCAGACCCAGCGCGCACACCAGGCCCAGGGAGACCACGGTCGCCATCCCCATCACGTCCTGCGCCCCGAAGGTGCCGACCGCCCGGACCGGCTCGCCCTGGTAGGAGGCGCCGGTGCCGGTCACGTACTGGTGCACCCCCAGGGCTCCCTGCCACCCGGCGAGGGCGAGGAACGACCAGGCCAGCAGCCGGAAGTCGGACCGGTCGCGGAGCAGCAGCAGGACGGCCGCCGGGACCAGGACGAAGACCTGGAGATAGCGGCCCATGCCGGTGAGCCCCGCACCCGGCGAGGCCGCGCCCATGGCCGCGACCGCGAGCCCCAGCACGGGCAGGCCGAGGACCACGGCGGCCGTACGGGACAGGGGCCGCCGCCGGTCCCGTACGACCCGGATCGCGCAGTACAGCACCACCAGTGCGGACAGCGCGTCGGCCGGGCCGGCGCCGCCCTCGCCGTCGGCGCGAAGGGGCAGGGCGAGCAGGGCGACGACCGCCACCAGGGGCAGGGCCGGGGTGAGGACGGGGTGGGCCCGGGGTGGGGTGAGGGCGAGGCCGGCCACCGGGTCAGCTTCCCGTCGGGCGGACGAGGGCGGCCGCCGTGCGCAGCAGGATGCAGATGTCCTGCCACAGCGACCAGTTGTCGATGTAGGCGTTGTCGAAACGGGCCCGGTCCTCGATGGAGGTGTCGCCGCGCAGCCCGTGGATCTGGGCGAGGCCGGTGATGCCGGTCTGCATCCGGTGGCGGGCCGCGTAGCCGGGGTAGGTCTGGCTGAACTTGCCTACAAAATACGGGCGTTCGGGCCGCGGTCCGACAAGGCTCATGTCGCCCCGCAGCACGTTCCACAGCTGGAGCAGCTCGTCCAGCGAGGTACGGCGCAGGAAGCGGCAGAACCACGACATGCGCGCCTCGCCGGCGACGCTCCAGCGGGTGGCCGCCTCGTGCTCGTCGACCGGGCGGTGGGTGCGGAACTTCAGCAGGGTGAAGGGGCGCCCGTCCTTGCCGATGCGCTCCTGCCGGAAGACCACCCCGGGCCCGTCGGTCAGCCGCAGCACCACCGCGCAGAGCAGCAGCATCGGGCTGACCAGCAGCAGCAGCGCTCCGGACACCGTGATGTCCAGGGCCCGCTTGCCCGCGCTGCCACGGCGCCGGGTGGTGCCCAGGTCGAGGCGGCGGCAGGCGAACCCGGCGAGCTGCTCGCGGGTGGCGTACGTCGGGGAGTCCGCGTCGACCTCCCACACCGCGCACCCCGACCCGGCGAGCGCCCGCAGCAGCGGCGCCCGTTCGGACCGTACGGAGGGGTGCACGGCGAGGACGTCACGGACGCCGTTCTGGATCAGGGCCCGCTCGACCTCCTCGCCGGTGGTCAGCACGGGCAGCCCTTCGGTGCCGTCCGGGTCGTCGGCGACGATGCCCACCGGCCGCACCCCGCACCGCGGGTGGCGCAGCACGCCGTCGGCCACGCGCTGGGCGGTGGCCGCCGGTCCGATGACGAGGGCGGCGCGCGGCCGGGCGAGCAGCGCGCCGGCCCGGCGCCGGTGCACCAGACCGCGGGCCGCGCAGCCGGCCGCCGCGTGGGTCAGGAAGCCGAGCGTGAGGGTGCGCGCGGAGAGCGCCTGGTCCGGGGCGTACGCGGCGACCGCGGTCGCCAGCGCCAGCCAGGCCACCGCGGTCCGGCCGCAGACGGCGGGCAGTTCGTCGAGTACGCCGGTCGCGGTCCGGGACGGCTGCGGGCGCAGCAGCAGCGCGGCGGCCACCAGCAGCGCGGCCGGCAGCGGGCGGAGCTGGGCGCCGGTGAGCACCCAGGCGCCCAGCAGGGCGGCGGCGGTGTCGGCGGCCAGCAGCGGTACGGGGGAGGCGGGCCGCGGGCGGGGTCTGCGGGCCGGGAAGCGGAAGCCCGGGGCCGCGCCGCGCGGCGGCATGAGGGAGACGGGCGAGGCAGGCAGGTCCCGTGGCTGCCCGGCGGGCGAGGGGACGGTGCTGTCGGCAGTCACGAGTGGATGGACTCCCTGTGCTCGGTGGGCACGCGGCGGGCCAGCAGGTCCTGGTAGACCTCCGCGACCGCCTCGGCCGTGTGCCGCATGTCGTGCGTGGACCGGACGTGCCTGCGCCCCTGATGGCCGAGGGACTCGCGCAGCAGCGGGTCGCGCAGCAGTTCGGTGACGGCCGTGGCCAGCCGGGCCGGGTCGCGCGGCGGTACCAGGCAGTGCGGCTCCAGCGAGGGGGGCAGGCTCTCCCGGGCGCCGTCCACATCGGTCACCACCACCGGACGCCCGCACGCCATCGCCTCCAGCGGGGCGAGCGCCATGCCCTCCCAGCGCGAGGGCAGGACGACGAGATCGGCGGCCTGGTACCAGGGGGCGGCGTCGGCGACGGGCCCTGCGAACAGCACCGACTCGGGCGCCCGGGCCCGCAGTGACGCGGCGTCGGGACCGTCGCCGACCAGCACGAGCCGGGCTCCGGGCACCCGTTCCGCCACCGAGGCCCACGCCCGCAGCAGGACGTCCTGCCCCTTCTGCCGGCACAGCCGCCCCACGCACACCACCAGCGGCGCCCCGGGATCGACGTCCGGCAGCAGCCCGGCGCGTACGGTGCCCGCGGCGGCGGGGTGGAAGTGCTCGGGGTCGATGCCGTTGGGGATCACCGTGTACCGGCCGCGGATCCCGGCGCGTACCCCGGTCACCCGCTCCGCCTCGCTCACACACACCACGCGTGAGGCCCAACGGGCCCCCTGACGCTCCCAGTTGAGCGCGAAGGCGGCCATGGCGCCGCCGACCGCCGCGAACGACCAGGCGTGCGGCTGGAAGACGGTCGGGATCCGCCCGCGCACCGCGAGCCGTCCGGCGAGCCCGGCCTTGGCGCTGTGCGCGTGCACCAGATCGGGCCGTGCCGCCTCGATCACCTGCGTCAGACGCCGTACCTCTCGAACAAGAGTCGGGCCCGGCGCACGGCTTGCGGGCCAGGCGTGCACGTCGGCGCCGAGCATCCCCAGGGCTGCGCTCAGCGGGCTGTCGGGGCAGGCGACCGTGACGTGCAGTCCGGTCGCGAGCTGGGCGCGTACCAGGTCCGTCACGACCCGGGCGACCCCGCCCTCCACGGGCTGGGTCAGATGGAGGATCCGAGGCGGAGGGTCGGTGGCTGACAGGTGCATTGCGCGGTTTCCTCGCTCACGGGTGTCGCGGGGGACGGGCGGGATCGCGCCTCGGCTCTGGGCGTCGACGGCGACCAGGAGCGCGCCGGCGCACACTGCGTCCCGCTGGGAAACGAGCCGGACGGCCCACGGGTCACCACCGGCTCGCGGCGCCGTGCTCGGTTCGAACGGGGCGGAGTTGTGGCGGGCCCAGACAGTGGCGCATCACCGGGATGCCTTTCGGGAGAATGGCGAGGGGACGGTGCGATGTGCTGGCAATAGGGGCGCGTCGGGAGGCCCGCAACTCTAGTTGCTATCCGTATTAATCCGTTGAAACCGGACAAGTGTGTCGGATTGGTGAAGCCGGACCGCTCACCGGATCACCCCATTGGCGGCACAACCCCGGTGCGCGTCCCGCGTTGACACAACGCCGGGCATCCCCGCCCGGCTGTTTGTGTCAACCCCCAAGGAGCACCTCTCCATGTCGCGTATCGCGAAGGGCCTGGTCCTTACGTCTGTTGCCGCCGCGGCCGTTGCGGGCGGCGCCGGCATCGCCGCCGCCGACGCCGACGCGAAGGCCGTCGCCGCCCACTCCCCGGGCGTGCTGTCGGGCAACGTCCTCCAGGTTCCGGTCCACATCCCGGTCAACGTCTGCGGCAACACGATCAACGTGATCGGCCTGCTGAACCCGGCGTTCGGCAACACCTGCATCAACGACTGACGTCGTCGCGAGAACCTGACCGGCCGCCCTTCCGTGGATCCGCCACGGCGGGGCGGCCGGTTCGCGTTACCTCGAACGGGGCATCCCGGCACCGACCCGCGCGGCAGCCTTGACGCGCCTCTCACCAGGCATGACGTCGTCGGCACGGCGTGCGGGCGGTCACCCGGGGCACTCGAACGGTTGCAGAGCGCGAGAGGCGATTTCACGGTGGGCACAAGAAGGAAGCACCACCGAAAGGAACACCCATGCGTGCTCTGCCCGCACGGCGTATCGCGTCCTCCGCGCTGTGCGCCACCCTCCTGCTCGGAATCGCCGGTCCAGCCGCGATGGCCGCCGACGACTCCGCCCGTGAGCGCACTCATGCGGCGTCCCACGCGCCCGTCCCCGACGCGGAAGCGCTTCTCGCCCAGGTCAAGTCCCTGGGTGACATCGGTGGTGTGCTCACGCCGGTCACCGACCTGCTGACCGACGTGCTCAAGGCCGACGAGGGCCGGCTGTCCGCCGCGGACGCCGAGAAGCTCGGCAAGGCCGCCAAGGACGCCATCACCAAGGCCTCGGCCGCCGCTCCGGCCGCGAACCTCTCGGCGACCTCGACCGTCCCCACCCCGCCGCCTGCCCCCACGTCCCCGGCCGCTCCCACGTCCCCGGCTGTCCCCACGTCCCCGGCCGTTCCCACGGCGCCCAGCACCCCCGCCGCGCCCAGCGCGTCGGCCGAGCCCGCGCTGCCCGCCACGCCGAGCCTGCCGGCCACGCTGCCGACGCTCAGCAAGTTCGACGACGCCAAGGCACCCGCCGCGCAGGCCCCCGCCGACCTCGTCGGGGATGCCCTTGCCGCCCTCCAGAAGGGCGTCGACTCCCTGCTCGCCGCCGTCACCGCCGGGGACGTCGGCAAGGTGACCTCGGCCGTGACCGGGCTGCTGACCGATCTGGTCGACGTGGTCGCCGCCACCCTGGTCGGCGGCAAGCTGCCCGCCCCGACCCTGGCCGGACTGCCGCAACTGCCGAGCGCACCCGCCGCACCAGCCGGTCTGACGCCCGCCCCGTAACACACGGCGAAGCCGCAAAAAAGCCGTTGTGCCGGTTGATTTGACCGGCACAACGGCTTTCTGAATTTCTCTACGTCTTTCTTGGATCTCATATGAGGATGCGGGCCCGGGGTTTCCGGTCCGGCGTCAGGTCGTTAGGCACGGCGGCAGAATTCCCCGTGGTGACTGTGAGTTGCCGAAGAAAGGAACACGATGAAGTCCCTGAAGGCCGCTGCTGTCGTTGCCGGTTCCCTGGTCGTCGCCGGTGCTGCCGCGCCCGCGTTCGCCCACAGCACCGCCGACCTCACGCCCACCAGCCTCAACGGAGCCTGGAACACGCTCACCAGTGGCCGCCTGTCGCCCGCTGACGCGATGCCGCTCCAGAACCAGTCGAACGCGCTCAACACCGAGAACAAGGACTCCATGCTCAGCACCGTGAAGGGCGCCACCACCACCCTGAACCAGGCCGGACTGCTCGGCGGGCTCCCCGTGCAGAGCTGAATTCGGCAATTGCGCACCGGGAGCGGCCGATTTCGTGGCGCACGGAATCGGCCCTCGGTATGTGCCGCCGAGTCGCCTGGCCTCGTTCCAGGCACGGGTAACTCGTTCGTGTGGACACCAGGCGGGGCGTCACCCGGTCGGGTGAGCAGTGTTCCGGAGCCGTTCTCATGCGTCGATAAGGTCGCGCGGTGACCTCAACCTCAAGCGAGAGCCGCGCTTTCCGCGCCGCCGATCTCGGCACGCTCGTCGTCATGGCCTGGAGCGGCGAGGCCCCCGGCGGCGACATGCCCTATCTGCTCGCCTACACCCTCGGCGACGGTGCCGGGGGACCGGAGGGTTCGATCGACGCCGTAGCGGCGCTGCTGGAGAACAACGGCCTGCCGGTCGGCGGGGACCTCGTCGACGGCGCGGCCCAGCCCAGCCTCCCGGTCAGCCTGCTCGTCGAGGCCGGACAGGCCGTCGTCAGCATGCCCGGCTTCAACGCCCAGTGCGCTCCGCCCCAGGAGTGGCTGCGGGCCGTCGCCGAACGCGGCTACGCCTACTTCGTGTTCACCACCCGGCCCTGGCCCGAGGCCGAGCCCGGCAAGCCGATCGTGCCCGAGGCGCTGGCCGAGTTCGTCGGCGCCGACGAGACCCTGAACGCCGCCGCGCACATCGTGCTCCCGGCCCGCACCCTGCGCGGCTGATGGCCACGACCGCGGGACGGACCGCGCGGACCGTGGGCGCGGGGCGGGGGTTCGCCCTGCTGCTGGTGCTCACCGGCGCCGCCGGGCTGCTGGCCTCCTGGGTCATCACCATCGACAAGTTCAAGCTGCTGGAAGACCCGGACTTCACCCCGGGATGCAGCCTGAACCCGGTGGTGTCCTGCGGCAGCGTGATGGAGAGCGACCAGGCCGAGGCCTTCGGATTCCCCAACCCGATGCTGGGCCTGGTCACTTACGCCGTCGTCGGCTGCGTCGGCGTCAGCCTGCTGGCCGGGGCCCGGTTCCCGCGCTGGTACTGGCTGACCCTCGCCGCGGGCTGTCTGTTCGGCGTCGGGTTCGTGTCCTGGCTCCAGTTCGAGTCGCTGTACCGGATCAACGCCCTGTGCCTGTGGTGCTGTCTGGCGTGGATCGCCACCATCGTCCTCTTCTGGTACGTCACCTCGCTCGTCGTGCGCGAGCGGCTGCTGCCCGCGCCGGGCTGGGCGGTCGCCTTCCTCGGCGAGTTCACCTGGGTGCTCGCGGTGGTGCACCTCGGTGCGGTCGGGATGCTGATCCTCACCCGCTGGTGGGACTTCTGGACGAACTGACAGGACGTAGGTCGTACTACTGCGGCGATCGGGGGAATTGTGCGCTGGAGGTGATCCCGGAGTCGTTGTGCGGTACGGACGCCGATCCACCGAACCCCTGGAAGGGACCGTAGCTGAGATGAAGTCGACCACCCGAGGAACCCTCGCCGCCGTCGTCACGGGCCTCGCGGCCGCGGTAGCCGGCGCCGCCCCCGCCGCCGCGGTCGGCACGGTCCCCGTCCCGGTGCCGCTGGACGGCGTGGAGAGGTCCCTCAACATCGAACTGCCCCAGCTCGGCGCCGAGATCCCGGTGCCGGTGCCGGGCTCCCCCGACGGCCCGCGGTACGTCGAGGGCCGGCTCATCCCCGAGCGGGTCATCCCGCAGCTGCCGGTCAGCGCCGGTCTGCCGGGCGGGAACCTGCGTGCGCCGCTGCCCCACATCCTCGGCGACGAATTCGACCACGTCGCCCTCCACGCCCCGGCCTCCGACCTGCGCGCCCTGGCGCCGGGCCTGACCCTGGACGCCCCGCTCACCCCGCCGAACCCGGACAACTTCGGCCTGCCGGAGCCCAAGCTGCCGCAGGCGGGCGTGCTGACCCCGGTCGTTCAGACCGTGACGGCCGCCGACGTGGTGACGGGGCCCGGCCTGTAGCCGCGCCTTCGCGAGGGCCCGGGGCGCGCACCGCCGACCGGGCCCTTCGGCTTTTCCGGTTTCCGGGGCGGACGTGGTGACCGGGCGGGCCGGGTGGGGGTTACCGCTGTGACAAGCCAACCGGAAGAGGAGCGCACGATGGTCGTCGACGTCGGCACAGTGGCAGTGGACGCGGAGCCCGGAGCGCTGGGCACGGTGAGACCGGGTGGACGGCGGGACCTGCTGCGCGGGCTGGTCGCGGCGGTGGGTGCCCTGACGCTGGCACCCGTCGTCGCGGCCTCCCGGCCGCAGGCCCCCGCCCAGGGACTGGACGCCCCCGGGGAGATCGCCTTCGACGAGACCTACCGCGGCCGCCGCATCCGCGGCATCCGGACCTCGGTGGGCCCCACCGTCGGCGCCGCCCAGTGGTACGTCACGGTCGACGGCGTACGCCTGCATCTGATGCGCCGGGCCGACGGCACCTGGCTGAGCATGATCGACCACTACCGCTCCTACGACACCCCGCTGGACGCGGCCCGTGCGGCGGTCGACGAACTGGGGCCGGGGGAGCGGCTGCGGGACGAGGAGACGGACTCGGGGGGCCACCATGGCGTACACGCGTAAGGACGTCAGCACGCTGACCCGGACCGAGCGGCGGCGGCTGGTGAAGGCGCTGCTGGAGCTCAAACGCCGGGGCGAGTACGACGAGTTCGTGCGGATGCACATCGAGTACTACGTCTCCGACGGCGAGGGCGGACTGCGTACGGCCCATATGACGCCGTCCTTCCTGCCCTGGCACCGGCAGTTCCTGCTGGACCTGGAGCGGGCGCTGCGCCGGGTGGACCCCTCGGTGACGCTGCCGTACTGGGACTGGACGAAGGACCGTTCGGCGGCCTCCGCGCCCTGGACCGCGGACCTGCTCGGCGGCACCGGGCGGCGCTCGGACCGGCAGGTGATGACCGGGCCGTTCGCCTACGCGGAGGGCAACTGGACCCTCCGGGAGAACGTCACGGACGGCAAGTTCCTCACCCGCGACCTCGGGCGGGTGCGCGATCCGATCGCGCTGCCGACGAAGAGCGATCTGGAGTGGGCCCTGGCGGATCCGGTCTACGACGCGCCGCCGTGGGACTCGACCGTCCGCAAGGGGTTCCGCAACAAGCTGGAGGGGTGGGGCCAGGGGCGCGGCCCGGTGGCCTGGCGCAATCACAACCGGGTGCACCGCTGGGTCGGCGGTGACATGGTCGGCGGCGCCTCCGTCAACGACCCGGTGTTCTGGCTGCACCACGCCTTCGTCGACCTGTGCTGGACGCGCTGGCAGCGGCGGCACCGGGTGCACCGGTATCTCCCGGCCAAACCGCCCGCGATCGGCGACGGACAGCGGGGGCGGATCGTCGCCCGGCACCAGAAGCTGCCGCCGTGGGACGTGACGCCGGACCAGCTGGAGGACGTGAGCCACATCTACCGGTACGCGTGACGGGGGACCGGGGGCGGGGGCGGAAGCAGGGACAGGGCAGAGCCCCGGCGCTCGGAGGTGCCGGGGCTCTGTTCCGTACGGGGACGTACGGGCGGTGCGGAGACGTGCGGGACGTCAGCCGCCGTAGCCGCCCTGGCCCTTGCCGTTGTCGTGGCCGCGGTCGTGACCGTGGCCGCGGTCGCCGTCCTTCTTGTCGTCGCCGCCGTTGTTGATGCAGGTGTTGCCGAAGGCCGGGTTCAGCAGGCCGACCACGTTGATGGTGTTCCCGCACAGGTTGATGGGGATGTGGATGGGGACCTGGAGCACATTGCCCGACAGGACGCCGGGCGAGTGGGCGGCGGTGGCGTTGGCGTCCGCGTCCGCCAGGGCCATCCCGGCTCCGCCGACCACCATGGCACCGGTGCCGACGGCGACAGCGGCAGCCTTCGCGATGCGCGACATCACGTTCTCCTTTGACTCGGTAAGTCCGGCGGCAGGGTGCGCCGCCGGACTTTCCGTTCAACGCCGGGACCCACGGCTGGTCACGGGGCCCGGGGGGAGATCACCCGGTCCTGTAACCCGTCCGGCGGTGTCCGACGGGGTGTGAGCGCGCAGTCAGGGGAGCTGCCGTACGGGCGAACCGGCGAGGAAGGCCTTGATGTTCTCCACGGCCTGGCCGTAGTAGGTGCGGTAGTTGGCCTGGGAGACATAGCCGAGGTGCGGGGTGGCCAGCAGGCCGGGTGCCGTGCGCATCGGGTGGCCGTCGGGGAGCGGTTCGGTGTCGAAGACGTCCACGGCCGCGCCGGCGAACCGGCCCGCGTGCAGGGCGGCGAGCAGGGCGTCCTGGTCCACGACGGCCGCGCGGGAGGTGTTGATCAAGTAAGCGGTCGGCTTGAGGAGGGCGAGTTCGGGGGCGCCGAGCAGACCGCGGGTGCGGTCGCCGAGGGCGAGATGGACGGAGACGAAGTCGCTGTCCGCGAGAAGTTCCTCCTTGGACCGTGCCCGGTGGACGCCGACTTCCTCCGCGCGCTTGTCGGTGAGGTTCTGGCTCCAGGCGCAGACCCGCATGCCGAAGGCGAGGCCGATCCCGGCCACCCGGGAGCCGATCCTGCCGAGGCCGAGCAGGCCGAGACGGCTGCCGTGCAGATCGGCGCCGACGGTGGACTGCCAAGGGCCGCCCGAGCGGAGGTTGGTGCTCTCCTCCACGATTCCTCGCGCGAGGCCGAGCAGCAGGGCCCAGGTCAGTTCGACGGGCGGGGTGGGGGAAGAGGCCGTACCGCAGACGGTGACGCCGTGGGCCTCGGCGGCGGCATAGTCGATGACGCTGTTGCGCATGCCGGAGGCGACGAGCAGGCGCAGCCGGGGGAGGCGGGCGAACAGGGAGGCGGGGAAGGGGACCCGCTCGCGCAGGGTGACCACGATGTCGAACTCGGCGAGCGCCGCGGCCAGGGCGTCCTCGTCGCCGAAGTGGAACCCGAAGGACACCACCTCCACGTCCTCGGCGATCGGCGCCCAGTCCACGAGCCCGGTCGCGACCTGCTGGAAGTCGTCGAGCACGGCACAGCGCAGCGGCACGGTGACGTCCCTAGCGGATGGGGCGGTGACCGGCGCGCTGGGACCAGCGGACGGCGGTGATGCCCAGCGCGGCCACCAGCACCGCGATGCCGATGATCAACAGATAGCCCAGCCCTTCTGCGGCCACTCCGATGATTCCCAGCACGACGGCGACCAGCAGCAGAAACAGCAAGAGGGCCATGACGCGTACGCCTCCTCGGGCGGCTGAGGGCGGGCGGTCAGCGGCGCGCGAGTTTCCGCTCGCCGCCCGGGCCCGGCTGGTAGGGCAGGTCGTAGTACTGGAAGATCGCTTCCTCCGACTCGGCGGGCAGGATGTCGTCCATGCCGACCGAGGGCGCCTTCTTCACCAGCGTCCTGGGGTAGGGGACCCTGACGTAGTCCGGGCCGAGGGTGGCCTCGTCGAGGGGGACGAAGGCCAGCTGGTGGCGGGTGGGGAGCCCGGTGCGGACCGTGGCCATGGCCGGTTCGTCGGTGGCGGTGTCGACGTAGACCGCTTCGAGTACGCCGATCTTGTGGCCCTTCGGGTCGACGACGCTGCGGTTGCGCCACTCGCGGATGTCGGCTGCATGAATCATGGCTTGCCTCCGAGCCTGTGTTCTTCCAGGCTAACCGGGTATCTCCGCGCCGGGCCCCGCGTGCCGCGGGTTTCGGCCATGGTGGTCGGCGGGCATGCCGGTGCGGCCTTCCGGCGTACTACGCTGTGGGATGAGGCCCCAGTCCCCGGTATCGATGCTGTGTCCAGCTCCCGGGAGGCCCACTGTGTTTGTCCTGCTTCTCGTCCTCGTCGCGGTCCTGTTCGGCCTCGGCTTTCTCAGTCCCCTCTGGTGGGTGGCCGCGGCGGTGCTGCTGTACGCCGCGACCCGGCACGGCCGTGATCGGGGCGGCGGCACTCGGGGCGGCGGCGATCGGGGCGGCGGCCAAAGCCGCGGCGGCCGTTCCGGTGCCGGGGACTACCGGGAGTACCAGGAGCGCCGGAGTCGCCAGGAACGCTGGGACCGCCGCTACAGCCGCCAGAACCGGGCGCGCTGGCGGCGCGAGGACCGCCGGGACCGCCGTGACCGGGGGCACCGCGGGTGAGCCGTCCCCGGCCTGCCGTCCGGGGGTCCTGCCGCTCGTGGCCGACGCCGTGCGGGTCAGAATCCCAGGCCGGCGAGCGGTTCGGAATCCTCGATGAGGGCGCGGGCGACATCGGCCAGGCGCCGGTTGTGGGCACGGGCGTAACCGCGCAGTGCGGTGAACGCCTGCTCCATGTCGATGCCCTGGCGTTCGGCGAGCTTGCCCTTGGCCTGTTCGATCAGTACCCGGCTGTTCAGCGCCGTCTGCAGTTGCTCGTTGAGCACCGTGCTGCGCTCAGCGGTGCGTTGCTGCAGCACGCTGATGGTGGCGACGTCGGCCAGCGCCTGGGCGACGGGTGCGGCGGCCGGGTCGAAGGGGCCGGAATGGGCGCGGAAGAGGTTCAGGGCGCCGACGATCTCGTCCCGCAGACGCATCGGCAGGGCTTGGACCGCCCCGAACCCGCTGCGCTGGGCCGCCGGCGCGAAGCGCGGCCAGCGGACGGTCGCCGCGCCGAGGTCGGGGACGACCACCGCGGCGCCCGTGCGGAAGCACTCCAGGCAGGGGCCCTCGTCGTTCTGCAGCTGGAACAGCTCCAGCAGGCGCACCTGTTCGTCGGAGGCGGCCATGACACGGAGTTTGCCGTCCCGGTCGGCGAGCAGGACCCCGGCGGCGCTCACGTCGAGCATGCCGACGCAGCGGTCGGTCAGCAGGCGCAGGAAGTCGATGAGGTCGAAGTCGGCGACCAGGTTGTCGGCCAGCTCGACGAAGGTCTTGGCCAGAAGCTTTTGATCCATCGTAGGCACCCTCGATAGAGACTAGTCCCCTGCCCGAAGGGGCGGGAAGTACGCACGTTTCCCCACCGGAACCGGACGTCAGGTTCGCTCCCCGACCTGATCCGGCTCCGCGTCCGGGGAGAAACGGAGCCGTCGGGCCACCACGTCGGCGGCCACGTCCGCGAGCCGGCGTTCCCGCGCGTAGGCGTAGGCGCGCAGCCGGACGAAGGCTTCTTCGATGCCGACTCCGAGCTGAACCGTGAGCATTCCGCTCGCCTGGTCGATCTCCGCCCGGTACGCGCCGAGATCCTCGAAGCCGCGGTCCGGCGTCGGTACGCCGGCCGGCGCGCCCGTCTCGGCGATCCCTGTGTCGAGCAGCAGCAGCGTCGCGAGATCGGCGAACGCCAGCGCGTCGGCCAGTTCCTCGGCGTCCAGTACGGTCGGAACGCTGGCGTAGAGGTCCAGGACTCCCGGGCTGATCGCCCCCTTCTGCAGGGGGAGCGAGAACACCGCGCGGGCTCCCGCTTTCAGGGCCGCGTCGGCGAACACGGCCCACCGGTCGCGCAGTTCGGCGGTGAGCAGATCCGGCGCGAGGACGGCCGAGCCGCGCACGAAGGCGTCCACGCAGGGCCCTTCGCCCAACGTGAGCTGGAGCTCTTCCAGTTGCTCGCTGATGGCGTCGGTGCTGCACAGCGGATGGCTCACCGCGGCCCTGGACATCGCCGACAGCCCGGCCCCGCCGACCGGCAGCGCGGCCACGGCAGCGGTGCACACGTCCATCACGCTCACCGGCGCGCCTCGTCGGACCGCCTGCTCGGCCACCAGCATCCGGATGCGGGCCGACCGCCGGTCAGAGGCCACTCGGGCCACCGCCTGCCGGGTTGGTGACCAGGCCCTCCAGCCTTGGTGCGGGCGGGGTGCCGCCGAGCGGGGGCGGCAGCCGGCCGGACTGAGGGCCGAGGAGCAGGAGCCCGCAGCCGACGAGGTCGACGATCCGGACCAGCGTGGCCGGCGGATGGTGCAGTCGCAGGGTTCCCCCGGCGACGGCGGTCCGCTGCGCGGCGTGGAGGAATACGTTGAGTCCGCTGCAGTCGCAGAACGTGACGGGGGAGAGGTCGACAGCGATGGTGCGGATACCGTCCCGCAGGCACCGCTCCAGGCACTTGCGCACCGACGGCGCGGAGTCGAGGTCGATCTCGCCGTACAGGGTGATCAATGCCTGTTCCCGGTGGCCATGGTGGTGGACGGTGAGCTGGGAGAGGGGCATGACGCCTCGGTTCGGAAGCCATCCGGCAGCGGCCCGGTGAGCCTGAGTTACGGCACTCCGGGCGCGCTTGCGGCAGGGGCGTACGTGCGGCGGAGGCGGAGCGGCGGCCGGTCCGGCAGCCTGCGCGGCCGGACGGAGGACCCACTCCGTGCCCTCCAGGGAATCGCCGGGTGGCGGACCAGGAGTCCGCGCCCCGCAGCCATCCGTGTTCAAGCAACAGTGTGCCGCCGGGGTCTGGGACGTCTCCCCAGCAGCGTAGTCCTCGCGGCGGGTGACGGACGGGTTCGAAGCAGCCTAATTCCGGTAGGGGGGTGGTGGGTTGTGCGGTTGGCGGCTCACTGGGGGGCGTGTTCAGCCGTACCTGCCGAGCTGAACGGCCCCCTTTCCGGCAGGGGGCCGCTCAGCTCGGCAGGTCACTCGTGGTGAGGCGTACGGCTGCGACGGCGCGGCGGGAACCGGCCGCGTCCCTCGCGGTGGTCCCGCGGTTCGCCGGTGGGCGGCGACTCGGAGCGGTCCGGTCCGGAGGGCTGAGGGGTGCCGCGGCCACCCCGGCCGGGCAGCGGGTCGCTGTACCGGTGCACGGCGATTCTGTCGGCGTGCTGGAGGTTGAGCCGGTGGATCGCGTACGCGCCCGCCGCGATGAGCACCACGAGGGCTGCGGCTGTCAGGAAGGCGTTCATGGTGGCCACCTCATATGCCGGTGATCAGGCGGCCGGCGCGATGGAGCGGACCGGGCTGCTCCGGCACGGCCGCGGAGACCGCGGAGGCGCCGCCTTCGGCCTCCCACGCCTCGTCCGGGCTCGACGGGGCATCGGTCCTGTTGTCCTGGCTCGGCGGGCGCTCGGTCCTGTCGTCCGGGCTCGGCGGGCCATCGGACCCGGAGACGCCGTGCCGGGATTCGTCCGCGGCGATGAGCGCGCTCGCGGTCAGCGGCGGACCGTCGTCCCCGGACGCGGCGGCCATCAGCCGGGCCGCCGTCTCCGCGTCGGTCTCGGGCGGGATGACCAGCAGGTCCCAGCGCTCGGCGCCGTAGGAGAGCAGCAGCAGCTTGTGCGGGTCGAGCTCCCGGGTGAACCAGCCGACCTTGACGATGTGACCGTCCACCGGAACCTTGCGGGGGATGACCGGCCAGTGCTCCGGGTTGACGGCGATTCGGGTGATACGGCCCCACAAGGGGTCCAACGTGTCGGCGAGCGCCGGTAGTTCGCTCAGCAGATCCCGGGAGCGGGGCCACCAGGCACCGTCCAGGAGTCCACGGGAGGTGCCGTCGGTCTTCCCGGGCTTCAGGGCGAGACGCGCGGCCGGGGCTGCGACGGGCTCGGGGTGCGGCAGGGGAGGAAGCAAGGTCGCCGACATGATGCGGACCCGTCTCCGGGCCGCGTCGACGGCGGCCCGGGTTTCATCTTTCACCGAAGACGACCCGGCGTGGAAGCCGGTGTGCGAAATGCCCTTGGTAATGTCCATGTTACTCCGCGTTCCGCTCTGGCGGAGAAATGTGGCCGCCTGAATGTGGAGGCGTTCGCCCCCGGACCACTGGGCGCGAGCTCGGTCGTACGCCGTCCCGGATCGCTCCGGCCCGCCTCGTCCCGCATTGTGCCGGAGTACGGTGGAGGGAGCGAGGGCCCTTCGTCTGCCGGTCTCCGGGCCGGCGCCGTTCTCGCGACGTCCCTCTATGGGCAGCCCGTGACCCCGGCCGCGCCATCCGCATCCAGGCCGAGGAGTCACGTATGCCACTCAGTCCCACCACGTCCACGAGGTCCACGCCGTCGGACCCCGCCCCGCCGCCTCAGGGCTATGACGGGACGTCCCCCTTCCCGTCGGACGGCCCCGCGCCCGCGCGCAGCGGCAGCGACCGACTGTACGTCACGGTGACCGCGGCGATCGTCGTCCTTCCGTTCGTGGCGCTCGGTCTTGCCGGCTGGTTGTTGTGGGGAAGTCTCGTCCACCCCACCGACCTCCTGCTGGCCCTCCTCTTCTACGCGATCACGGGTCTCGGTGTGACGGTCGGTTTCCACCGCGGCCTCACCCACGGCGGCTACCGGGCCGTCCGGCCCCTGCGGATCGCGCTCGCGGTGGCCGGGTCGATGAGTTTCCAGGGCGATGTCATCGGCTGGGTCGCCACCCACCGCCGCCATCACGCCTTCACCGACCGGCCGGGGGACCCGCACTCGCCGTACCGCTACGGCACGCATCTGCGCGGCCAGTTGCGCGGGCTGCTGCACGCGCACGTCGGCTGGCTGTTCCGCAACGACCGTACGCCGTCGGAGCGTTACGCCCCCGACCTGCTCGCCGACCGCGACATCCGCGCCGTCTCCCGCGCCTTCCCGGCGCTGTGCGTCCTCACGCTCGCCCTGCCGTTCGGGCTGGGCTGGGCCATCGGCGGCACCTGGCTGTACGGCGTGACCGCCCTGCTGTGGGCGGGACTTGTGCGCATCGCGTTGCTCCATCACGTCACTTGGAGCGTCAACTCCCTGTGCCACCTGATCGGTGAGCGCCCGTTCCGCACCCGGCATCACGACCGGGCCACCAACCTGTGGCCGCTGGCCCTGCTCTCCTTCGGCGAGAGCTGGCACAACCTGCACCACGCCGACCCCACCAGCGCGCGCCACGGTGTCGACCGCGGTCAGCTCGACCCCTCGGCCACCGTCATCCGCCTCTTCGAACGCCTCGGCTGGGTGCACGACGTGCGCTGGCCGACCGAGGAGCGGGTCGCGGCCCGTCGCGCCTGACATCGACCACCCCACCCGTGCACGGCAGTCGGCAGGAGCCTTCATGACCACCGCAGTGCAGCCCCCGCTTCCCTCCCAACCCCTCCTGCGGCTGCGTCTCGCATCCCACAGCACCGTGCCGCGGCCCATCGACGGAGCGTGGTGGCCGCGTTCGTACGACCTCCTCACCGAACTGCCCCGGCTGCTCGGGGGGTTGCCGCAGGCATGGGGCGACATCACCAGCGCCACCGTCAACGGGACCACCTGGTCGGCGGTGCCCGGCCGGATGCTCGTCTCCAACCAGGCGGTACGACTGCACCGGACCCTCACCGCATCCGCCGCGCACACCATCGTCCTGCTCTCACCCGGCCGGGGCCGCTGGGACCTGCTGGTGGTCCCTCCGGATACGCCCCCGGAGGCGGCGGAACCGCTCATGGCGGCGGCGAGCGGTGGGGTGTGACGGGCGCGCGACGGTTGTTTGCTGGTCTGGGCGGAGCGGTTGCGTGCTGCACGCTGTGCCCGGGCGGAGGGGGCGCGGGGGGCGCTGTGCCCGCGCGGAGCGGTTGCGTGTGACGGGGGCTCCACGCACGCGTGTGACGGGTGCCCGACGCCGTGCCCGGGCGCGAGTCACACCGCTCGGCGAGCCGCTGACGCCGTCCGTGTGCTGAGGGAGCACCGGCACCCTCTCCGCCTTCCCGGTGACTTCGCTCCGCCGTAAGGAGCGCGGACGCGGTCCTCGGTGGCCCGGTGTCCGCACTCGCGGCGGTCATCAGGTGAGCGGCTGAGGGGGCGCCGGTTTCTGGGGGGATCACGAGGAGGTTCCAGCGGCCTGCCGTGTAGGACAGCAGAGCGATCCCGTGCGGATCCAGCTCGGTGGTGAGGCAACCGACCCGGACCATTTGGCCGTTGACGACAATCCTGGGCGGGAGGATCGGCCAGTGACGGGGGTTGACCGCGATACGGGTGATCCGACCCCACAGCGGATCCAGTACGTCCGCCAAGGCGGAGAGTTCGGTCGGCAGATCACGGGAACGGGGCCACCAGGCGCCGTCCAGCCCGGCGGGTCCTGCGGAAGGGCTCGCGGACTTCAGCGCCAGGCGCGCGGTCGGGGCCCGGAAGGGGGCAGCCGTTGGCCGGGAGCGGGTGGTGGTCGCGGACATCGCGCGGACCTGTCTCCGGGCGCCTGCGCGGCGGCAGCCGACCGGTGTCGTCGCTCACCGGGAACGACACCGGCATCGGGGCCGGTGCGCGGAATACTCCCGATGACTTCACGCTACTCCCCGAAGAGGCCGAACGGACCGCTCCTGAAGGTCGGCTCACTTCGGCCGGGGGAATGTCCCCCGAGGGAACGGCCGTCGCTGGTCGCCGGTCCGCGGTCTGCACCTCGCCGACCTCGACCTTCACCCCACTGGTGACGGCCTTGCCGCCGGTACCGGGCACCCGTTCGCGCATGGCCCCCATGCCGCGGGCGAACCCACCGCCCCTCGCGCGCACGCCCGCCACCGCCGGCCCGGCGATCCTCGCCACAATGCGCGCCGCTGTTTCAACGGTCCCGGCGTATGCACACCGGGACCGCCCTTCCGGGTCGCTGCACGTGAGAGTGCGCGGACCCACTTCCAGGGTATGCCCGGACGTCATTTCGGACACATGGGGACTGTCGGCTGACCGAGCCGACTCTGGGTATCCGTCCGTACATGCTCGCTTTGACGACGTACCGCTCGTACCACGGCCCAATGACGATGCTGGCCTTCGTGGTTGCCATCCTCATCGTGGTGGCGGCCGCCTGGTACATCCGCCGTCGAAGGTAGGGGCGCCCGCCGGGAAACCGCGCCCTCATGTCCAGCAGAAAAGCCCTCCCGGAGGGAGGGCGGAGACTGGCGCCCCCGGCAGGACTCGAACCTGCGGCCAAGCGCTTAGAAGGCGCCTGGTGCATTCACTCGTGATCGGTCGCTGACCTGGGCAGCAACCTCTTCTCCTGGCAGTTCGTCACCTGCCGTCGACACGCATTCGACAGGGCCCGAAGTCGGTCTACGGCCGCCGGTAGGCCGAAGGTTCGACACCCGCTTCCGGTTTCCTGCTGAAGGACACGAAGGCGGGGTGCTCAGGATCTCCCACCTGCATGAGGGCGAAGAGGTCAAGGTCGTGGTTCGCGAACCTGTGGAGGTACTGGAGGAACAGCTCCAACTCCTCGTCCGACAGCCGCTCATCGTGCCGCTCGTTTCGCATGACGTCACGATACGAGCTGAGGGGTTACGGCATGAGGCGGCCTTGTCTCGTTAACGGTTGATCGGGATCTCGTAGACGATCTCGCAGTGAGCGGCGGGCACGACGATGTCCGCCGTCTCGACGGGCCGTCCCCCGTCGCTGTAGTACGTCCGCCGGATGTGCGTGACGAGCGCGGCCTTCTGGATGCCGAGTAGTGATGCCTCCTCGGCGGTCGCCTGCCGCGGCTCCGGCTGCTCCACGGCGTGGCCGACGGTGATGCCGATCGCGGCCATGCGGTTCACGACGCCTGCCCCGGCGTGCGGCCCTCCCTCGGGGAGGACCACGAGCGTGCCGGCGGTGAGGTCGTACGGCTCCCAACTCGTCGACAGCTGCACGGGCCTGCCGTCCGCCAGGAACTCGTACGTCGTACGGACGCACGGCTCGCCCTCGGCGATGCCCAGCCGTGCCGCGATCTCCGCTGGCGCAGGCACCTTGGCGTCGGTCCGGCTCTCCCAGTCCCCTTGCCTGCCGACGGACTTCATGTCCGCACGGAAGGGCGATCCGTTGGGCTGCTCGCGCGCCGAGGAACGGACCACCCGCACACGCTGCCGCGGCTCGGCGACGTACGTGCCCGATCCGGCGCGGCCTTCCAACACACCCTGCGAGATCAGCAACTCCTGCGCTCGGCGTACGACGTTCTCGCCCACGCCGCACTCCTCACCGATCTGGGCGCGGGAGGGCAGGCGGTCTCCCGGCTCCCACACGTGCTCCGCGATCCGCCGCCGGAGTTCGTCGGCGATGCGGAGATAGGGCGGCTGCTCAGGCATATGGAAAATCTAGTCCACTAGCTCTAATCTAGTTAACTAGCTTCACTCAAAGTGATCGCTGGTGGACGGAGGCTGCCCTGTGCCCGATTCGGGAGTTAGCGCGGCGGCCCTCGCCGCCCGGCTGTCCGCCCTCGGGCTCCTCACTCGAGTGGAGGAACACCCCCGGCACACGTCGGTCGAAGCGGAGGTGCCGGACACGGTCTCCGCCGAGCTATGGCGGGAGGTCCTGGACGTAGTGGCGGAGGCCGATCGATTCGGACTCCTGGCCACAAGCATGAACGGCCGCACCCTCTGGGCGGTCGTACGCAAAACGGTCCCCACGACGGGCGATGTCGGGGGACCGGGCCATCAGCGATAGGAGCTGAACAGCGTGCTCAACCGTATCCGCCGTGCCGTCTCGCTCACCAGAGAGCGGCACTTCCCCAGGGGCAGGCACCGCCGCCCCTTAGCGACCTCCGGGCCGTCGGCCGCCCCCGCCTCCTCCTTGTCTCCGGACAGGACGACGGCCGTCCGCCGACGCGCCTTCGACGACGTGGACCACCGGCAAATGCTTAGGGGTGAGGACATCGCGCTCGTCCGCCCGTACGTACTGGCCTGGGAAAAACGCGTGAGGACGCGCGAAGTGGTCGTCGCTCCGTATCTGCCGGCCGGTGCGTGGTCGGCCCTGGTGGGGGTCCAGTGATGCCTCCCCGTCGGCAGACCCGCGTCACGGACGCCTCGGTCGTCCCCTACCGATCGACCGCGTGCCGGATCGGCACCCACCACGCCTGCGCGGAGTCCTCTCCGGCCTCGGCGCCGGTCGACCTCCCGGTGGTCTACGAGGCGTGCGACTGCCCGTGCCATTCAATGTCCGGGCAGACGACGCCTTCGGAGGTGCAGCGGTGAGGGAGTGGGCACCCGGCGGCACGCTGGCGTCCAACGTCGAAGTGACCGCGGCCACCGTGCAGCGCGGCGACATCATCCAACTCGGAGGCCGGGCGTGCCGGGTGCAGGACCTCTTCCAGCTTTCCCAGGGCGCGAAGCAAATCCTCTTCGACTCGGGCGAGTTGCTGACCATACACACGCGAACCCGGCTCGTCGCCGTGCGGATCCTGAGAAGGCGGTGACCCGGCCCGTGTCTTCTCGCCATCACGACATTGCCGACGATCTCCGGCACCAGATCACGACCGGCCATCTCAAGCCCGGCGAACGACTCCAGTCCGAGACCGGCTTGGCCGACCGGTACAAGGTCAGCACAGCAACGCTGCGGAGTGCCCTCGCGGTGCTCCAGGGCGAAGGCCTCGTCGAGAAGATCCACGGCAAGGGCAACTTCGTCCGCCGCCCTCTCCGCCGGATCATGTACGTCGGCGGCTGGGGGACGCTGGACCCGTGGACCGCCGCTGAAACGGCCCTACACGTCACCGTTCGCACTGCCACGGTTCAGGCTGACGGACACCTGACAACCCTCCTGAGGGTGCCGACAGGCAGTCCACTCGCGGAGTTCTTCTGCGTCAGCCACGAGGGGGAGTCACCTCACGGACTGGCGCGTATCTACATCCCGCGCGACCTGGCGCCGGCCGGCGTGCTCGACGACGAACCCTCGTGCCCGGAGGCAGCCAAGAGATTCGCCGTACTCGGCCCTCCGCCGGCTGCTGTTCGGGAAACGGTCTGCGCCCGCCCGCCGACGCCGGACGAGTCATCGACCCTGCGAACCAACTCCGTCACGCCAGTTCTGGCGATCACGCGCGTCGCGACCGATTCCACTGGCCGAGTGGTCGAGGCGGCCCTTCTGGTCTTCCCAGGGGATCGAGCCGACGCAGTCTTCAGCACTCACCACACTCTCGACGAGAGGCAGACGGCAGGATGACAGCACGGAACGAACTGCGCCTTCTCCCGTGGTCGGGCCCGGAGGGCAAGCCCTGCTACCTGAGCACGGATGACAAAGGCGGCTACATGTCCCGCCTGGCGGACAACATCGAAGAGGAACAACTCGTCACGGCAGCGGCCCTGTTGGAGCGCGCCTCGGACACCCTCGACGGCCAGGACCCGGACCAGGAGGACCTACGCCGGTTGACCGGGGAACTGACCGGGACCCTTCGGGACGTGCTCCGCGTAGCAACCAGCCGCGGTCACCTCCTGGGGATGAGCGAACCGCACCGCTTCTGAAACAGCGGCCGCAAGCGACGCCTGCCGCCGATGTCCCTCCGCTTCAACCGGGGAGGGGAGCCTGAGCAAGACTCGGCTCCCCTCCGCGCTGCGTTATGCCGGCTACCGCTGAGACTTCGGGCACCGGAGCAGAGAAAGCCGCCCTTCTCCGAAGGCTTGAACCTCAGCCGACGACAGCCAGCCACGACGGCGGGCGCGTCGACCGACCACGCACGCGTGTGCCTTGCCGCACCCCAACTAACCTCAGCCATGCTGCGGTGTCGTTGATCAGGAAGGGAAGCTGTGACGGCCGGTTTAAGCCGCGGTACTGCAACGGCTCCGGAGGGCCCGTGAGTCTCAGGTATTTCACCTGGTTAAAACCTCGCAAGCGCTGTGTAGCCTCCCGGCGGTCCACGAATAGGCCACACGCACCTCACACGGCTTCACGGCACCGTCTATGGTGAAGGCGCTCGCCCCAGTCGGCTCCATGCGGCTGGGTGGCCTGCTGAGAGAGCGACGAAAGACACCCTGACCTCCGAGCTCACGAGAGCCGGAGGTCAAGGGGGGAGCGCGCGGCCTGACCCACTGCTGGTCGTCAGGCCGTCCCCATGTCGCATACCTCTGCTCGGGGGGTGAAACCCGCGGGTCGGCCCCTCGAGCGGTTCGTACAACCTCAATTGCCACGGTAGCACCCAGAGTTGGGTATGGTATGGCAACTGCCCAGCTACCAGGGCCACCAGCCTGCGAGGATGCATGAGTGAGATCGTCAAAGAATATGATGCTTTTCTCGTCCATCAGACTCCAGAGAGTAAGCCTCTAGTTCTTTTTTCAGCCTCCGCAGTGGAAATTGAACAGTGGGCAGGTGTTCCAGAGCGTCGGAAGCTAGCAAATGAAGAGACGGCAGGTTTTCAGCGTCAACAGGATCCCCGGCGCATCACAGAACTGATGAAGTTTTTCGCTGATAGCAATAATGTGGTTCAAAACCCGCTACTCGGTGCCCTTCAGGACAATCAGAGAGTTCAATTCTCTCGAACCTCACCCGGTTCGCCGTTCGGTCGGCTCAGCATTACTCACGAGGACTACTCATCGTTGTCGATGATGACGATGCTGAAGCGGATCGTAGCGCATCTTGAATCACGAGTAAGCAGTCTTGGGGATGACGTAGTAGACGAGGCGCGCGTCGCTTCCATCATGCGCTTGGAGATGCTGGAAGCGGAACCAGATAGCGAAAATAATGATCGCGACATCGATGATTCAGACTCAGACAGCAACGAAAATCTAGGCTCGGATGAGTCGACTATAGATGACGCTGAAGCCACAGCGTCTGTGATGCTCGCAGAGGAAACACACCTGGTTGACTTCTATACTGAGCTGCGCGCCCGCATCCGTGTACTAGAGCAGCGAGGTGCCGAGGACGCTGAGGAAATTCAGGGATTCACGAAGTCGGCACTTCTCGCCTACTTGAAGCCTGTCGTTCTTGTTGATGGGCAGCACAGACTACGAGGAGCTGTCGAGTCTGCCCGTCAAAGCATTAAGAGCAATGATGGGAAGGCGAAGATCCTTGATGCGGTGAAAGGTGGAGCTTCGCCTGAACTAGCCGCAGAAAAATTGATCGAAAGTCAGTCTCGCCGGCTTCCGGTTTCATTGCTGATGGATGATAGTCCGAGCGAGCATGTATTTCAGTTTGTGGTCGTTAATCAAAAGGCGACCCCGATGGGTAAGGCGCTACTTGGGACCATTGTTTCGACAAGCCTAAGCCGAACTGAGCTATCTGCAGTTGCAGATCGTCTTCGCCGTGCCGGGATTAAGCTAGAGGATTCTCAATCCGTAGCATATTTGACCCGTTCAGAGGACAGTCCATTTCGAGGTCTCGTGCAGACAGGGATGGCTGGCGATCGCGCCGACCTCCTGCAGTGGACGGTCCTGCGTGGTCTTGTTTCGATTTTTCGTGAGCTGCGGGGTGGACGCCCCTTTAACCAGAAGATCGACTATGCGCGCGCCTGGAAGATGGAGTACTTCCCCCAGTGCGGCCTTGTGGGTCCAGGCACAGATGAGGAGAGGTTTGAGGAGTGGTCGCGTCCCGATGGCCCGTGGCGGGACATCTTCGTTAGGTTCTTCTCGCGCGTGCGAGACCATTTTGGTGACCCAATCGAAGCTGAAACCTATAATGGTTGGGGAAGTACAGCTGTAAGTAACCTATTCAATAAAGTCTCACTCACTATCCTTGCTGCCGACTACTTCGACTTTCTCTACACGCAGTCGGAGTCGCTAGCAGATCTGGATGACTTCGAGCGGACTATTAATGACTGGCTTAAGGGTGGCCGAGTGAGCTCCTCGTACTTCAATCGAGATTGGAGGCTTGAGAACGTCAAGAAAGATCAATTGGCTGTAAAAAGGCTTTGGGCGCAAAACTGGCAAGAGTATCGAAAAGTACCCGCAAGCGGACTTCCCAAGAAATTTAAGCCGTAGCCCCCAGTATGGACACTCACGGGATCAGCAAATTCTACAAGGTACTCGCGGATACGCTACCCACTCGATGGACAGAAAGCGGACTCCGAGAGGTAGCAGGCCTCAGCGCCCCTTCTGGAATTCTGGGCAAAAATGAGTGGCTTCTGAAAGCCGACTATGCCATCACAGTCGGTCGTTGGTTCCTGGAGGGGCTGGTCGACTTGGCCAGACACGTGGAATCTGGAAGTAATATCGGTCATGTTTATGTAGAGATTTTTGCCCAGCTGCGAATGCTCGCTCAGCATGCGCCCGAGGATGAAGTTGAACTTGCGGCTACTCAACTTGCAGATTTTGCGTGGCGCGAGATAGAAGCCCGCAGAGGGGTAGGGCGCGAGCGGATAAGCGCGGCCTTGAAGCAAGCAGTGTGGTTTAACAGTGCCCCAGATCAAAGGTGTTATCTGTGTGGGTACCAGTTCACGCAGCATGCGCGAGATCTTTTCCTTCGTCGAACGCAACAGGAGATGATGCCGCTGACTTTGGTTGACTTCACTCGCCCTAGAGGGCTGAATGCGAGGCATCTTCGCATTGAGCTGGACCATAAAATTCCGGTTGCGGAGGGTGGGGCGACGGATGAGGATAACCTTTACCTAGCTTGCGGATGGTGTAATCTCACCAAGAGCAAACTGTGGAGTGTGTACGATGCTAAAGCGTGGGCGGCAGGGGTTGTAAAGCATCCAGATCCTAAGATTGGTGCGATTACACTTCCGCAACCCCTTTGGATCCTGCGTGTGATTGCTGCTCGCGGGCGTTGTGAAGCGGCAGCGACATGCCCAGCGCGTCTGGACAACAGTGAACTCTTTGTAGCACCGTTTAGCGTCGGGGGAGCGCTAACGCCAACTAATCTGATGGTTGTTTGCGGTCGGCACGACCCCTGGGTTTCTAGTCGATTCATCGCGCCTTCGTTCTTACCTAACAGGAAGTAGCCGATAGCTTGGCCGGTTTGCTGTAAAGCTCCGGTTAAGGTAGGCAGGCCGTGGTCAGCGGGTCGGCGTCCAGCGACGCCAACAAATATGCCGTGCAGGCCACTCCACCATGTTCGGTAGGTTCGCCAGGCATCGTCTCTCATCCTTCACCTGGAGATGAGGAAGCGTCCAGCCTCTATCCGGCGGCCACACGTGACGGTGATCTGCTGGGACTGGGGCATGTCCGCCGTTGCGTAGGCGTGCAGAGCTGACGTCTTCTACCCTGCTGATCGGTGTCGTTACCTAAACGCAGGTGTCTGATATGCAGCAAATCTGGGGTAGTGAGCGTCGCCGGACGGCGATCGGGCGTATGGCCTTGTCGGTGCCCGCGCGTCAGGCTTTTGCGGATCGCCAGTTGGTACCCGAGCGGACGATCCTCGACTACGGCTGTGGCCGTGGCGACGATGTCCGAGCGTTGCAGCAGCTGGACTGCCAAGTGACGGGTTGGGATCCGTATTACCGCTCCGATACCCAACTGGTTGCCAGCGATGTGGTGTTGCTGACCTACGTGCTGAACGTCATCGAGGATCCGGTCGAGCGTCGGCAGACCTTGGAGCAGGCATGGGGGCTGACGTCGACACTGCTGGTTGTCTCAGCGCGGCTGACATGGGAGAAGTCGAAGGTTCGCGGGCAGGAGTTCGGCGACGGGTTGCTGACGAGTCGGCAGACTTTCCAGCATCTCTATGCCGCGAGTGAGCTGCGGGAGTACGTGGAGCAGGTGACCGGTGCGCGGGTGGTAGCAGCAGCGCCCGGGGTTGTGTATGCGTTCCGAGACGAGGGTGCCCGTCTGAGCTATCTGGCGTACCGCGTGATCCCGGATGCCGAGTGGCTTGCCTCCGAGAACACTGCCTCGGCGGTGAGTGCCGTTGTGGACTTCTTTGAGCGCCGGGGGCGTCCGCCGCGGATTGAGGAGATGCCGCGGACCGTTGCGGAGCTGCTGGCCCACCTGCGGCCTGGTGAGGTCAAGAGGTTGGTACAGGAAGGAGCTAGACCTGAGCGTGCTACTGCCGGGGCTAAACGATCGACGTTGAACACGTTGCTCTATTTGGCTGTGGAACTGTTTAACGGCCGTGGGCCGTTCGCGAGTCTGCCGGTGAGCTTGCAGCAGGACGTGCGTACGTTCTTTAGTTCCTATAAGGAAGCGTGTCAGCGCGCTGATCGATTGCTGCTCAAGCTTCGCGACGACGGTTATGTACGCAATGCCATGAACGCCTCTATTGCAGGCAAGATGACACCGACAGCGCTATATGTGCATCGACGTACGCTGGAGCGGATCCCGACGGTCTTGCGTTTGTACGAGCACTGCGCATCGATCGCTGCTGGCCGCCCGGAGCAGTGGACGGTGGCAAAGCTCAAGCATCAGGGGCGGGCGGTGTCATGGCTGGACTACCCAGACTTTGACAAAGACCCGCATCCGCGGATCCGGTCTTCCTACGTAGTGGATCTGCAAACGCTCCAGGCGTCCCATCTCTCCTACGAGGGCTCGGCCAACCGCCCTCTGCTTCACCGCAAGCACGAGTTTCTGGCGCCGGATGATCCGGACGTGCCGCGATATCGCCGGTTGACCGAGTCTGAGATGCGGGCCGGGTTGTACGAACGGCCGCACCTGATCGGGACCGAGAACGGCTGGGAGGCTGAGCTCGTCAGATGTGGCCGGCAGCTGCGCGGGCACCGGCTGGTGCGTCGGGCCGAGGCTTAGGGCTGATTAGCTTTCCTGGGGCTGCATGTGGGCGATGGTTTCGGCAATGGGCAGCGGATCAAAATCTCTCGTTTGCGGAGGGAACCAGGAAAACCGCAACCCGTTTGCGGCCACGTCGTCGGGAAGGCCCATCGCCTGGAGTACGTGGCTAGGGGTATAGGAGGCGCTGGTGCACGCCGATCCTGTTGCAATGGCGATCTGGTCCTTGAGCCGGACGATTAGCGCTTCAGCGTTGAGCTGGTCGAAAGAGACGTTGAGGATGTGCGGCACGGTATGCGTCTGGTCGCCGTTGATCCTGAAGCGTGTCTTGCCGAGCGCTTTCAAGATCTGCTCTCGCATCGCTCGCGCGTCGCGCTCCCAGTTGTCCCGGCTCTCGTGGAAGATCTTCGCAGCCTCGTGGAGGCCCATGATCAGCGGGACGGGCAGGGTGCCGGGGCGGAGCTTCCTCTCCTGACCACCGCCGAACATGATCGGTTCCAGCGGCGCCTTGTCCCAGCCGCGGCGTCGTGTGATGAGTGCGCCGACACCCATCGGGGCGCCGATCTTGTGGCCGCTGATGCTGATCAGGTCGATCGGCGCGGACAGATCGCCAGCGATCTTGCCGTATCCCTGGGCGGCGTCCACGTGCAAGTAAGTCGAGGTGGCCCGCAGGCGCTCGGCCAGCTCGGCGACCGGCTGGATGACACCAGTCTCGTTATTGACGTGCATCAGGGACACCGCGAGCGTGTCGGGGCGCAGGCACTCCATGACCTGCTCGACGCTGATACGACCGGACGCGCCCGGCTCGAGAACGTCCACATTGAAGCCGCGGGTCTCTGCGAGGTGCAACAGGGGCTCGAGGACGGCCTTGTGCTCGATGGCGGAGGTGATGATGTGCTTCCTGCCGGTCTGCTCACCGTGTGGGGCGAGGCCGAGCAGGGCGATGTTGTTGGACTCCGTTGCCCCGCTGGTGAAGATCACTTCTTCGGTCTTCGCACCCACAGTGCCCGCGAGATAGGAGCGGGCTTGCTGGACAGCCTTCTTGGCACGGGCGCCGTATTCATGTGTGCGGCTGCCGGCGTTGCCGAAGTCCTCGGTCATCCAGTGCAAGACGACCTCGGCGACCCGAGGATCCACCCGTGTCGTTGCCGCAACATCCAGATACGCCACCACGGCGCTCACCCGCCTCTTTGCCCGCTTCCGCAACAGCTCGTACGTCAACTAATTAACGTACATGCTGCAACCGCCGCAGCATCCAACAGTGCAACGGCAGTGCTTGTTCCCGCATGCTTCTCGGGTAGCGGGTGCATGGCTGGGTGAGCGGGGGTACGTCACTTCGCGCACCTGGGTACGTTGAGTCGATGGCTGCGTACGTTTCTCAGGAGACGTACGTACACGCTAGAGTGCACCAGTGCAGACTGAAGCGGCGAGCAAGGCTGCGGGGCGGGCTGTCTCGCGAACGTCTAATGGCTTTGAATACACCTTCCCGGCGATCCGCGGGGTGCAGGCGGGGCGGGAGTTCTACGCGTCGATGTGTCCGCTGCGACTCATCCCGAAGATCTTCCTCTTCGACGAAGATGATCTATCTGCCGAACTGAGAGCCCAGCGCGTCCTGAACAAGGGGCGCCTGCCGGCGCTCGCCCGCTACATCCTGGACAACCCCGAGGACTATGTCTTCAGCGCCCTGACTGCTTCTGTGGACGGGGACATGGTCTTCGAGTGTGAGGGCGCAGAAGGCGCCGCCCACCGTACCGGGCAACTGCGTATCCCGATGGACGCACGCTTCCTCATCAACGACGGGCAGCACCGTCGCGCCGCCATCGAGATGGCTTTGAAGGAAAGCCCTGACCTGGGGGATGAGACCATCGCCGTGGTCTTCTTCCACGACACCGGACTCGCCCGGTCCCAGCAGATGTTCGCCGACCTCAATCGGCATGCCGTCCGCCCCGCGCGCTCCATCGGTGTCCTGTACGACCACCGGGACGTCAACGCACAGATCACCCGGTCTCTCGCCGAACGTTCGGCTATCTTCAAGGGCTTCGTGGAGATGGAAAAAAGCACCCTTTCCGCCCGGTCCCGCAAACTCTTCACCTTGAGTGCCTTGTACTTCGGTAACCAGTCCCTCCTCCAGGGCCTCGATCTGAAGCAGGAAGAGGCGGCTGGGCTGACGCAGGAGTTCTGGGGAGCTATGGACACAGCACTGCCCGAGTGGGCGATGGTGCGTGACAAGCACCTGTCCGCTCAGGAGATGCGCAGAGACTTCATTCACAGCCATGGGATCGCCCTGCATGCACTCGGCCGCATCGGCAACTCGCTCCTGCGAGATTCCAGCAAGGCGTCCTCATGGAAGAAGAGGGTGGTTCCGCTGAAACAAGTGGACTGGAGCCGGGCCAACGCCGATTGGGAGGGACGCGCTATCGTCGGCGGCCGCGTTTCCAAAAGCCATCAGAACGTGACACTTACCGTTAATTATCTGCGTAAGCATCTGGGCTTGGAGCTGAGCCCAGAGGAACAGCGCGTGGAAGACGCATACCTGCGAGGCGAGGCATGACCACCATCCCCCTCAACCTCGGGCTCACCCCCGTACGTCGCAAGCCGTTCGACGGACGCTCCTTGGAGGAGGTCGTCACTGAACTGACCGAGGAGATCCGGGAGCTCTACACTGCCGATCAGGTGCCCTGGGTCATCGGCTACAGCGGCGGCAAGGATTCCACCGCCGTCCTGCAGTTGGTGTGGATGGCCCTGAAGGACCTGCCCGCCGAGCAGCGCACCAAGACCGTGCACGTCATCTCCACCGACACGCTGGTAGAAAACCCGGTTGTTGCCGCGTGGGTATCCGCCTCCCTGGGCACCATGCAGGATGCGGCACAGGCACAAGACCTCCCGATCGAGCCGCACCGCCTCACGCCGGAGATAAAGGACACCTTCTGGGTGAATCTGATCGGCCGAGGCTACCCTGCCCCGCGCCCGAAGTTCCGCTGGTGCACCGAGCGCTTGAAGATCAAGCCGTCGAACACCTTCATCCGAAGCGTGGTCGCCGCCCACGGTGAGGCAATCATGGTCTTGGGCATCCGTAAGGCGGAGAGTCAAGCCCGTGCCCGCGCGATGGAAAAGCACGAGAAGCGACGTGTCCGCGATCGTCTCTCACCCAACGCCAACCTGCCCAACTCCCTCGTCTACAGCCCCGTTGAGGCCTGGACCAACGACGACGTGTGGGAGTTCCTGATGCAAAAGCCCAATCCCTGGGGCTACAACAATCAGGACCTGCTCACCATGTACCAGGGCGCCTCCGGTGACGGCGAATGCCCGCTGGTGGTCGACTCCAGCACTCCCTCCTGCGGCTCCAGCCGCTTCGGCTGCTGGACATGCACCCTGGTCGAAGAGGACAAGTCCATGTCCGCGATGATCCAGAACGACGAGGAAAAGGAGTGGATGCTCCCCCTGCTGGAGCTGCGTAACAAGCTCGACGCGCCCTTCGGCCACTACGAGGAAGGCGACCCCGACCTCCCGCCTGGCCGCAAGGCACCCTTCCCACGCCCGGACAAGCCGGCCCGCGACTTTCGCCGGATGAACGGCAAGGTCATGCTGTTCAACGACGGCGCCATCCATGGCCCCTACCTGCAGTCCTACCGGCAGGAGTGGCTGGAGGAACTACTCAAGGCCCAAACCTGGATCCGTGCCCACGCCCCCGAACATGTGCAAAATATCGAACTGATCACGCTCGATGAACTGCACGAAATCCGCCGGATCTGGGTGTTCGACAAGCACGAGGTCGAAGACAGCCTGCCGCGGATCTACCAAGAAACCACTGGCGAGCCCTTCCCCGGTGGCCCGCTCGATGAGCAGCTCGTCATGGGCTCCGACGAGATGGACGTCCTCAAGCAGGTGTGCGAGGGAGACGACCTCCACTACGACATGGTCCGTGAACTCCTCGCCGTCGAACGGAAATACCGCACCATGGCCCGCCGCTCCGGGCTGTTCCAGGCGCTCGAGCAGGCTGTGCAAAAGGGCTACTACGAAAACCACGAAGACGCCGTGGAATTCGCCACGCGTAAGAAGAAGTGGCGCGACGAAATCGCCGAGAACCTGACCTTCGACGACGAAAACGAACTCGATGCTCCTGCGTAAGATCACCCTCGAAGAATTCGGGGCCTACCGCGGAAAGCAGTCTCTCGACCTCACCCCCAAGAAGAACAAGCCGATCATTTTGATCGGCGGCCTGAACGGGTGCGGTAAGACGACTCTGCTCGATGCCATCCAGCTGGCGCTCTACGGCAACCGCGCCCGCTGCAGCGGCCGAGGTACCAAGGCGTACGAGACGTACCTGCGAGAGAGCATCAACCGCAAGGCGGACCCCAGCCGCGGTTCCGCCATCACCCTCGAGTTCACCGTCATGGCTGGCGGGAACGAGCATTACTACCGTGTCGTCCGCAGCTGGCACATCGGCGGTAAGACCCTCAAAGAGTTTCTCAACGTCTACGTCGACGAGACGTACGGCGAGAGGGTGAAGACACAACGCAACGTCGTACCGGAGAGCAAGTTCAACCGGCTACTCAGCGAAGGCTGGGCCGACCACGTTGAGTCCCTGCTGCCCCTGGAGATCGCCTCACTCGCCTTCTTCGACGGCGAGAAGATCGAATCGTTGGCCAACCCTGAACGAGCAGCGTCGGTCATTAAGTCGGCTGTGAACTCCCTGCTGGGTGTCAGCACCGTCCAGCAGCTGCGCACCGACCTTCTGGCGCTGCAGCGGCGCCAAAAGCTCTCCGACGAGGAACAGCACCTCCTGGACAACATCCGTGCCCAGGAAGCCGAACGCGACGCCGTGCTGGCTCAGTACGACATCGCACATCAGGAACTCGCCCAATCTCGAACCGAGGTCGGCAAGGCACAGCGCAAGCTGGAAAGTCTGGAGAAGGCGTTCGCCGACGAAGGCGGCGACCTGTTCACCCGGCGCTTGGAGCTGGAGAACGACAAAAAGCAGACCACCGCCCAGCTGGCTCAAGTCCGTACGGAGCTCACACACCTCGCCAGCGGACCCCTGCCACTGCTGATGGTCAAGCCGCTCCTGGACGACGTACGTCGTCAGGCCAACAACGAGCAGGAAGCCCAGCAGTCCGCCCAAGTCCTTGAGGTCCTGGAAGAACGCGACCGGTGGCTGCTGGACCTGCTCCCCGACGCGGCCCGTGGCGAGGTCCTCCAGCGACTGGAGGGCGACCGTGCCGAGCGCGCCGCCCGCACGCAGCTGCCCGTGGATCTACGCCTGCCGCACGACGCACTCGCCCAGCTTTCCGTCCTTGATGAACTGCTCAAGCGGGACACCGAACGCTCCGCACAACTGCTTGAGCGAGCAGCTGAACTGGCCGAGGAACTGGACCAGGTGGACCGGCAGCTTGCCGGCGTTCCCGCCCAGGACAAGGTGGAAGCCCTCCAGGTGGCCCGGGACGAGCAGATCGTGGAGGCCACCCGACGCGAGGCTGTCCGCGACCGAGCCATGACCAAGGTGGAGGATCTCAAGCGGCGCCGTGAGCACGTCACCACGCTGCTGGAGCGTGCTCACAAAGAGTTCGTCAGCACCAAGGTCAAGGCGGAGGAAGTCGAGCGGATCATCAAGTACTCCGAAAAGGCCCGCGACACGCTCGAGCGCTTTGGTTCCGCGCTCCTCAAGCGGCACATCAGCCGGCTCGAGGTGGCTGTCCTGCAGAGCTTCAAAGCCCTCATGCGCAAACAGACTCTCGTGCACGACCTGCGCATCGATACCGATGAGTTCACCCTCACTCTCACCGATGCCGACGGCGAGCCCTTGGACCCGGCACGCTTGAGTGCAGGTGAGCGCCAACTCCTGGCTGTCTCGCTGCTGTGGGGGCTGATGAGGGTCGCCGGCAACCGACTGCCCAGCGTCATCGACACGCCTCTGGGCCGACTTGATAGCCGCCACCGCGAACACCTCGTGGACCGATATTTCCCCAACGCCAGCGACCAGGTCCTGCTGCTGTCCACGGATGAAGAGATTGACGAGTACCTGCTGGGCCGCCTGAAGAAGTCCATCGCCCACACCTACACACTCGTCCACGACGACACCGAGTTCACCACCGCCGTCGTCGAAGGCTACTGGTGGAGTGCAGGAGCCCAGCATGTCGGTTGACCATGTCCGCCTGTCCCAGCCAGCCAAGGACCGGCTGAGCTATCTCAAGCGCACCACCGGCATCACTCAGTGGAACGTGCTGTGCCGCTGGGCCTTGCTGCTGTCGCTGAAGGATCCCTCCACCCCGCTGGTGAAGGACATTGTCACCGACTCCAACGTCGAGATGAGCTGGAGGACTTTCGCTGGCCAGTACGGCGACCTCTACCTAGCCCTGCTCAAGCAGCGCTGCGTCGCTATCGGTGATGAGCCCAATGACGAGAACATCCAGCGAGTGCTGACCGTCCACGTGCACCGCGGCATCGGCTACCTCGGCGCCGACAAGCAGATGGCCACAATCGAAGGGCTAGTTGCCGCCGTCGTACCCGCTTGAAGTACCCGCGACTGATCCCCCAGGCAGACCGTCCTGGGGGTTCGGTGTATCTGGGGATGGCAGGGGGCTATGACTGTGGCGGCAGCCTTACATCTCTAGGGGCAGGCCAGCCCCGGGCGGCGGGCGTCGCCTGGAGTGTCAGACGATGGGCAAGCGCTCCCACCTTGCGCCCGATAGCCTTGGCGAATCGTCCAGTTACATTGATTTCTCCCGCGCAGCCCGCGGACCATGCCGTTGCCGGCGCGCTGCTCCCACGTGGACTCATGTGATCATTCCGCGAAAGCTGCATCCAGCAGGCACTTCTGAGGACGGGCGGGGTGAAGTGCCCGGGGCGGGCGACAGGTGTGCGAGCTGCATGGTGATGCGACAGGCGAACTAACTAAGCCTCAGGCGGATAGGCGCCCCTAGATTTGTGCCGATGGGTGGCTGCCGTTCCTGCAGGTGGCATGCGTCGACTGAGTTGGAGGGTCGCTGGCGCTGTCCATGTGGCGATGGGCGTTGTCCGTGGTCCGGGGGTGTCAAGCTGGACCGCAGACCGGTATCTAAGGGCAACCTTCCGGGAGACCCGTGTGTCAGGGTGATCGTCTACGCTAATTTTTCACAAACGGCTGAAGGAGCACCTGTCGGGGGCGCTGTCGTGTCCGGGGGAGGTGCGGCTCTGCAAGGCGTTTGTCACGGCGGCAGGCTGAGAACCATGGCAGTTCAGTTATCGCTGGGAGCGAGGCGAGGACGTGGAGTATGAGCAGGCTGTCGTCGACGTGGACGCGGCTCCTGCCGGGACCGTGCGCCTGGCGACGGCACAGGCATGGGCTCGGATCCTCGTAGCCGTTGATTCCCCTAATGACCTCGGCACACTGTTGGGGCGCTCGGTGGCCACAGATGGTGACGTCGACGCCTGCTGCCGTACCCAGCGAGCGCGTAACTTGCTACGAAAAAACCATCTAGGGCGGCTCGATCGGCTGTTGGGGATCACGATCACTGATTTGCGGAACCTACGGCAGTGCGGGAGGGAGAGCGCCGTAGACATTCTGGCCGCGTTGCTGCTGACATTGGTTGGCGATTCAGGTATGCAACCGAACAGGTCCGATGTCCCGTTGCCGGGGATGGACGCCCTTCTGGATCCACCCGAGCCTGAGAAGTCTCATGACGACAGCACAGACCACGAGACTGTGAAGGATCCCCTGCTCGACCTTCTAAAGGGGATGTGATGACCGACGACTTGCCGTCCTGGGAACCTAGATGGAAGCGCCGGTACAACTCGCCGCCGGACGACCTGATCAGAGACTTTTATGTACCGGCCTTCGCCCGGTCGCGTAACTACGACCGCGCCGTCGGGTTCTTCTCGGCGGGCCTCCTGGCGGCAGTTGCGCCCTCACTCGACAGGTTTGTTCTCAACGGCGGCATGATGCGTCTCATCACGTCCCCTGCTCACCTTGGTGACGAAGAGCTGGAAGCGATGGGCAAGGGCGAGGACCTCAAGAGCCATATCAAGGAGGGCCTTCGCCGCGCCATCATGCAGCCGATCCCCAGCCCTGTGCTGGCGGACCGGCTGAAGCTGCTGACGTGGATGGTCGCTACTGGCCGGCTGGATGTCCGTATCGCACTGCGGGAGCACACCCACAGTTACGCACTGTTCCATGAGAAGATCGGGGTCTTCTCTGACCACGATGGCAACTGGATGACGTTCACCGGCAGTCCGAACGAAACTATTGGTGGGGCCAGGCTTCATTCGGAGTCGTTTCCGCTGCACCGCAGCTGGGTGAACGAGGAGCAGCGTGAGTATGCCCATGAAGAGCGGGATCGGTTCGAACAACTATGGGGCGAGCGCGTTGACGGCATAGCTTTGTGGCGGGTGAATGACTGGATCGAAAATCCGATGCGGTCCAGTTTTGGCATTCGCGAGCCGTCCGCAACGGGGACATTAGCCGAAATTGACCAACCGAGCTCGCCGATCGCGCCGGTTTTGGATGAGGCGTCACTTGTCCCGGCGCTTCCTGACGACCTCAAACTACACGAGTACCAGCAAGATGCGGTGAACAACTGGCTCCGGGCTGACGGCCGTGGCGTTTTCGCTATGGCGACAGGCACTGGGAAGACCATCACCGCACTGACCGCTGCTACGCAAGCTTCCGTGCACTCCGCCCATGCCAACCAGCCATTGCTCGTGCTGGTGATCGTGCCATTGGTCGACCTCGTAGAGCAATGGCGCAGGGAGGCCGAGAGGTTCGGCTTTCGCCCCGCGGTCTGTCACGGCACCCTCAGCACCAAACAGAGGGAGCATCTGAAAGCCGTTTTCTCGGCAGCCCGATCAAGCCAAGGGCGGCGCGCTGAGATGGTAATCACCACAGCCGGCAGCCTCACCCCACGGGGGGAAGCCATCGCTGATTCCGAGCATTTCGTACAGCGACAGTTGGCCCGTCATCGTGGCCGGATGATGGTCATCGGGGATGAAATGCACTCGCTGGGCACGCAGCCACGCCTGGACGCACTGCCTTCGAAGCCCACGTTCACCCTGGGGTTGTCCGCGACCCCCAAGCGGCACGGTGACGACGAGGGTACCCAAGCTCTCCTAGGCTACTTCGGCGACCCTGTGGTGTCGATCAGCATCAAGCAAGCGATCTATCAGCACAACGCACTTGTGCCATATGACTACTTGCCTCACCCGATCGAGCTGACCGATGACGAGGCCAAGCGGTATCGGCAGATCTCCCAACGGATCGCAGCGGCGTTCGCCAGGAAAGATGAGCAGGCGGCAGAGGCTCAAATCCGGGCGCGTACCAGGCTAACCCAGCACGCTGCTGGCAAGCACAATCGGCTGCATCAGCTGATGGCGAGCGGCCTGAAGGACCAGACGCACCAAATTATCTACGTCGCTGAAGGCAAAGACCCGGAGACTGACTTCCCCGCGCTCGAGAGGACCGAGAAGATGCTTCGCGAGGAGTTCGGTATGCGGGTCGAGCGCTATTACGGTGAGACTGACAGGATCCGTCGTGAGGTCCTTCAGGATCGCCTGGCCAGTGGGGATATCCACGCACTACTGGCTATGAAATGCCTCGACGAGGGAGTTGACATCCCGTCTGCACGCATTGGCGTCATCACTGCGTCGACCCAGAACCCCCGGCAGTTCGTACAGCGTCGTGGGCGACTGTTGCGGCGCGACCCGCGCAACCCGAAGTCGCATGCTGTGATCCATGACTTCATCGTCATGCCGCCGCGACCTGCCGGAGAGCCCTCTGACTCGGAAAAGAGGCTTATCGGGGCCGAGTTGTCCCGTGCCGTCGAACTTGCCGAAGCAGCAAGAAATCGCGAGGCACTGCTGACCATCATCGAGTGGGCATACGAATACGGCCTACGCCCCGCTGATCAACCCTGGATGAACATGGCTGAGGGCGACGACATGGAGGAATGGGTCTGATGAACCCGTTTGAAGAACAAATGCAGGCATTTGCCGACAAGTTGAGCCCAGAGGCGAAGGCGGTGGTCAGTCATGTACTTAAGGCGGAACATGGGCGGCGGTTTTCTGATGACCGCAGTGACCTACCCGACGAATTCGCTACCAGTGCTCTCCAAATGGTAATGGCTAAGGAGGGTCGTAAATGAAGTTCATGACTTTGACCATGCGCAACTGGCGGTCTTTCCACGGTGACCATCGAGTCGAGTTTTCAGTCGATCCTCGCAAGCCTGTGACTCTAATTTTGGGTCCCAATGGTGCCGGCAAGACGGCGCTGCTCAATGCGTTCACGTGGGCTCTATACGGAGAATTCACCGACGGGTTCGCGCAGCCAGGCCAGCTAGTCAACGTCGACGCCGTGGAGATGGACCCGTCTGCTGAGACCTGGGTAGAGCTTACGCTGGTTCACGAGAAAGATGAGTTTCGCGTCCGGCGGGTTACCGATGCGCGTAGGCAGTCCGCTCGCGAATATGATCTAACAGTTACCAAGAATGGTGAGCGTGCAGTCGAGGATGACATCTACAAAATTCTCCCAAAAGCACTCAAAGACTTGTTCTTCTTTCCGGCTGAGACTTTCAGTACCGCGAACGTTTTGGAGGGGAATAGGCCAGGCGAAGGATCCTCTCTAAATATCGGCCAGGCGATCAGGTCCTTGTTGGCTGGGGATATTTACGACCGGGCTACCGAAGACCTTCGCAAGGCAATAGAGAGCGAGGCTCTAAAGCCGCCTAAGAACTACAGCGACAACACCGTCGAGGACGCCCGCCGGAAGTATGAACAGGCTCAGGAGGAGCTGAACTCTGCGGAGAGTCGTCGTGACGACCTCCCAGGGCTGCTAGCGGATGCCAGGGACAAAGCCAGTAAAGCCAAAAAGGAAGCTGAGAGGTACAACCCGGAGGAGATCAGAAGATGGGAGCTGGAGTACGGACGGCTGACGGGATGTGTGCGGCAGGCAGAAGACGCAACCCAACGAGCGCATGAGCTTTATGTCACCCTTGCCCGCAAGGCTCATCTCCATTTTGCTCAGAGTGCAGTCCACTCCGCGATCTCTCAGCTCGACCTGGCTGAGAAGGCCGGCTTGATGCCTCCACGTATCCATGAGTCTGTGCTCGACAAGACGTTGAAGGAATGCCGCTGCACTCTCTGCGGTGAGCCTCTCTCCAAGGAGGCGAACGACCGCATCAAGACATTGCGGGCGCACGTCGCCGACGCACGGGTCGCTGTTCGGGGAATGGAGACTCGCTCCCTGCTCGTGCGGCACGTCACTCAGAGAGACACTGAGGTCGCGGGTCTACGCAAGGACGTCGCCTCACTCGCGGCAGACCTCGGAGCCGCTGGCCCGCAACAGGACGCGGACATGAGAATGCTCCAGGCAGTGTTGCGGACATGTGTCGACGTGGCCGACCGGCTGCTTACTAAGGCAATGCGTGAACTCAAAGACTTCACTGATGCCCACAACATCGAACGGATCCCAGTAGGGCAAAGCCCTGTTGAGATCGCCATGGTGAGGCAGAAGACCGTGGACATGCTCATTGCCGAAGTTAAAGGGATCGAAGCTGATATCGAGGAGCTGTCCGCCAAAGCCCGGGAATCGCTGGCAGACTACACCAGGAAGTCCTCGAAATCTGAGGGGCACAAGCGCAAGACAGCCGCTATCAAGATTCTCCGCGAGGTTAAAGACTTCTTCGACGCGGCTCGGAAAGGTCTGAATAGATTTGGTCGAGAAGACTTCGAACAGGCAATCAATGTCACCTACTCGGACCTGATTGCCAAGCCGTATCAAATCCATGTCGGCGAGGACTTTGGCATTACGGTGCGATTTCCAGGTAGAGAGGAGGAAATTCCGCTTTCCCAGTCAGAGAAGGTGCTGGTCTTGATTGCTTTCCTCGGAGCCATCGCCAGGCTCGCTCCGCTTTACGAGGAGATCGCCCGAAATCAGCAACAACTAAAGCGCACAGGCGGCGTCGCGACATCCCGGAGTCAGGGCTTCCCTGTCGTCCTCGACTCGCCGACGAGTCCACTGGACGATGAGTACGAGGCCGATGTGGTGAACGCGCTCCCTAAGTTGCTGCCACAAGTCGTAGTGATCGTTTCCGCGAAATCCGTGGCTGTGTGGGAGGGGATCGCCGACAGCGTTGGGAGCGCCAATATTATGGAGCTGACCTCGCGCAGCTCTAGTAACAGAAAAGTTCGATGGAATGGAAAAGACCACATCTACAGTGCTCAAGATGATGGTGTGGCCCATGCTAGAACCCGCATGACCAGTATCGGCTGAAGGACGGCATATGGCGAACGTCAATATCTATCCGGTTCATAAGGATATCCTTGATTCGCTTGTCACGTCAGGCAAAGCGAAATCAGTTGCGGCGAGCACCAAGACCGGTCCGTTTACGGAGATGCGTGACGCGTACGTATTTGCTGCTTCGCTGGCGATGGCTCTGAATCAGCCCACACCGATGGAGAAGATGCCTACCTCGAAGAAGGAGGTGCTCCCCATTCAGGATCGGGTCTTTCTCGGTGCTGATGGCGCTCACGAGATCACTGCTGCGGTGGCCCTAACCAGTGCTGCTCCTGACCAAGCCATCGAGGACTCCCTGAGATCCCAACTAGATCTCCTAGCCAGCGAGAACCTGGTCGAACAGCTGGCCCTACTCGACCGCTACGCGCACGCAGGATTCGAATGGCTCCTGAATCACCGCCAGGACGAGAGCAGTATCCGCGATCTTGTCATGTCCGCTATTGACACAGTGGAGTGTGCGAAGAGAGAGATTGGGGACGAGTCGGCGGTGCAGGACCCGCTATTGGGTCTCCTTGAAATGATCATCAAGTGACTCGCCAGCGGTACTAGAGTCTCAGATCTTCGTAGCGTGATCGAACCTAGCCAGCGGGTGGTGGCCAGGAGTGTCAGCAGAGGTGTGAAGGTTGGCGTAGCGACTTTGGCCGGGAGCTGCGTTGGCGCGAGTGATCATGGCCCCGTAAGCTTCCGGCGAGTCGGGCAGTCTGTGGACCTGCCCGGTAAAGCACGACGTTGGGGCCATGATCTTCGAGGCTCGCGCCAAAGTGGCTGGCTAAAGTCGCGGAGCCGACCGCCCCAGCGGGGTTCTCCCCCTCATGGTCGCAGTTGCCGTCTGGCCGGCGGCCTGGTGCGGGATCAGCGGGCCGTACGAACGCCCGCGCATCTGGCAGCGTCGGCCCGCATGCCACCGCTACCACGATCCGGCCTCTTTCGGGAACACACAGCGTCTTTGACCTGCACCGTTGGAGATCACGGTTCGTCCCCGTGCCCGTGTTGGAATGTGGCCGCTGTGTGCGGCGACGGGTGGGCGGCGACGTGCGGCCGGTGGCGGAGACATTGAGGCGGCGCGGCGGCGACCGGCCGTCGCCGCCGCGCTTGGTGCGGCCCTCGGTTGATCCGACCTACTTATGTAGGCAACCGGGTGGAAGGGACGCGGCGTGGCCCAGGAAGCGGGGCGTTGAGGTCCGGCCGCAGTTGTGTTTTCCCCTCCTGAGGCCGGATCGTGGTGGCGGTGGCATGCGGGCCGTTGATGCGCTTGGGCGGAGTGTGCGGCGGGCGGGTTGGCGATGATCGATGAGCGCCGTTGACCGCCGGACGAGCGAGCGCAGCGAGCCTTGATGAAGTAGGGAAAGTCTTATCCCTCGGTCGGGTGGCGCTCTCGTTGGTACTCATCGAACAGGCTGAAGAACAGCTCAACCGGGGCCACGTTGGCCTCTTGAGCCTCACGTTCGATCTCGACCGCCCAACCAAGAGAGCTGTGACGGCCGAGCCGCTGCCACAGCCACTCGGCGAAGGGGCCTTGAGCCCCAGGGCTCCAGAAGGCGAAGTCTTCCTCGACGCCATGCACGGCCATCGCGGCTCGGTAGCCGATGAGCATGGAGTCCAAGTGCTGGATGGAGCCGCTGCGCAGCCACATACCGGGGCGAAGGCGTATCTCATCGAGGAACTCATTGACGGTGGACAGCTCCGTGAGGTGCCTCGGTTGCCGACGTACGTTGTCCGCTTCTGTCATCGGTTGAGCAGCTGCTTGCCGTCGTGGCTTCGCACGTGGGGGCCGTTGCCGTCCAAGGCGTCCAGAAGTCTGATGGCGAAGGCCTCGGACATGCGCTCGCTGACCTCGTTGGGTGTGAGCCATGAGACCGCCGTGGACTCGCTGGAGGTGCGTTCGGTGCCGCCTGAGGGCTTGCAGCGGAAGACCAGGGCGATGACGCCGCGGGTCATGTTCTTGTAGACGCCCGTGAGTTCGTCCACCTCGATGTGGATGCCTGTCTCCTCCAGGACCTCGCGAGCGACACCGGCTTCGGGGGTCTCGTCGAGTTCGAGGATGCCGCCGGGGAGTTCCCAGGTGCCGTTGTCGGCTCGGCGGATCGCCAGGAGGCGGCCGTCCTCGCGCACCACCACTCCGGCTACGGACACGGAGTGCAGGGGAGGCGGTGTCGCTTCCTGTGGTTGACTCATGTAGAGGAGCTTAGGAGGCAGAGAAGGACTATGGGAACTGCTGCTGGAGGGGGCACGGCCGGTCCTCGGTACGTGCAGATCGCGGAAGAGATCGTGCAGCAGATCCGGGCGGGGGTTCTGAAGCCCGGTGACATGGTGCCGAGTGAATCTGAGCTGGTGGATCGCTACGGCGTGTCTGGCGGGACGATCCGTAAGGCCATGGCCGAGGTGCGGGCGAGTGGACTCGTCGAGACCCGGCACGGCAAGGGCTCGATCGTGAAGAACCGGCCTCCTGTGCGGCACCGTTCCTCCGATCGCTTCCGGCGCTCGCTTCGGCAGGGAGGGCAGGCCGCCTACCTTGCGGAGTCGGCGCAGTCCGGTGCCACGGCAAAGGTGAGCGTCCTCTACATCGGGCCCATGGAGGCTCCTGAGGATGCCGCCCAACGGCTGGGTGTTCCTGCCGGCGCGCAGGTGCTGGCCCGTCGGCGCCTCTACTTCCGCAACGGGGTTCCGGTCGAGACCACCACGTCCTACCTGCCGTGGGACGTCGTGAAGGAGATCCCGGAGCTGTTCGCCGAGAACCCCGGCGGCGGCGGTATCTACGCCCGACTCGAAGACCATGGACATGAGTTCGCTGAGTTCGTCGAGACGCTGCAGGCGCGGCCGGCCTCGAAGTCGGAAGCCTCGGAGCTGGCACTGAGCCCGGGTGCTGCCGTGGTTCACCTGATCCGGGAAGCGCGTACGACCGCGGGCCTCGTGGTCGAGGTGTGCGACACGCTCATGGCCGCTGACCAGTTCGTTTTCGAGTACCGCATCCCTGCCGACGACTGACGCCCGCTCAACTCTCCGCAGTCCGTCGCGAGTTCCTCTTCGCGGCGGGTTGACTCATGTACAGGAGTGGTGCACTCTTCTTCCTGTCACTCATGTACATGAGTGGCGGAGTCCAGCATCTATAGAGGAGTGCTCTGCTATGCGTCAGATCCCTGTCGACACTTCCGCCGCGATCGTGATGGTCGCCAAGACCCCGCAGCCCAAGGTGAAGGACCGCCGTACCGGCGAGATCGCCATGGACATCGAGTCCGGTTCGAAGCTGATGACGGTCGACGTGATGTTCGCGGCCAACGAAGAGGTGGAGATCCTGTCCATCACCGTCCCGGAGCCCGGGATCAGCGGTGAGCTGGCCATGGGCACGCCGGTCGCGCTCACCGGCCTGATCGCCCGGCCGTGGGAGAACGACTTCAACGGCCAGAAGCGGCACGGAATCGCGTTCCGCGCGGTCGCGGTCACCTCGCTCGCCAACGCCGCCGCAGGGCCGAAGGCGGCCTGATCATGACCGGCTTCACGGTCGCTCTGGTGCTGGTCGTCGCCGCCGCAGGTCTCCTGCGGTGGCGGCGCCCCGCCTGGTACTGGCTGGTCTTCGGGGTCACCCTGGCCACGGTGAGGGTCCTGGTCCGGTACGGCTCCGTCATGGACGCGTGCGGGCTGACCGTGCCGCCCGCGCGATGGCGGCTCGCCCTGGCACGGGCCACCAACCGCCCGATGCCGGAGTCCCGTCCGCCGCGCATCCTGCGGCTGCGGCCGACTCGCACCGGCCTCGTCCTGCGGCTCAAGCTGCGCCCCGGCCAGGACGCCTTCGATATCGCCGCAGCCTCGGACAGGCTCCGGCACTCGTTCTCGATGTATGGCGTCACCTCGCGTGAGCTGCGGTCCGGCGTCATAGAAGTGCGGATGACCGGCTACGACGTGCTGAAGCGGGTGCAGATGCCCGCCGCGACCGAGACCCGGCCCATGCGGGTACCCGTCGCCCTGCGACAGGACGGCTCGGTGCACTACCGCGACTACCGGGCGATACCCCACGCCCTCACCCTCGGCGCCACGGAATCCGGCAAGTCTGTCTACCAGCGCAACCTGGTCGCCGGACTCGCCCCGATGGATGTCGCTCTCGTCGGCATCGACTGCAAGCAAGGGGTCGAACTGTTCCCGCTGGGCCGCAGGTTCTCCGCGCTGGCCGACAACCCCGACACCGCCGCCGAACTGCTCGATGCGCTCGTGGGCCGGATGGCGGACGTCTATCAGCTCATCCGTGCCCAGCAACGGATCACCGTCGACGTACCGGACGCGGAGATCGCCGCCGACATCTGGGATCTGCCCGACGGATTGCGTCCGACTCCGGTCGTCGTCCTGGTCGACGAGGTTGCCGAACTCGCCCTGTACGCCAGCAAGGAGGAGGAGAAGCGGCGGGACCGGATCATCACCGCGCTGGTCCGCCTCGCCCAGCTCGGCCGCGCGGCCGGCATCTACCTGGAGATCTGCGGGCAGCGCTTCGGCTCGGAACTCGGCAAAGGCATCACCATGCTCCGCGCCCAGCTCACCGGACGTACCGCCCACCGTGTCAACGACGAGACCTCCGCCAACATGGCCTTCGGCGACATCTCCCCGGACGCCGTCCTCGCCGCCATCCAGATCCCGGCCGAGATGCGGGGGATCGCCATCGCGGGCGACTCCTCCGGAGGCTGGCACCGCATCCGCGCCCCGCACACCTCACTCCGCCAGGCCGTGAACCTCTGCAACCGGCACGCCGACCGGACCCCGGACCTGCCCGAGCTGGCGCCGTTCCGGCCGGCCCTCCCCGGATCCGCCGCTGCACTCGTGCCGTCGGCCAAGCTTTCTCCGGCCACCGCCTGATCTCTCGCTCGTCCCATCGGTCGGCGTGACCGTCTTCGCGCCAAGTCCCTACCTCCGCCATGCCTGATGAAGGGAGAACTCGGTATGTGCCCGAACTGCGAGGACTTCGCCCGGACCGTGCTCCTCCTCGGCCAACTCGCCTTGTACGCCGACATGGGCGGCGCCGACCTCGATTTCGTGGAGGCGGTCAGCACGTCCCTCGCCGTCTCGTTGCCCGAGCCGCCGCCCGGGACGTTCCCGTCCGGTTACGACTCGGAGGACGGTCCGATCCACCCGGATGAGGACTCCTAATGGGCGCCCTTCACGGTCTCCGTGTCGACGCGGTGCTGATTCAGGCCGTGATCGCCGGTGCCCTGTCCTTCGCCCACCTGCACGACCTGGCCGCCGCTGCCGGACAGGACGGCTGGAAGGCCTGGGCCTACCCGATCAGCGTCGACCTGCTCCTGGTCGCCGCCTGGCGGCGCCTGCGCAGCGAAGGTCCGTCCCGGCTGGCCTGGTGCTGGTTCCTCATCGCCCTGTTCACCTCGCTCGGCGCCAATGTCGCCACCGCCGGATTCCTCGACCTGGCCGACCCGCCCGCCCTGCTCCGTCTCGGCATCGCCGGGTGGCCCGCGGTCGCCTTCCTTGGTGGAACGCTCCTCGCTCACTCGTCGGCTGCGAAGCCGGAGTCGGAGCCGAAGCCGGTTCCGCCGGCACCCGTCGCGGAGACCCCGGACGCCGATCCCCGGCTACCAGAAGCAGCCGTTCCCGAGCCTGACGCGGTCCAGGACCCGGCCCCGGTCTCGGACCCAGCCCCAGCCCCGCTCTCGACTCCCGCCTCGACACCCGCGCCGCCGGTCCCCGCCGTCCTCGTCGACCACGCCCGCAAAGTCGCTGACGAGTACCGCGCCCGCACCGGCGCTCCGATCGACACCGACACCCTGCGTTCCCGCCTCGGCGTCCCGCCCCACCTCGCCGACGCCATCGCTGCCCACCTCGCCTGATCAGGAAGGAAACACCTCGATGCCCGCCCGCGACAACTTCCACTCCGTGATGCGGATCGGCCCCGTGCAGATCGGCACCCACCGCGACCGCCACGGCCGGACTGTGCACGCCGCCGTCTGCACCGCCGACCGCTGCACGCCGGCCACGGCCACACCCCAGGTGAAGCCGCCCTCGCCGCGACCATCGCGCGCGACCTGCACACCAACCGCGAGACCGCCCGCGAAGTCCTCAGGAGCGAAGGGAACACAGAATGACCACGGCCGTGCGGTCGCGCACGATGCTGACCCTCGCGGAGGTCTGCGAGGAACTGGGCGTCTCACGCTCGACCTTCTACGACTGGCGGGCGAAGCGGCGTGCGCCGCGTTGCATCAAGCTCCCGAACGGCGACCTGAGGATCCGGCGGAGCGATCTCGATCACTGGCTCGACGACCGTGAGGACGCCGCCTGATGGAGACCACGTACGACGTGAAGGTCTACAAGATCCTCACGTACAAGGGGGCCCGGAAGACCACGTACACCGTGCGTTGGGAGGTAGCGGGCAAGCGCTGGCGCGAGCCCTTCGGCACCGTCGCACTCGCTGAGGGCTTCCGCTCCGAACTGATCCGGGCTACCGGTAAGGGCGAGGCCTTCGTCATCGCTACCGGGCTGCCGGTGTCCCACCGCTCCAAGTCGGCGTCGATGAGCTGGTACGCGTTCGCAGTCGGGTACGTGGACGCCCGTTGGGCGGAGCTTGGCGGCAACAGCCGTAAGAACACGGCCAAGACCCTGACGACGGTCACCATCGCGCTGCTTCGGGTGCAACCGACCCAGTTCTCCCCGGTGGCCGTGCGGACCGCGCTGCGCGAATGGGCGTTCAACGCGACCCGCCGTGCGGACGCCCCGCGAGAGGTGGTGGCCATCCTCCGGTGGGTGGAGCGTAACTCCCTGCTGGTCTCGGCCTGGGAGGAGCCGGAGAAAGTTGATGAGGTCCTGCGAGCCGTCGACACGCGCCTCGACGGCAAGCAGGCGGCGGCCTGGTCCAGGAAGCGCCACCGCCGGATCCTCAACGTCGTCATGAAGCACGCGATTCGGCGGCGCGTCCTGCGGACCAACCCCCTCCCCAAGGGGAAGGAGTCGACGACTGTCACCAAGACCAGCAACGCCGTGGACAAGCGGTCCTTGATGAACGCGGACCAGGCGGCGGCACTCCTCGACTGGATTCGGCGCCGGCCGCGTGGAGGAGAGAGGCTGCACGCGTTCTTCGCCACGCTGTACTACTGCGGTCTGCGACCGGAGGAAGCCGTAGCCATGCGGGTGGAAGACGTGACGCTTCCCGGCCCCGACGCCGGTGACCAGTGGTGCGAGCTGCTGATCCACACGGCGACTCCGGAGGTCGGCAAGCAGTGGACCGACACCGGAGAGGTCCACGAGGAACGTGACCTGAAGGGCCGCGCCGAGGGCGAAACGCGCACAGCGCCGGGGCATCCCGCCCTGACGCGCATCCTGCGACAGCACATCGAGGAGGAACAGCTCAAGCCGGGGGATCTGCTGTTCCAGGGGGAGACGGGCGGCATCCTCGCGGGTTCGGTCATCCGCCGGGCCTGGCGCAGTGCGCGCAAGGCCGTCATGCCCTCGCACGTCTTCGAGTCGCCCACGGGCAAGCGGGTGTACGACAACCGGCACACGCGCTTGACGAAGTGGCTCAACGACGGCATCCCGCCCGCCCAGGTTGCGGAGTGGGCAGGGAACAGCGTCCCCGTGCTGCTGGCCACGTACGCCCGATGCGTCGAGGGACAGCTTCCCGACCTGAAGAAGCGGCTCGAAGCCGCTGGAGATCTTCCCGAAGGGCCTGCCGCCGGTTGACCCTCCCGGCCGAGAACTTCGACACGTATTCGACACAGCCACCCGCGAAAACCCGGTGACAGCCGGACAGCCCCGGAGTCCTCCCTTGATCATCAGGGGAGTGCCCGGGGCTTCTGCGTGTCGAGCGTTACATGGTCTGACCAGCAAAAACGCCCTCCCGGAGGAAGGGCGAGGATAGGCGCCCCCGGCAGGACTCGAACCTGCGGCCAAGCGCTTAGAAGGCGCCTGCTCTATCCACTGAGCTACGGGGGCCGGTGTGTGGCCTCTGTCGTGGTGCCCGGGTGTGGGCTGATCCGTGACGTTGCCGGGGTCAAGGATAGGGCTCCCGCGTCCTTGTCCCTGCTGCTTCGCCTCCGTGGCTCGATGTGGAGGTTCGGTGAAGCGGTCCTGATAATCGCAGGCAGGTACGAATCGTGCACCGCTTTTGGCGTCCCGCGCACCGGGTGTTGTGCACTCGTTATGCCTGGACTATGCCGGTGTCCCAGTCATCCCTTCCATCCCTTGTGTTCCGTCGGCGCGCAGACATGCTCATATGCTTCAGAATTCCCCTAAAATTGGGCATTCTTCACATGTGGTGACCTTGGACGTACGGCCTCAGCTGATCGACGCACTCTCCGCTCTGCGCGACCGTGTCGCAGCCGCACGCTTTCCGCTTCCCCTGCCGGGGGCGCCACGCGCGCGTGCCAACCGCGACGAACTGCTCGCGCAGCTCGACGACTACTTGGTGCCCCGGTTGAGAGAACCCGAAGCGCCTTTGCTGGCCGTCGTGGGAGGTTCGACGGGGGCCGGCAAGTCGACGCTGGTCAACTCCCTGGTGGGCCAGCGGGTCAGTGAGGCCGGGGTGCTCCGGCCCACCACCCGCACTCCGGTGCTGGTCTGCCATCCGGAGGATCATCACTGGTTCAGCGGCATGCGCGTACTGCCCGACCTCACCCGCGTCTGGGTTCCCCATCAGGAGGCCGGCGACGACCTCCTGATGCCCGGCGAGGACCCCGCGCGCGTGCTGCGCGTCGAGACCGCCGAAACGCTCCCGCGCGGCCTCGCCCTCCTCGACGCCCCCGACGTCGACTCCCTGGTCGCCGACAACCGCATCCTCGCCGCCGAGCTCATCTGCGCCGCCGACATCTGGATCATGGTCACCACCGCCGCCCGCTACGCCGACGCCGTCCCCTGGCACCTGCTGCGCACCGCCAAGGAGTACGACGTCACCCTCGTCACCGTCCTCGACCGGGTACCCCACCAGGTCGTCTCCGAGGTCTCCCGGCAGTACGGAGCCCTGCTCACCAAGGCCGGCCTCGGCCACGTGCCCCGCTTCACCGTCCCCGAGCTGCCCGAGTCGGCCTGGGGCGGCGGCCTCCTCCCGGCCACCGCAGTGGCGCCGCTGCGCACCTGGCTCGTCCACCAGGCCCAGGACCCGGCCGCCCGCCAGCACGTGATGGCCCGCACGGCCTATGGCGTCCTCGACTCCCTCAAGGCCCGGATGCCCGAGCTGGCCGGCGCCGCCGCCGCCCAGTACGCCGCCGCGCTCCGGCTCACCGCCGCCGTCGACTCCGCGTACGACAGCGAGTACGCGCGCGTACGCGGCCGTCTCCAGTCCGGCGCCGTCCTCGCCGGCGACGCCCTCAAACGCTGGCGCGCCTTCCCCCTCGACTGCTCGGCCGGTGAGCTCCTGGACTCCCTGGTGGAGAGCCTCGTGGCCCTCCTGGTGTGCTCCGTCACGGCCGCCGACGAGCGCGTCGACGACGCCTGGCGCCGCGAACCGGCGGCGGGCGCCCCCGGCCTCCGGGACCGCGATCCCACCCTGGAGCCCGCCGAACACCGCATCGGACTGGCCGTACGGCGCTGGCGGCGCGAGCTGGAGGAGTACGCCGAGGACGAGGTACGCGACCTCGACCGGAGCCCGGCGCCCGACCCCGAGGTGGTCGCCGCCCTCGTCGCCACGGCGCTCCTGGGGGGCCGCAGGGCCCGTCCCGCGGGCGAGGGGCTCGCCGAGCGCATTGGAGCCCACGGCGCGCTGCGGCTGCGCGACCGGGGCGGACGGCTCCTCGCCGACCACCTGGACCGCGTCATGCACACCGAGCGCGAGCGCCGGCTCGCCCCCCTCGACGCCCTCGACGTCCACCCGGAACCACAGGCCGAACTCATCGCCGCGCTGTCCGTACTGCAGAAGGAGAGGTGACCGGTGACCGCCGTCACTGACCAGGACCACGACCGGGGACACACGGAACCCGCCGAGGACGGTGCCGCCGAGAGCGTTCCCGAGGAGACCAAGGAAGCTGAGCAGGCAGAGCAGGCAGAGGCGACCGGGGGTGGTGCGGACGAGGAGAAGGGCGCCGAGACGGACGTAGCGCCGCAGAAGGACGTAGCGCCGGAGAAGGACGTAGACGCCGAGGGCGGGGAGCACGGGCGCGTGGAGGATGACACGGCCGGGGGCGAGTCCGGGATCGCGTGGGACGACGGGCTGATCGCGCGGCGGGTGAACGAGAACGCCGGGGAGCAGGCCCCGCCCGTGGTGGAGCGCCGGGCCTCCGTGCCGCAGACGGCGACCACCCTGGCGTACGACGGCGTCCTGCGGTCGCGGCTCGACGCGCTGCGCGAGCTAGTGGGGCTGTCCCGGACCCGGCTCGACAGCCGGACCCTCGCCGAGGCCGGGCGGGTGCTCGACGAGGCGGCCGCGCGGCGCAGGCTGTCCGGGCAGCACACCGTGATCGCCATCGCGGGCGCCACCGGCAGCGGGAAGTCGCAGCTGTTCAACGCGCTGGCCGGGGTGACCATCTCGGAGACGGGCGTACGCCGGCCCACCACCGCCGCGCCCATCGCGTGCAGTTGGAGCGACGGTGCCGCCGCCCTCATCGACCGGCTCGGCATCCCGCCCCGGCTGCGCCGCCGCCCCGCCGGCCAGCACGCGGACGCCGAGGGACAGCTGCGCGGGCTCGTCCTGGTCGACCTGCCCGACCACGACTCGGCCGCCGTGCAGCACCGCGAGCAGGTGGACCGGGTGCTGGCCCTCGTGGACGCCGTCGTGTGGGTCGTGGACCCCGAGAAGTACGCGGACGCCATGCTCCACGAGCGCTATCTGCGGCCGATGGCGGGCCACGCCGAGGTCATGTTCGTCGTCCTGAACCAGATCGACCGGCTCCCCGGGGAGGCGGCCGAGCAGGTCCTGGACGATCTGCGGCGGCTGCTGGACGAGGACGGCATCGCGCTCGGCGAGTACGGCGAACCGGGCGCGACCGTGCTCGCGCTGTCCGCGCTCACCGGAGACGGCATCGGCGAGCTGCGCGAGGCGCTCGGCCAGTTCGTGGCGGAGCGCGGGGCCGCCGCGCGCCGGATCTCGGCCGACGTCGACGCCGCCGGGTGGGGGCTGCGGCCCGTCTACGCCACCTCCCGGCGGACCGGGCTGAGCGAGCAGGCCAGGGACGAGTTCGCCGCCCGCCTCGCGGACGCGGTCGGCGCCACCGCGGCGGGCGAGGCCGCCGAGCGCGCGTGGCTGCGCAACGCCAATCGCGCGTGCGGGACGCCCTGGCTGCGGCTGTGGCGGTGGTACCAGGACCGCAGCGAGCCCCCGACGGGACGGCACTCGCTGCGGGCCCAGGCGGACGAGGAGGCCACCGCGCGCCAGCGCGTCGAGCAGGCGGTGCGCACGGTCGCCGAGCGGGCGTCCGCCGGGCTGCCGACGCCGTGGGCGCAGGCGGTACGGGAGGCGGCCGTACGCGGCTCCCAGGGGCTGCCCGAGGCGCTGGACGAACTGGCCGCGCGCGCGGGACTGCCGCCGGGGCGGCCGCCGCGGCCGGGGTGGTGGCCGGCGGCGGTGCTGGTGCAGGCGTCGATGACGCTGTTGCAGGTGGTGGGCGGTCTGTGGCTGGCGGGGCAGATCGTGGGTGTCATGGCGCCGAACCTGGGGGTGCCGGTGCTGTTGATGGTGGCCGGGATCATCGGTGGGCCGCTGGTGGAGTGGAGCTGCCGGATGGCGGCGCGGGGGCCGGCGCGGCGGTACGGCATGGAGGCGGAACGGCGGCTTCGGGAGGCTGCCGCGGGGTGTGGGCGGGCCCGGGTGCTGGATCCGGTGGCGGCGGAGTTGCTGCGGTATCGGGAGGTTCGGGAGCAGTACGGGCGGGTTATGGGGGTTGGGGTGGGGTGAGTTGGGTGCGGCTCCGCGGGTGATGCGGGTGATGCGGGTGATGCGGGTGATGCGGGTGATGCGGGTGCTGGGGGTGAGTGACGTACGGCTTGGGGCCCGGGGTGCCGCGGTTCGAGGGCCGCACGGCGTGATGCGGAGCGCCCCGTTCGAGTGGCGGGGTTGTCCACAGGGCCGGGGCTGATCCACAGCGCTCGGCGGGCCCGGCCCGACGGAGGCAGTCTGGCTGCGCGGCGATTCGCGAGGAAGCGATCGCCGGCGCGACAGACGCAGCCGTACGGGACGGGCCCGTCGGCGTATCAGGAGGGGTGCACGATGAACGAGACGATCGTGTCCGTGGTGGGGAACGTGGCCACGCAGCCGGTGTACCGGGAGGTCGCGACGGGGCCCTCCGCGCGGTTCCGGCTGGCGGTGACCGCGCGGTACCTGGACCGCGAGAAGAACGAATGGACGGACGGGCACACCAACTTCTTCACGGTGTGGGCCAATCGGCAGCTCGCCACGAACGCCGCGGCGTCGCTGACCGTGGGCGACCCCGTCCTGGTGCAGGGCAGGCTCAAGGTCCGCTCGGAGGTGCGCGAGCAGCAGACCTGGACCTCGGCCGACATCGAGGCGGTGGCGATCGGCCACGATCTCGCGCGGGGCACTTCCGCCTTCCGCCGTCCAGGCCGACCGGAACCGGCGGTGAGCAGCCCGCCTCCGCCCCCGCGTCCGGAGCCGGACTGGGAGACGCCGGAGGAGTCGAGTCAACCCGCGGCGGAACCGGCGGCGGTGACGTGACCCCAGTCGTGACGTCATCTCTGAGTGATCGTTGACCGAACTGCGGCTTATCGGTGATTGCGTGCCGAAGACTCCGGTGGATTTGTCGATAAGCCCTGTTCGCAGGGGGTCCTCGCGATAACGATTCCGAGTCGGATCGCTTGTCCCGTGAGATCCCCGGGAAGCGTGGTGCGCCTGGTCCTTAGGATGCCGAACAAGGCTCTCGGGGCTTGTAGTTCTGCTGGTGGGACCGTACCCCCCACTCCAACGGGTCCTGCTAGAAGGGGAATTCTGTGCTTTCTTCTTTCGTCGCGCCGTCCGGGCGTGGTCGAGGGGCGGCCCGACTCGCCGCCGCGACGCTGGTGTCCGGCCTGGTCGCCACCGGTGCGCTGGTGGCCGGTGCCGGCCAGGCGGCCGCCGACGGCACGACGCGGGGCCAGGGCGGGGCGACCGCGACCATAGGCGGCCTGAAGACGTACGGCACGGCGGTGATACACGGCGAGGCCGGCGAACAGGAGATCTCCGCGGGCCTGTTCGAGATGTCCGTCGACGGCGGCGGGACCCTCCAGACGTACTGCGTGGACCTGCACAACCCCACGCAGAAGGACGCCAAGTACCACGAGACGCCGTGGAGCGGGACCTCGCTCGGGGCCAACGAGAACGCGGGCAAGATCCGTTGGATCCTGCAGAACTCCTACCCGCAGGTGAACGATCTGGCGGCGCTGGCCAAGAAGGCGGGCGTCCAGGGCGGTCTCAGCGAGCAGGACGCCGCGGCGGGCACGCAGGTGGCGGTGTGGCGCTACTCGGACGGCGCGGACGTCGAGGCCGTGGACCCGCAGGCGGAGAAGCTCGCCGACCATCTGGAGAAGAGCGCCCGTGACGTGGCCGAGCCGGCGGCGTCGCTGACGCTCGACCCGCCCGCGCTGTCCGGGCGCCCCGGTGAGCGGCTCGGACCGGTGACCGTGCGGACCGGGGCGAGAACGGTGACGGTGACCCCGCCCTCGGACGCGGCCATGAGCGGCGTGCGGATCGTCGACAAGACCGGCAAGCCCGTCACCTCGACCGCCGACGGCGGCCAGATCTACGTCGACGTGCCCGAGGACGCGGCGGCCGGCACCGCGGAGCTGACGGTGCAGGCCTCCACGACCGTCCCCGTGGGCCGTGCCTTCACCTCCGAGAGCCGCAGCCAGACGCAGATCCTGGCGGGCTCCAGCGAGTCGACGGTGTCGGCGACGGCGACGGCGACGTGGGCCGAGCGGGGCGCCGTACCGGCACTGTCCGCGACGAAGAACTGCGCGAAGGGCGGCGTGGACATCACGGCCGCCAACGAGGGCGACGCGAGCTTCTCCTTCGAGCTGATGGGCACCGAGTACACCATTGGCGCGGGCGAGTCCCGGACGGTGACCATCCCGCTCCAGGAGGACCAGGCCTACGACTTCACCATCGAGGGTCCCGGCGGCTTCGCCCAGCGCTTCACCGGCGTCCTGGACTGCATGACGCAGGCGGCGGAGGCCGCGCAGGCCGACAACACCTCCACCCAGACCCTGACGGAGCCGAGCCCCGCCACGGTGGGCGGCACGTCCCTCGACACCAACCTCGCCGCGACGGGCAGCTCCAACGCCACGCCCATGATCGCGGGGGTGGCGATCGGGCTGGTGCTGATCGGCGGGGCGGCCCTGCTGATAGTCCGACGACGGAAGACCTCGGAACAGGACTGACCCGTGCGGCACGCGGGCGGCGCGTCTTCGGCCTTCGGAAAGCCCAGTCGAGCCTCGAGGTGGTGCTCAGCTCGGCGTGACGGCAGCGAGCCATCCGGTGAGCGCGCGGAAGTCGGCGTCCGTAAGGCCCTTGGTCGGCTCGACCTGGTGGAGCAGTGACGACCCGGGGTGGGTGGCAGCGACCCAGAGGCGGTCCATGTCGCTGATCTCGTCGTCGACCCAGATGAAGGGCCGGCCATCGGCCCATTCGACGAGGGGGCGAGTCTTCCAGTGCAGGCCCCGCGGGCTTCCCTCCGCGCTGGTGTCCGGCCACTCCACTACCGGCAGCCGTGGCAGGCCGATGCGCGGGGCGACGACTTCGTTCGCCTCTTCCATCCAGGTCGTTGCCCAAACGAGCCGGCAGCCCAGAGTGACAAGGCGTGCCCCGATCCCGGGGTCGAGTCGGGCCAGCAGCGGGTTCCCCCGATCGACAGTCGTCGAGGAGGCGGCAGAGGTCTCCGGCTGACCGGTCGGCGACCCGAACGGGATCAGTGGGCCGTCGACGTCGAGGAAGAGGAGAGGGCGCTCCGCTGCGCTGGTCACGGCAGCACCGTAGTCCCGCGCAGCGGGGGAGCGGGACGCTCGGGCTGGGCCGTCCCTGGGCCGTGCGAGGGTGGCCGGGGCCGGTCGGTGGCGACCGACAGTGGCAGGGGAGGCGCAGGCGGCAGCCGGAAAGGCCAGGTCAGGGGGTCCGGGGGGAACGCGTTTCCTCCCAGGGGTGGCGGTGCGGCAAGATGGGGTGTATCTGCCCACTGCCTGATTTCAAGCTGCCGGACGGTTTCTCTTGGCTGAGTTCATTTACACCATGCGCAAGGCGCGCAAGGCGCACGGCGACAAGGTGATCCTCGATGACGTCACCCTGAACTTCCTCCCTGGGGCGAAGATCGGCGTCGTCGGCCCGAACGGTGCCGGTAAGTCGACCGTGCTGAAGATCATGGCGGGGCTCGAGCAGCCCTCCAACGGTGACGCCTTCCTCTCGCCCGGGTACAGCGTCGGCATCCTCATGCAGGAGCCGAAGCTGAACGAGGAGAAGACGGTCCTGGAGAACGTCCAGGAGGGCGTCGCCGAGATCAAGGGCAAGCTCGACCGGTTCAACGAGATCGCCGAGCTGATGGCGACCGACTACTCCGACGCGCTGCTCGACGAGATGGGCAAGCTCCAGGAGGAGCTCGACCACGCCAACGCCTGGGACCTCGACGCCCAGCTCGAGCAAGCCATGGACGCCCTCGGGTGCCCGCCCGGCGACTGGGCCGTCACCAAGCTCTCCGGTGGTGAGAAGCGCCGCGTCGCGCTCTGCAAGCTGCTGCTCGAGGCGCCCGACCTGCTGCTCCTCGACGAGCCCACCAACCACCTCGACGCCGAGTCCGTGAACTGGCTGGAGCAGCACCTCGCCAAGTACGCGGGCACCGTCGTGGCCATCACCCACGACCGGTACTTCCTCGACAACGTCGCCGAGTGGATCCTCGAACTGGACCGCGGACGCGCCTACCCCTACGAGGGCAACTACTCCACGTACCTGGAGACCAAGCAGACCCGTCTCAAGGTCGAGGGCCAGAAGGACGCCAAGCGCGCCAAGCGGCTCAAGGAAGAGCTGGAGTGGGTGCGGTCGAACGCCAAGGGGCGTCAGGCCAAGTCCAAGGCCCGTCTCGCTCGCTACGAGGAGATGGCCGCCGAGGCCGAGAAGATGCGGAAGCTGGACTTCGAGGAGATCCAGATCCCGCCGGGCCCCCGGCTCGGCAGCATCGTCGTCGAGGTCAACAACCTCAGCAAGGCCTTCGGTGAGAAGGTCCTGATCGACGATCTTTCGTTCACGCTGCCGCGTAACGGCATCGTCGGCGTCATCGGCCCCAACGGTGCCGGCAAGACCACCCTGTTCAAGATGATCCAGGGTTTCGAGGAGCCGGACTCCGGGACCATCAAGGTCGGCGACACCGTCAAGATCTCCTACGTCGACCAGAGCCGCGAGAACATCGACCCGAAGAAGACCCTGTGGGCGGTCGTCTCCGACGAGCTCGACTACATCAATGTGGGTCAGGTCGAGATGCCGAGCCGCGCGTATGTCTCGGCCTTCGGGTTCAAGGGCCCCGACCAGCAGAAGCCGGCCGGTGTCCTCTCCGGTGGTGAGCGCAACCGGCTCAACCTCGCGCTCACCCTCAAGCAGGGCGGCAACCTGCTGCTCCTCGACGAGCCGACCAACGACCTCGACGTCGAGACCCTCTCCAGCCTGGAGAACGCGCTGCTGGAGTTCCCCGGCTGCGCCGTGGTCGTCAGCCACGACCGGTGGTTCCTGGACCGGGTCGCCACGCACATCCTCGCCTACGAGGGCGAGTCCAAGTGGTTCTGGTTCGAGGGCAACTTCGAGTCGTACGAGAAGAACAAGATCGAGCGCCTCGGCCCGGACGCCGCGCGTCCGCACCGCGCCACCTACAAGAAGCTGACCCGGGGCTGATCGATCTTGCGGCACATCTACCGCTGCCCACTGCGCTGGGCGGACATGGACGCCTACGGCCACGTCAACAACGTGGTCTTCCTCCGCTACCTGGAGGAAGCCCGTATCGACTTCCTGTTCCGTCCGGACAAGGATTTCCAGCAGGGGTCCGTGGTGGCGCGCCATGAGATCGACTACAAGCGGCAGCTCGTCCACCGGCACCGTCCGGTGGACATCGAGCTGTGGGTCACGCAGATAAGGGCCGCGTCCTTCACCCTCTCCTACGAGGTCAAGGACGACGACATCGTCTACGTCCGGGCGTCGACGGTGATCGTGCCGTTCGACTTCGAGGCGCAGCGGCCCCGCCGGATCACCGAGGAGGAACGGGAGTTCCTCGAGGAGTACACGGACGACGACGAGGAGGAGGCCGTCGCCGCATGACGGTGCTCCACCTCGCCGACGAGGGGGAGGCGGCGGATCTCGCCGCCTTCCTCTCCCGTCTGATCCACTACGACCGGGCAGCGGCGGTGCGTCTTCAGGCGGCCGGTACCGCGCTGGCCGTGTTCGGGCGCCCGCCGTCCTTCGAGGTACTGGCGATCCGTACGGCGCGGCTGGCCAAGCCGTACGAGGACGGGCTCGATGTCGCGCTGGACGTGACCGTCTCCGCCGGGGAACTGCTGGAAGCGGTGGACGAGTCGGCGGCCACGGCTGTCGTTCCCGGTGCGGTCACCGGGCCGCCGTGGGCGGGGATGCTGCCGCCTCGGAGCGGGTGGCGTCCCGAGGCGGGGCTGCCGGGGCCCGAGGAGCTGCGCGGCATGGTCGGTGCGGCGGTGGCTGAATTCCGGGCGCGGACCGAGGAGTTGGGGCCGGAGGGGCGGACCCGGGCCGAGCTCGACCGGATCGGGCGGGACATCTGGTCCCGGGCCGTGGGGAGTACGCGGTTGCCGGTGCGGGCGGTGCATGCGGCGCAGGCGCTGGGGTTTCTGCGGGGCGCCGGTGAGGCGTCGGTGGGGCTGTTCTCGTCGGGGGCGTGGCTGCGGCTGCGGACGCCGTACGGGTCGATCGCCGTGCGGCGGGCGGGACTTGGGGCGCTGGACGTGAGCGTGTCCCGCTAGCGGCGGGGGGCGACCGGGGGTGGGTTTGCGCTCGCCCGCCTTGCGGGGTGCAGCTGCGCGCACCCGTGCCGCCCCAGCGGCACGACTGCCCGCAGCTGCGCGGGTTATAGGGTGCCCCTGCTTGGGTGGGCGTCGCCTCGGGGGTACGACTGTCCGCTGCTGTGCGAGTTGCGACGCCGCCTCAGTCGGGCCGCTGCATGGTGCTGCTCTGGGTGTTCAGCCCTCTGTGTTCACCATCGATGCTGCCGCGTACGTCATGTAGTTCCACAGGGTGCGGTCGTGTTCCTCGGAGAGGTTGAGGTCGTCCACGGCGGCTCGCATGTGCTTCAGCCAGGCGTCGTGGGCCGCGCGGTCGACGGGGAACGGGGCGTGGCGCATGCGGAGGCGGGGGTGGCCGCGGTTCTCGCTGTAGGTCGTCGGGCCGCCCCAGTACTGGATCAGGAAGAGCGTGAGGCGCTCCTCGGCGGGGCCCAGGTCCTCCTCGGGGTACATGGGCCGCAGCAGCGGGTCCCCGGCCACACCCTCGTAGAAGCGGTGGACGAGGCGGCGGAAGGTCTCCTCCCCGCCGACCTGCTCGTAGAAGGTCTGCTCCTGCAGCGTGCCGCGCCGAATCTCATTCACATCCCCTATGGTCTCAGACGCCGCGACCCAGGTCCGGAGACTTAGGACCCTTCCCCTCCTGCCCGGCCTTGCCCTCGCCCGCCGCCGCTTACCGCAGGACAGTGGAGTCATGAGCGCCGACGCTCCCGACAAGGACCTGGACGACCTCGCCGCCACCGCGCGGGCGGAACTCGTGCGCCAGATCGACCGCAGCGGGGCGTGGGCCGAGGACCCGGTCTGGCGGGACGTGTTCACGGCCGTGCCGCGCCATCTCTTCGTGCCCTACTACTACGTCGGCACCGTCGGCGGCCACGAACGGCGCTGGGGCGAGAGCCCCGACCCCGGCGCACGGCGGAGCTGGCTGCGCGGCGCCTACGACGACGTACCCCTGGCCACCCGGCTGCGCGACGGGGAGCTGCTCTCCTCCAGCAGCCAGCCCTCGCTGATGGCGATGATGCTGGTCGCCCTGGGAGTGCGGGACGGGGACCGGGTGCTGGAGATCGGCGCGGGGACCGGATACAACGCCGCCCTGCTCGCCCGGCGGCTCGGCGACGACGATCTCGTCACCACCGTGGATCTGGAGCCGGAGATCACCGAGTCCGCGCGGCAGCACCTGGCCGCCGCCGGGTACCACCCCGCCGTGCTCACCGGCGACGGCACCCGGGGCGCTCCGGAACGCGCGCCGTTCGACCGGATCATCGCGACCTGCACCCTGCCGTCGATCCCGGCCGCCTGGCTCGCCCAGTGCCGGGAGGGCGCCCGGATCCTCGCCCCGATGGCCACCGGCCTGGTCGCCCTGACGGTGCGGGACGCCGAGCATGCCGAAGGGCGGTTCCTGCACACGCCCGCCTACTTCGTCCCGTTGCGCGGAGTCGCCCGGCCCGAGCCGCCGCCCCTCGGCGGAGTGCCGCGCCCGGCCAGGGACCACGACCTGTTCCGCTTCCTGCTGGCGCTGAGCCACGACAGCCTGGACCCGCAGGAGGTGTACGCGCTGTGGGACCGCGAGGACGCACCGCAGCGTCAGCGCTACGGCATCACCGTCAGCGGCGGGAGCCAGTGGGCCTGGCTGGACGATCCGGAGGGGCCGTACGCCTGGCCCCTCCGGTAAGGAACGCAGAGCGGAATCAGCCCCTGCGGATCGTGATCGTCGTCCACGCGCCGACGTGGACGCGGTCGCCGTCCTGCAGCGGTACCGGGACGAACGGCTGGATCGGTTCCTCGGAGCCGTTCACCGTCGTGCCGTTCGTCGAGTTCTGGTCGACGACCGCCCAGGAGCCGTCCGGCTGCTGGACCAGCACCGCGTGCTGGTGCGAGACGCCCGGGTCCTCCGGCGGCACCGACAGGTCGATGTCGGGGGTGTCGCCGGTGGAGTGGCGGCGGCGGCCGATGGTGACCTGGTTGCCGGTGAGGGTGCGCTGCTGCTCCGGCGAGTACGCGGGCAGGTTCAGGCCCGCGGCCTCCGGACCCGAGCGCTGCATCATCGCCATGAAGTAGTCGCGGTCCGGGCCGATCGTGGCCATCCAGGTGGCCGGCTGCTGCTGGTACGCCGGGCCGGGCGGGGCCTGGTGAGAGCCGGGCTGGGGGTAGCCGTAGCCGCCGCCCTGGGGGCCGGGGCCGCCGGGACCGGTGGCGGACGGGGGCGGGATCACCCAGTCGTCCTCGCCGCCGAAGGACGGGCCGCCGGGCTGGGGGCGGTTCGTCTCCTGCGGGTAGGCGGGCGGGGCGGGCGGACCGGAGCGGTAACCCTGCGGGGCGCCGGGGCCACCCGGGCCGCCGGGCGGCGTGGGACCGGGCGGCGGCGGGGCCGGCCGCGAGGGGTCACCACCGAAGCCGGACGGACCACCCTGACCGCCAGGACCCCCACCGGGGCCCCCGGGCCCGCCAGGACCCGACGGGCCACCGAAGGGACCGGGACCACCACGACCGGGGCCACCAGGACCGGAGCCACCAGGACCGGAGCCACCAGGACCGCCGAAAGGACCGGGACCGCCGGGACCGCCGGGCCCACCAGGTCCGGGGCGGCGAGGGCCGCCCGGTCCGGACGAGGGGTCCGCGCCGAACGGCGGGATCGGCTCGGCCGGCCGGTTCATCTGCGAAGGCCGCGAGCTCTGGTAGTCGTACGCGTCACCCCCGCCGTAGGACGGCCCGGGCGGCTGCTGCTGGAAGCGGGCCGCCGGGCTGGGGCCGGAGCCGGGCGCGGGCTGGCGCGGGGCGGCCGGGGTGTACGAGGTCGCCGTGTTGGTCAGGAAGTTCCACCGGCACTCCTCGCAGAACGGCGCACCGCCCTCACGGGGCGTGCGGCACTGCGGGCAGAGCTCCGGTTCGCGGTCCGGTACGCCACCCAGGTGCGGACGCGCACCACCGGGCTGCGCGCCGGGGGCGCCGGGCGGCGGCGGGAAGCCGTAGCCACCGCCGGGCGGGGGCGGCGGGGGAGGGGGCGGAGGTACGGCACCGGCCATGCGGTGACCGCAGACCTCGCACCAGTCGTCGGAACCCGACTGGTGTCCGTTCGGGCAGGTCGGCATGTCGGCGCTTCCCCCTCTCCTTTCCGGCCCGGTGGCCGGATTTCTCCAACCCCGAGGGGTCAGGCTCGCGTCAGTGCCCGATAGCTTCCCCCGGGCACTTCTCATGTCACTTCTTTACACGAACAGTCTTTGTCGACCGGGTCTCGAGAGTCATCTCGTCGGCCTCCGCGACCTTCGCCTTCAGTCGCACAGTACCTGCCGCGGCGTCGACCACGTCCACCACCTTCGCAAGGAGTTTCGCCGTATCGGCGTTTCCGGAGGCGCTGGCGAGCTGAACGGCGCGGCCCAGTTTGGCCGTTGCTCCATCCATATCGCCCGCTTTGCGAAGATCGAGCCCCTGCTGGATGGCCTGGGCCAGTTCCGCCTGCCCGGTGTAATGGGCGACTTGGGGGTTGATCGAGGTCGAGGCGGCCATGTCGTCGGTCCATACGGCCCGTACCAGGCCCTGGGCGCCCAGGTTCTGGACGCTGCCGTCCGGCTGCGGGACGACCAGCGAGACCCGGGCGGCCAGCATCTCCTGGCCCAGGTCGGCGACCGGTACCTCGACGCAGACGTGGTAGTCACGGGACTCGTCTCCCCAGGAGCCGGTGGGGTAGTCCCCGGAGCGCGGGCCCGATTCGGTACGGCGGTCCGTCAACTCCTCTACGGTCGGCGCGACTTGCTTGACAAACTTGATGGTCGTGCCGACCGGCGTCCACACCCTGAGGGCGACGTCCGCGACCTCCTTGCCCATCGCCGTCTCCATCATCTGCGTGAAGTCGGCGGCCAGGCCCGCCGGGTCGGCGACGATGTCGGCGGTGCCGAGCAGGGCGGAGGCGATCCCTGTGACTTCTTTCACTTCCCAGTCGGTGCCCACACCGCGTGCGTCACAGGTGAAACGGCCGGCGCAGGAGTCCAGCGCGGCGCGCAGATCCTCCGGTGACTCGTGTTCATTGCGGCCGTCGGTGAGCAGGATGCCGTGGCGGATGGCGACGTCCGCGGAGGACAGCAGCCGGTCCGCGAGCCGCAGCCAGGTGCCGATGGCCGTACCGCCGCCCGCGCTGAGCCTGCGCAGCGCCTGCTTGGCCTGGTCGCGGGTGGTGGCGTCGGCGACCGCGAGCCGGCCGGTGCCCGGGTAGACCTCCCGGGCGACGTGCGTGCCGCCGATCACCGCGAAGTGCACCCCGTCACGCAGGGTGTCGATGGCCGCGGCCGTCGCGTCCCGGGCGTTGCGCATCTTGGTCGGCGGGTAGTCCATCGAACCCGAGCAGTCGACCATGATCGCCACCGCGGCGGACGGGCCCTGGCCCGGCGTGTACAGCGGCGCCGCGACCGCGCTTCCGATCGTGCCGCCGCCGGTCGCGGAGACCGTGACGATCGCGTTGACCTCACGGCCGCCCTCGGGGAGGTACTCGTTCTGGTACACGTCCATCGAGAACTGCGGCACGTTCGACTTCGAGAAAATGGCCATGCCTTCTGTGATCCCCCTAGGTCACCCCACCGGGGTGGGGCAATGGCTGATGGCGGACCGGTCCCCTCCGGTCCGTCGAGGCTTCCCCGCTGCGTGGCCTCAGGCCGATCCTGCCCCCATCGGCGGGGCCGGGAACGGCAGCACGGCCACTGTTACGTTGTCGTGGCCCCCGCCGTCGAGCGCGTGGCCCACCAGCACCTGGGCGCTGTGCAGCGGGCGTACGGCCGCGTCGAGGGGCACCACGTCCGCCATCTCGTGGGCCGCCTCGGCGTAGTTCCACAGTCCGTCGGTGCACACCACCACCACACCCGGCCGGTCCGGCTTGAAGGACGCGGTGTGCGGCTCCAGTTCGTAGGCGTCCGCGCCGAGCCAGCCGGTGATCGCGTGGGCGCGCTCGTCGGCGTAGGCCTCGGCCTCGTTCATCAGGCCCGCCGCGACCATCTGCGCGGCCCAGGAGTCGTCCTCGGTCAGCCGGGCCGCGGGCGCGCTGCGGTCCACCGGCACCCAGTAGACGCGGCTGTCGCCGACCCAGCCGACGACCAGCAGCCCGGAGGTGATCACGGCGCCGACGAGGGTGCACGCGGGGGCGTTCTGGTGCGGGGCGTGCTCGCGGGCGGTGGCGGGCTCGCCGGCCAGCGCGTTGACCGCGCGGGACGCGGCGATGATCGCCTCGTGCATGGCCTGCTGCGGATGCGTGCCCTGCGGCAGGGCCGCCAGCAGCGAGTCGCTCGCCGCCCGGGACGCGGCCTGCGAGGCCTCGTCGGGGCGGGTCGCCGAGGAGACGCCGTCGCAGACGATCGCCAGGACCGCGGGGGAACCGTCGGCGAGGGCGGTGCAGCCCACGGCGAAGGAGTCCTCGTTGCGGTGGTGGCGCAGCCCGCGGTCGCTGACGGCGGCGATCGGGCCGCACGACTGTTCCATGTGGTCGCGCTCGCGGGGCTGGGCGTGACCGCAGTTCTCGCAGTAGCCGTCGTGGTCGACCCGGCCGGCCCGGCAGGCCACGCACACCTTGGCGGCCCCGGCGGGAGCGGGCTCCTCGGCGGCGACGCGCGGATCGGGCGCCTGGAGCGGGTACTCCTCGGGCTCCGGCCCGCGGTCGAGCCGTACGCCCGAGTGACCGCTGCCGTCCGACTCGGCCCCGTGGAGATCGGCGGGCAGATGCACCGCCGCCGGGGTGTCCGAGCTGTCCGGCGCGGAGGCGTGCGGCCAGGCCGCGCCGGCGCCGGGCGGCGGGGGCGGGGCCGAGCCGTTGACGGCGGCCGGTGTGCCGGCGAGGGCGGACAGGTCGTATCCGCACTTCTCGCAGAAACGGTCACCCGAGAGCAGCGGTTCGGCGCAGCTCGGGCACTTCGACAGAGCGGCCTGCTGGGGCATCTGCGACATCAACTACACCCACGTCCGGGGGCGGTAACGATTGGCACGTTCCACCAGGTCGATCCTCTCCTCGCCGCCCTGCGCGAGCCGGGCCAGCGTGCGGTACGAGCGCTCCAGGCCGAACCGCAGTCCCCGCTCGTCCAGGCCGCTGCCGAGCAGCGACCGCCCCCCGGCGGCGGGGGGGACGGAACCTTGGCCACCGGAGAGTATCCAGTCCAGCGCACAGCCGAGCACCTCCGCCGCCAACTGCTCGCGGCGCGCCGGGTCCAGACCGTACGCCTGAAGCGCCTCCACCTGGCCCGCCGCGGCGGTCAGGTCGTCCAGGAACGGTACGTCACCGGCGACCGCGGTGCGCTGCCGCAGCCGTGCCCGCACCGCCGCGACCCGCGCGGCCGTGTAGTGGATGGAGCTCTCCGGCACCGACTCCAGCGTCGTCACGGCGCCGCGCCGGTCGCCGGTGGCGAGCTGGACACGGGCCAGGCCGAACGCGGCGCTCACATAGCTCGGGTCGGTCGTCCAGACCAGGCGGTAGTACTCGGCGGCGTTGTCGAGCTGGCCGAGCACCTCCGCGCACAGGCCGAGGGCCAGCTTCGGCGCGGGCTCGCCGGGGAAGGCGTCGTAGATCGCGTCGAAGGCGAGCGCGGCGCCCTCGTGATCGCCGGTCACCAGCGCGGCCACGCCCCGGTACCAGACCACCCGCCAGTCGTCGGGCCGCTCCGCCTCCAGGCGCAGCAGGGTCTCGTGGGCGGTGCCCGCGTCGCCGTTCTCCAGCCAGGCCCGCACCTGCCGCAGCCGGGTCTCGGTGGAGGGCGCCGGGGCGGCGGCGAGCGCGCTGACGAGTTCGCCGGGCGCGGAGGTCATCAGGCCCGCCAGGAAACCGGCGTTGGGGTCGGAGGGGTCCACGTGCGGTACGGGCAGGGCGAGGGCCGCCGCGGCGGTGGGGACGGGCTTGACCAGGCCGGCGGCCGGAGCGGGGGTGGCCGCGGCGGGCCGGTCGCGGGCCCCCAGCCGGGAGACCTCGCCGTCCAGCTTCGGGAACAACTCCGTGTCGGTGACCTTCACTTCGGGCCCGAACAGCGTCGACAGCGCGGGCCGCGCGCGTCCCGTCTGCAGCGACACGACCTCCCGCAGCACGCCCGTCAGCTGCTCCGCCATCTCCTGCGCGGAGGCGAACCGGCGGGCCGGGTCCGGGTCCGTCGCCCGGACCAGCAGCCGGTAGAAGGACTCGTACTGGCGGAAGACCTCGATGTTGTCCGGGTCGGGCAGGGAGTCCACGAAGACGTTCGTGTAGCCCTGGAAGTCGAAGGTGAGCACCGCCAGGGTGCGGCCGACGGTGTAGAGGTCGCTCGCCACCGACGGGCCGACCTCCGCGACCTCCGGCGCCTGGTAGCCGACCGTGCCGTAGATGGCCGACTCCTCGTCGTCCATCCGGCGCACCGCGCCCATGTCGATGAGCTTGAGCTGGCTCTCGGTCTGGATGGCGTTGTCGACCTTGAAGTCGCAGTACAGCAGATTGCGGCTGTGCAGATGGCCGAGGGCCTCCAGGGCCTCGATGCCGTAGGCGCAGGCCTGCTCCACCGGCAGTGGATCGCGCTTGCCCGCCGTGGTGCGGCGGCCGTTGGCGATCTCCTTCAGGGACTTGCCGCCGACGTACTCCATGACGATGTAGCCGTCCAGGGAGCCCGTGCGCTGGTCCAGGTGCTCGACGAAGTTGTAGATCCGCACGATGTTGGCGTGCTCGATCTCCGCGAGGAAGCGCCGCTCGGAGATCGCGGCGGCCATCGCGTCCTGGTCGCCGGTGTCCAGCAGGCCCTTGAGGACCACCCACCGGTCGGAGACCGCGCGGTCCACGGCGAGGTAGACCCAGCCGAGCCCGCCGTGCGCCAGGCAGCCCACGACCTCGTACTGCCCGTGCACCACATCGCCGGACTTCAGCTTCGGGACGAAGGAGTACGGGTGGCCGCACTTGGTGCAGAAGCCCTCCGTACGGCCCGGCCGCTCGCCGCGCGCCCGGCCCACCGGCGCCCCGCAGTCCGAGCGCGAGCAGAACCGCTTGCGCTCGGGCACCTCGGGATTGTCCAGCACCATCGCGCGCGGGTCGGGCCGCGGCACGTCCGGCACGTCCACCAGGCCGACGCCGAGCCGGCTCCGCCCGGAGGCGCCGGCGGCGGAGCCGGAGCCGCGCACCGACACCGAGCGGCCGGAGGAACCGCCCGACAGGGAGCGGGAGAGCCGCCCGGACACCGAGCGGCGCGACTTCGACGACTGCGAGGACGTGCGGGAGCTGGCGCGGCTGCTGGAGCGGGAACTGGTGCTGCCGGAACCGCCCTTGCCGCCGCCGGTCACGCCGGTGGGCGCCGAGCCGACCGTGCCGGACGTGGAGACGACCGGGGCCAGACCGCAGGTGTCGCAGTACAGCTCGCCGCCGCCCACGTCCTCGTACGCTCCGCCGCAGCCGGGCCGCTGGCAGGACTGCTGTGGCTGACTCATGACCTCGTCTCCCCCCGACGATCCTCCGGGCCGTCCTGCTCCGGCACCCGTGGGGTGCCCAGCAGTTCGACGGCCGCCCGCTGGTAGCGCAGGACGGCCTGTTCCGCGACGCGCAGGTCGCAGGGCGCGCTCCACAGCATGCGCCGGGCCGCGTCGTACCGCTCGATGAGGAACGGGTCCTCGGCCAGGCCGTGCCGGGCCACCTTCGCCCGGTACGCGTCCAGCCGGCCGCGCAGCTCGGCGCGGACCGCCAACGGCTGGGTGACCGCCGTCAACGACTCGCGGGCGCGCAGCAGTTCGTCCTCCGCCTTCTGCTCCAGGGACTCCAGCAGCGGGGACAGCCGGTGCCACTGGCCGTGCCTGCGGTACTCGGCGGCCGTCGCCAACTGCTCCTGCAGCGCGGTCGGCGGGCCGCTGACCACCGGCACCTCGGTGGCGGCGATCTTCGCCAGGACCTCGCCGCGCGCGGTGCGTGCCTCGGCGAGGGTGCGGTCCGCGCGGGAGAGCACGTCCCGCAGCTTCACCAGGCGCGCCTCGGCGTCCTGCCGGACGGTGAGCACGGCGTCGATCTCCCGGCGCACGTCCTCCAGGGCGCGCGCCTCACGGTCGTAGACCGTGGTGTCCGGTTTGCCGCCGCCGGGCGCCGAACTGCCCTGCGCGGGACGCCAGAAGGCCAGCGGGTCGGACACCACCTGGGCGCGCAGGTCCGTCAAGGTGCGGGTGATGCGCTCCAGGTCGTCGCCGGCCGGGTGTTCGCCCGGGCGCACGCCGACGGAGTGCGCGAGCTTGCGGGTGCGCTGGAGCTCGGCGGCCAGTAAATCGATCCGGGCGGGCAGCGCCGACCACACGGCGTCGGCGGCGACGACCATGTCCAGCGAGGTCGCGTACAGCTCGTTCATCCGGTCGACCAGCGTCACGAGTGTGAACCGCTCGCTGAGCTTGCCCGAACCGCCGTGCAGGGTCGGCGCGTTGGCGGTCGCGGTGGCGGAACCGGCGACCGTGACGGACTCGCCGCGCAGCAGCTCGGTCAGCTCCGCCAGGTCCTCACGGCTGGACCAGCGGCGCCGGGAACGGATCTCGCGGGCGCCGCGCAGGGCCGCCGTATAGGCGTCGAAGTAGGTCCACAGCAGCGTGATGGACGCCTCCGCGGCCGTCCAGCGCTCTTGGGTGACGCCGGTCAGCTCGGCGCCTTCGAGGAGTCTGCGGCCCGCGTGGTCCTGGAGGGCGAGCAGCGAGGTCTCGATCGCCTCGTGCTCCGCGCCGAGCCGCGCCAGCGCACGGTCCACCTCGTCCCGGTCCATCACCGGCCCGGGGGGTCCCGTGACGCCCATCGATCACCTCTCGCTGCTGTGTTGTGCGGTTGGGGGGTTGTTCTCGTGCCGGGTTCAGCTCTTGCGGAGGTACTGCGGTGCGGGCGGTTCCGAATCCGCCGACTTCGCCCCCAGTGTCGCCGAAAGCCAGGTGTCGTACGACGCCTGCCAGCCGCCGGAGGTGTCCTTGCGGTAGTCCACCAGGATCTTGTTGACCCGGCGTACCAGATCGTCGGCGTCCTTCTTCATCGCCACGCCGTAGTACTCGGTGGTGAACGCGGCGCCCTTCAGCTCGACCGTCGGGTCCTGCGCGGCCTGGCTCGCGGCGAGGGCGCCGTCGGTCACCACCGCGTCCGCCTCGCCGAGTTGGAGACGGACCAGGCAGTCGAGCTGGTTGGGGACGGTGTGGGAGATGTCGGCGGAGGCCGGCAGCTCGCCGTCCTCGCGGCCCTGCTCCAGGGTGGAGTACGCCGTCGAGCTCTCGGCGGTGCAGATCTTCCGGTCGGCGAGGGTGTCGTCGTAGCCCGTCACGTCCGAGGACTTGGGGGCGAGGACCTGCTGGCCGGTCTTGAAGTACGGGGCGGAGAAGGCGACGTCGGTGAGCCGGTCGCAGTTGATCGTCATGGTGCGCACCACCATGTCGACGCGGCCCTCCTGGATCGCCGGGATGCGCTGGTTGGTGGGTATCGCCTTGAACTGCACCGCGTCCGGGTCGCCCAGGATGTCCTCGGCGATACGGCGCGCCAGGTCGATGTCGAAGCCCTCCAGCTCGGCGGCGCCGGTGCTGTTGGGGTTGCGGTAGCCCCAGCGGTAGCTGTTCTGGTCGACGCCGACGATCAGCTTGCGCTTCTCGCCCTGCCGGTTCTTGATCGCGTCGATGGTGGGGCCGTCGGCGCCGGACGGGGAGAGCGTCTGCTTCTCCGGGTCCGTGCACTCCTCCTCCGCGCGGGCGTGGCCGCCCTGCGCGATCCCCGGGCCACCGGTGCCGGTGCTGCCGTCGCCGGCGGCCCGGGCGAGCGGCAGCAGCAGCGCGAGCACCACCGCCAGGGCGCACACGGCCGCCATCGCTCCTACTCCGCCCCAGCCTTTCAGACTGGCCCGCAGACGCCTCGCGCGCATCGTCCTGCCCCCTCTCACCGGTACTCCGACAGCCTGCGGCCGATGCCCAGGACGGCGCCGGCCGCGCCCAGCACGGCGAGGACCGCCGCGCCGATGGACAGCCCCGCCATCGCGTCCAGGCCGTCGCCGGCCGCCGACCTGAACTCGGCCGTCTCGTGCTTCAGCGCGGTGGCGAGGTTGGTGTCGACGCTGTCGAAGCACTCGCCGGTGGTGCCCTTGGCGCCGATCACCTTGTCCAGCGCCTGCTGGTACTCGCCGTTCTCGTCCTCCGCGCGGGCGTCGGCGTGGCGCTTCTTCCACTCCGTCATGTTCGCCACCGCCGAGGTGACCGGCCGCTCGCCCGCCCGGTCGTCGGCGAGGTCCGCGGCGAGGGCGAGGCCCTTGCCGAGGGTGTTCATGTCCTGCGTGAAGTCGTAGTCGTACGCGTCGTACGTCTCCTCGCCGACCTTCTTCGTCTCGGCGCCCCGGGAGACCAGCGTCAGGTTCTCGTTGCCGCGGGCCTTCAGGGAGGCGATCCGGGCGTCGTGCAGGACGTTCAGCGAGCGGACGCCGTGGTCGTAGGAGTCGTTCAGGCTCGCGCGGGCCACGCTGTGGCCGATGACCAGCCACAGCAGCACCACGGTGGCGGCGGCGGTGGCGGCGACCAGGCCGTGGTTCAGGACGCGGTGGGTGCGGCGGTAGTTGCGGTGCTGGGCCCAGGCGAGGGCGGCGAGCGCGAGGACGCCGAGGGCGATCGCGGCCCAGGGGTACGGGGTGGCGCCGTCGTAGTCGTCGCGCAGCCGCTGGTTCTCCTTGGTGTAGAGATCCTCCGCGGCCGGGAGCATCTCCTGCTGCATCTTCTCGTTGGCGTACCGCAGATAGGCGCCGCCGACCGGGAAGCCCTGGCGGTTGTACGTCCGGGCCTGCTCGACCAGGCCCTTGTACTCCGGCAGCAGCCGGTTGAGCTTGGCGATGGTCGCCGCGGAGGGGGACTCGGGGTCGGAGTTGGCCGCGGCGTTGACGAGCTTCTCCGCGGCCGTGCGGATGCCCTTCTCGTAGCGGACGCGGTTGACGCCGGTCTCCGAGCGGCCGGCCAGGAAGCCGCTGGAGGCGGCGGTGTTGGCGTCGGCGAGGGAGCGGTAGATGTCGGCGGCGTCGGAGCTGAGCGGCTGGCTGCTGTGCAGCACGTCGTCGGCGGCGGCCGCGCGGTCGGTGACCTGCCAGGCGGTGACGGCCCCGAAGGTGACGACCAGCAGGGCGAGTACGGCGCCGATGATCCGCAGCCGGCCGGGTTCCGTGGTGGCGCCGGCGCGGAGCCGGTCCACGCCCTCGGCGAAGGCGGTGCGGCGGGTCGCCGGCGGCGCGGGGGCGGTCGGCTCGGCGGGGGGAGCGGGACGGTGCTGCTGCGGCGGGATCGGCGGCATGGCGGGCATGCCGGATCCCGGTGGTGGTGCCGTGCTGCTCGTCGCCGGTTGTGTCACTTCGACCTCCCCCATGGTCATCCGTCGCCCGCAAGTATCACTGCCGAAGCCTGCCGACGGCCAGGCGGGATCCCGGATCACCCCCTGCCCATGAATACGCCTCGGCCGTCGGTTCGGTTCCGGCAGGGTGGGTTGGGGAGCGGCGGGGGGCGGATCGGGGTGCGAGCGGGGTGGGTTGGGTCGCGGCGGGGGGCGGATCGGGGTGCGAGCGGGGTGGGTTGGGTCGCGGCGGGGGGCGGATCGGGGAGCGGCGGGGCGGGAGATGGCCGGTTGCGGCTCCGCGGCCCTCGCCCGTCCGCCCTCGGCATGCGCCCGCGCCCACCCGTCACCGCTCGTAATGTGCCCGTGCTCGCTCCTCCGCCTCCGGCCCCGCGCCCACCCCGTCCAAGCCCAGCAGCACCGCCCCCAGTACCGGCGGGGCCGTCACCACCCGCGGCACCGCCTTGGGGGCGTGCGTGGCCAGCAAGTCCCGTATGCCCATGTCCAGGAGGGGATGACGGGCGGCCAGGACGCTGCCGCCGAGGACCACCGGAGTTTCCTCCGTCAGGAGGTCCAGCCGCCGCAGCGCCACCGTCGCCATCGTCACCACCTCCTCCGCCAGGCGGTCGACCAGGGAGCGGGCCACCGGGTCGCCCGCCGTCGCCGTCGTGAAGAGGACCGGGGCCAGTTCGTGGCGGCGGGACAGGGGGATGTGGTCCAGGTGGAGCGCTTCGATCAGGGCCTGCATCGACGGCAGGCCGAAGTGGGCCGGGAGGGACACGGCCAGCGTTGTCGGGGCGCCGCGTCCGTCCTCCGCCCGCGCCGCGTGCCACAGCGCCTCCTCCGCCAGGCCCCAACCGCCGCCCCAGTCACCGGAGATACGGCCCAGCGCCGGGAAGCGGGCGGTGCGGCCGTCCGGTCGCATGCCCACGCAGTTGATGCCGGCGCCGCACACCACGGCCACGCCGCGCGGTTCGGCCACGCCCGCCCGCAGGATCGCGAACGTGTCGTTGCGGACGTCGACCGTCGCGCCCCACGCGCGCGCGTGCAGCGCGGCCGCCAGCTGTTCCTCCTCCACCGGCAGGTCCGCGTTGGCCAGGCACGCCGAGACGTGCGACACCGAGTCGACGCCCGCCTCGGCGAACGCCCGCCGTACCGCGTCCGCGACCTTGTCGACCGCCGCCGTCACCCCGACCGCCGGCGGCCGGAACCCGCCTCCGCGTGCCGTCCCGATGACCTCCCCGCCGGCCGTGACCACCGCCACGTCGGTCTTGCTGTTGCCCGCGTCGACGGCCAGTACCGTGCCCGTCACGCCCACGCCAGGTGGTCCCGGTTGTGCGCGATCAGCCGGTCGGTGAGGGCCTCGGCGTACGCGAACTGGCCGATCAGCGGGTGGGCGAGCAGCGCCCGGAACACCCGCTCGCGGCCGCCCCGCAGCGCCGCCTCCAGGGCCAGGTCCTCGTAGGCCGTCACGTTCGCCATCAGTCCCGCGTACAGCGGATCCACGTCCGCGACCGGCAGCGGCGCCGCCCCCTGTGGGCTCACCGCGGCCTGCACCTCCACCACGGCGTCGTCCGGGAGGAAGGGCAGTGTGCCGTGATTGTACGTGTTCACCACCTGGTAAGGGCTTCCGGCACCGCCGAGCAGCGCCGCCGCCAGGTCCACGGCGGCCTCCGAGTAGTAGGCACCGCCCCGCCGGGCCAGCAGCTCCGGCTTCTCGTCGAGCGCGGGGTCCGCGTACAGCTTCAGCAACTGCCTTTCCATCTCCGCGACTTCGGCGGCGCGGGAGGGCTTGGTGCGCAGTTCGCGCACGACCTCGTCGTGGGCGTAGTAGTAGCGCAGGTAGTAGGAGGGGACCACGCCGAGGCGGTCCAGGACCGCGCGGGGCAGGTGCAGGGCGCCGGCGATGTCCTCGCCGTGCTCGGCCAGCAGCCTGGGCAGGACGTTCTCGCCCTCCGGGCCGCCGAGGCGTACCGCCGTCTCCCAGGTGAGGTGGTTCAGGCCCACGTGGTCCAGGTGGAGGTCGGCCGGGGCGACGCCCAGCAGGCCCGCGAACCGGCGCTGGAAGCCGATCGCCACATTGCACAGGCCGACCGCCCGGTGGCCCTCCCTCAGCAGGGCGCGGGTCACGATCCCGACCGGGTTGGTGAAGTCGATGATCCACGCGCGCGGGTTGGTCCGCCGGACGCGTTCGGCGATGTCCAGCACCACCGGCACCGTCCGCAGCGCCTTCGCCAGCCCGCCCGCGCCGGTCGTCTCCTGGCCGACGCAGCCGCACTCCAGCGGCCACGTCTCGTCCTCCTCACGGGCCGCCTGGCCGCCCACCCGGAGCTGCAGCAGCACGGCGTCGGCGCCCTCCACGCCCCGGTCCAGGTCGTCCGTCGTGACCACCCGGGCCGGGTGGCCCTGGCGGGCGAGGATACGGCGAGCCAGGCCGCCGACCAGTTCGAGCCGCTCGGCCGCCGGGTCCACCAGGACCAGCTCCGTCACCGGCAGCGTGTCCCGCAACCGGGCGAAGCCGTCGACGAGTTCGGGGGTGTAGGTCGAGCCTCCGCCGACCACGGTCAGTTTCATTGCGCGGGTCAACCCTTCACTCGGGTCAGCGCGAGGTGTCGAAGACCTCGTCGCGGGTCGTGGCGAGCGCGCTCTCCAACGCGCCGCGCAGGACGGGCTGTTCGGTCACGTCACCCAGCACCAGGCGCGGCCGGGAGGCGGCGAGGTCCGCCAGTTCGGCCTGGACGAGGGCCAGCAGCCGCTCACCGCCGGAGGTGAGGGCGCTGCCACTGAGGACGACGAGTTCGGGGTCGAGCACGGAGACGAGCGAGGCGAGACCGGTGGCCACCCCGGTCGCGTAGGTGGCGAGGAGCCGGCGCTGCGGATCCGCGCCGCTGTCCGCGGCCCGGGCCAGCAGTTCGGCGGCGACCTCGGTGCAGGGGCCGTCGGGGATGTCGTCGATCCCCAGTTCCCGGGCGAGCCGGGGGATGACCTGGGCGCCGGCCAGCTCCTGGTAGCCGCCGCTGTTGGCCCGGGTCACCTGACGGACCAGGGGGGCGCCCGGCACCGGGAGGAAGCCGACCTCGCCCGCGCCGCCGGTGAAGCCGCGGTGCAGCCGGCCGCCGAGCACCAGGGCGGCGCCGAGTCCGGCCTCGTTCCACAGCAGCACGAAGTCGTCGTGGCCGCGGGCCGCGCCGAGGCGCTGTTCGGCGAGGGCGACGAGATTGACGTCGTTCTCGTACTCCACCGGCATCGGCAGGGCGGCGGCGAGGGTGTCGAGGAGGGCGGGCGAGTGCCAGCCGGCGAGGTGGGCGGCGTAGCGCAGCCGGCCGGTGCCCGGGTCGAAGGCGCCGGGGGTGCCGATGACGAGCCGGCGGATGTCGTCGCGGGTCAGCCCGGCCGCCTTCACGGCGCCGTCGAGGGCGGCGGTGACCTGCTCGACGACGGGGCGTGCTGCCCGGCGTCCCGGGGTGGGGACTTCGTGGCGGCCGATGGTGCGGCCGGTGATGTCGGCGACGGCGGCGAGGACGCGTTCGGGGGTGACGTCGAGTCCCGCGGCGTATCCAGCGGCGGGGTTGACCCCGTAGAGCTGGGCGCTCGGGCCGGGGCGGCCCTCGGTGGTGCCGGTGGCGACGACCAGGCCCGCGGTCTCCAGCCGGGTCAGCAGCTGGGAGGCGGTCGGCTTGGACAGGCCGGTGAGCTTGCCGATCCGGGTGCGGGACAGGGGGCCGTGCGCGAGCAGCAGATCCAGGGCGGCGCGGTCGTTCATGGCGCGCAGGAGGCTCGGGGTGCCCGGCGTACCGGCGGTTCCTGCCATGGGATCTGCACCTGCCTCTCGGGCGACCGGCTTCTCACCCAGCGACTGTTAGGAAGGTTTCCTATCGGCTGAGGGGAAGGTAGATGTCGGCGCGACAGCCGTCAAGAGCCCCCGCGGCAACGGGGCGCGACAGTCGTCAAGAGCCCCCGCGGCAACGGGGCGCGACAGTCGTCAAGAGCCCCCGTCGGCAACGGAGTCGTTGCCGACGGGGGCGCGAGAGGGGGCCTACTTCGTCACGTTCGGCGGGGGCAGCGGGGTGGCCGCCTGGGCCTGCGGTGAGGCGGTGTTGGCGTAGGCCGAGGGGGCGGCCATGCCCGCGGTCGGGTCGGCGGGGGCCGTCTCCCCGGTGGGCAGCGGCGGGCCGCCGACGATCTGGATGTCCGCCGCGTCGAAGGCCCGCTTGATCCGCCAGCGCAGCTCGCGCTCCACGGTCAGCGCCTTGCCCGGCATGGTCTTCGCGGTGACCCGGACGACCATGGAGTCCAGCAGGACGCTGTCCAGGCCGAGGGTCTCGATCGGTCCCCACAGGAGCTCGTTCCAGGGCTCCTCCTTGCTCATCCGCTCACCCACGTCGGCGAGCACGGCCTTCACCCGTTCCAGGTCCTCGGAGGGGCGGACGGTGACGTCGACACCGGCCGTCGACCAGCCCTGGGAGAGGTTGCCGATCCGCTTGACCTCGCCGTTGCGGACGTACCAGATCTCGCCGTTGTCGCCGCGCAGCTTCGTCACGCGCAGGCCGACCTCGATCACCTCGCCGGAGGCGACGCCCGCGTCGATGGAGTCGCCGACGCCGTACTGGTCCTCCAGGATCATGAAGACGCCGGAGAGGAAGTCCGTGACGAGGTTGCGGGCGCCGAAACCGATGGCCACACCCGCGACACCGGCGGACGCCAGCAGCGGGGCGAGGTTGATCTCGAAGGTGCCCAGGACCATCAGCGCGGCCGTGCCCATGATCAGGAAGCTGGCCACCGAGCGGAGCACCGAGCCGATCGCCTGCGAGCGCTGGCGGCGGCGCTCCGTGTTGACCAGCAGGCCGCTGAGGGCCGTGCCGTCCACCGCCGAGACCGTGCGGTTCATCCGGTCTATGAGCTTGGTGATCGCCCGTCGCACCGCCACTCTCAGCACCGCCGCGATCACCAGGATCAACAGGACCCGAAGGCCGATCGCGAGCCAGGTGGACCAGTTCTCCTCGACCCAGCCGGCGGCGTTGGTCGCACTCTCCTGGGCGTCCTGGAGCGACGGAACCGCCGGCGTGGACCCCGAAGGAGAGGGGGACGGGGTGGGACCGGCGGCCAGTAGGACGGCGGACAAGGACACTGCGGGTACCTCCAGGTGCGGCTTCTGCCTCCCGTACGGCGGTCACAGGGCGTCGGATCATCAAGGTCACGAAAAGGTCACCGAGGGGGCAGACCCACCACACTAACGGTGCATCGTGTGTGGATCGTCGTGATGCCCTGGGGAGAGACCGTGCTCACCTGGGGATGAAGAAAGGTGTGGTCGAAAACACTCTCAGCCCGTTACCTGGACATGGTGGCGCATTCACCAGGGCTGAGGGGAAACTGACTACAGATCGTCCCGGCGCGAGCCACGCGCCGCCGACGCCCAAGGAGGCATCCGTGCCGCATGTCCTGGTCCTCAACGCGTCGTACGAGCCACTCGGCGTCGTACCGCTCCGCCGCGCGCTCGTCCTCGTGCTCGAAAACAAGGCCGTCTGCCTTGAGGAGTCCGGCGCCTTCATGCACAGCGCGACCGTCACGGTCCCCGCACCAAGCGTGGTCCGGCTCAAGCGGTTCGTGCGGGTTCCCTATCGGGGGCCCGTTCCTCTGACCCGCAGGGCGCTGTTCGCCCGCGACGGGGGCCGGTGCATGTACTGCGGTGGCGTCGCAACCAGCGTCGACCACGTCATCCCGCGCAGCCGCGGGGGCAAGCACGTCTGGGACAACGTGGTGGCGTCCTGCCGCCGCTGCAACCACGTGAAGGCCGACCGTCATCTGTTCGAGATCGGCTGGCGGCTGCGGCACAAACCGGCTCCGCCCAGTGGTCTGGCCTGGCGCATCATCGGCACCGGGCATCGGGATCCGCGCTGGTTGCCGTACTTGCAGCCGTACGGCGCGGATGATGCTTTGGCCCGGATCGACGGCATTTCTGCCTGAGGATCCGGGCCCTTGTGCGTCTTATGGGGGCGCGTGGTGTTTCGGCTGCGGGCCGGTGGGGCTTGTCGCGCAGCTCCCCGCGCCCCTTAAGGAGTCGGCCTTGCCCCTAGTGTGATGTACAGGGAGCTGCCCCATACGAACACGAGTGCTGCCGTCGTCCATGCGCCCCCGTCTGCTCCCGGCTCCAGCAGCCATGCCCAGGTCGGGAGTGTGCCGCCAGGGATGCCGGAGATTCCCAGGTACATCGCGCTCACGTAGGCGAACGCCGGCAGCCAGCTCAGGCGGGCGCGAGCAGCGTCGTGGCGGCGAGGGAGGCGAGGGCATGGGGCAGGGCGCGGGAGCGGGCGTACAGGGAGAGGCCGGTCGTGGTCACAGGGCCGGTACCGCCTTCGGGTCGCAGACGTCGGTGTCCTGGAGCACTTCGCGGACGACCTCCGGGTCGGGGCAGCGCCGGGTCAGCCGGGCGTGCAGCCAGCCCGCGTGCCGGTCGTACAGCGCGGCCATCGCCGCCGACTCCCCGGCCGCGACGGCCCGCAGCAGGGCCGCGTCCGCGCCCGCCTCGTCCTTCTCCCGGTGGCCCCCATGGGGCGGAACAGGCTCACACCCCGTCTACCGACCAGCCGGGCTCATCCGGTTCACGGGCGGTCGAACCGGTGTCCAGCCGTGCTGGCGTGCGACTCGACGGGGAGTGGCCCGGGCGGCGGACTTCCGCCAGCCTTGGGGAGGCGCGGTGGGCAGAATGTGACGACCGGCACGTTGTTTCCCCGGACACGTCTGCCGTCGCGCCCGCTGGGTAGGGCTGCGGTAACCCGCAAGGGCCTGCCCGGCGTGATCCGCCGGCCGGGCCGTAGGTCGCCGTACTCGACAAGGAGGCCCCCGTGGCCGCATCGGCACACCTTCTGCTCACCGCCCTGTCCAAACCCGAGGCGCTCACCGGGCCCGAACCGCACGTGTGCGTCTTCAGCGCGGAGAGCGCCTGCGCCGAACGCCCGCTGACCAGCGAACCTCCCCTGCCCGACACCGAGCCGCTGACCAGTGAGCCGCCGCTGTACGAGGCGCCGCCGCTGACCAGTGAGCCGCCCCTCGCCGACTTTGCGCCGCTGACGAGTGAGGCGTTCCCCGTCGGCACGGACACCACGAGGCCCTGAATGGCAGAGCAGCGGTCGGCCGAAACCCCCGCCGAGGACGCCCCCTCCGAGGGAGTTCCTTCGGAGTTAGTCCCTGCGGAGGACGTCCCTTCGGAGGACCTCTCCCGGCTCGCCGGACTGCTCGGCGTCGCCACCTCCTACCAGCCCTCCCCGGACCGCACGGTCCGGGCCTCGGCCACCGCCCTCACGCTCGCGCTGACCGCGCTCGACATCGACGTGAGCACCCCCACGGCCGTACGGCACGCCCTCACCGCACGCGAACGCGCCCTGCGGGAACGGCTGCTGCCCCCGACGGTCGTGCGGTGGGCCGACGCCGACCCGCCCGCCGCCCTCACCGCACTCCCGCCCGGCACCCGGCTGCGCGTGCAGACCGAGCAGGGCGAGACCCGCGCCGCCACCGACCGGCTCCCGCCCGGCGTCCACCGGCTGACCGCCACGGCCCCCGACGGCCGCACCGCCACCGCCCACCTGGTCGTCGCCCCCGCCCGGCTGTCCGCCGGTGCCGGACGCACCCACGGACTCCTCGTCCAGCTCTACTCCCTGCTCTCCCGGCGCTCCTGGGGCATGGGCGACCTCGGTGACCTCGCCGAACTCGCCGGCTGGGCCGGGCGCACGCTCGGCAGCGGCTTCGTCCAGGTCAACCCGCTGCACGCGGCCGTGCCCGGCGCGCCCACCGACCCCTCCCCCTACCGCCCCTCCTCACGCCGCTTCCCCGACCCGGTGCACCTGCGCGTCGAGGACATCCCGGAGTACGGCCGGGTCGAGGACCGCGAGCGGGTGCGGGCGCTGCTGGAACGGGCGGACCGGCTGCGCGAGTCGGTGCTGGAGAAGGGCGCCCTGATCGACCGGGACGCGGTGTGGGAGCTCAAGCGGGAGGCGCTGGAGCTGGTCCGCGAGGTGCCGCTCGGGCCCGGCCGGCGCGCCGCCTACGCCGACTTCCTCGCCGAGGAGGGGCAGGCGCTGGAGGACCACGCCACCTGGTGCGCGCTCGCCGAGGTGCACGGCTCGGACTGGCGGCGCTGGCCGGCCGGACTGCGCGATCCCCGGTCCGCCGAAACCGCCCGTGCCCGCGGCGAGCTGGCGGACCGCGTCGACTTCCACTCGCTGCTCGCCTGGCTGACCGACGCCCAGCTCACCGCCGCCCAGCGCACCGCCCGGGAGGCCGGGATGCCGGTCGGCATCGTGCACGACCTCGCGGTCGGCGTGCATCCCGACGGCGCCGACTCCTGGGCGCAGCAGGAGTACTTCGCCGCCGGGATGTCGGTCGGCGCGCCCCCGGACGCCTTCAACGCCCGCGGCCAGGACTGGGGCCTGCCGCCCTGGCGCCCCGACCGTCTCGCCGAGTCCGGCTACACGCCGTACCGCCGTCTGCTGCGGGCCCTCTTCCGGTACGCCGGTGCCCTGCGCATCGACCACGTCATGGGCCTGTTCCGGCTCTGGTGGGTCCCGCAGGGGCACCCGCCCACGGACGGCACCTATGTCCGCTACGACGCCGAGGCCATGCTCGCCGTCCTGGTGCTGGAGGCATCCCGCGCCGGGGCACTGGTGATCGGGGAGGACCTGGGCACGGTGGAGCCCGGGGTGCGCGAGGCGCTGCGGGCGCGCGGGGTGCTCGGCACGTCGGTGCTCTGGTTCGAGCGGGACTGGGCGGGCGACGGCCGTCCGCTGCCGCCCGAACAGTGGCGCTCCGACTGCCTGGCCACGGCCACCACCCACGATCTGCCCTCCACGGCCGCCCGCCTGACCGGCGACCACGTCGAACTCCGCTACCGGCTGGGCCTGCTGACCCGCTCGCTGGAGGAGGAACGCGCGGAGGCGGCGGCGGACACCGGCGAGTGGCTGGGCCTGCTGGCCCGGCTCGGCCTGCTGCGCGGCACGGGCGGGGGGCACGGTACGTCGCAGGAAGAGGCGGAGATCCAGGCCGTCCACCGCTTCCTGCTGCGCACCCCGGCCCGCATGGTCGGCCTCTGGCTCCCCGACGCCGTCGGCGACCGCCGGCCCCAGAACCTGCCCGGCACGTGGGACCAGTACCCGAACTGGCGCCTGCCGATCGCGGACGCGGAGGGCAGGCCGGTGACCCTGGAGGAACTGGCGGCGTCACCCAGGCTGCACGCGCTGGTGGAGGTGATGAGGTCGGGGTGAGGTCGAGGGCAGGGGGACTCAGCGCCGGGGGGGCCTCTTATGCCCCCCCCGGGCGAGCGGCCCCATCCGCGGTTCGGTACTTTTGGCACCGTGGACAAGAAGAACGCCCTGCGCGCCGGCGCCCTGGCTGCCGGTACGACGCTGATGATGCTGCTCATGTCGTCCCCCGCGCTCGCGCTGACCCGCGACGACGGCGACGACCCCGGCTCTGGCCTCAGCGTCATGGAGACGCTGGGTCTGTTCGTCGTGGCCCCGATCGTCCTGTTCGCGGTGATCACGGGTCTCGTCATGGTCCTGGACCGCTCGGCGGAGGCCCACCGCGTCAGGACCAAGCCGAAGGTGAAGGCCCCGGCGAAGGCCTGACCTCCCCCGATCTCCTGAAGGGCGCCGCCCGCACGGCGTGTACGCGCAACCCGCCGTACGCCGAGGGCGGCGCCTTCCGCGTCCCCGGGTCGTCTTCAGAGTCTGCTGCCGGTTCCGGCTCGGGCTCCATTTCCGGCTCCAATTCCTCCCCGCCCACGTCCGCCGCAGGCGTCTCCGCCTTCTCTCGCTCGTTCATGGGTTCGGGGCCGTCAGGTATCGCTGTACCGTCGGTGCCAGCCATGCCACCACCTCCTCGGGACGCAGCGCCACGGCCGGTGGCAGCCGCAGCACATAACGGGTGAGCGCGAGACCGAGCAGCTGTGTCGCGGCGAGCGCGGCCCGGGTCGGGGACTGTTCGGGGTCCGGGCACACCTGCCGGGCCAGCGGCAGCAGCTGCTCGCCGAAGATGTGCTGCATCCGCTCGGCCCCGGCCTGGTTGGTGACGCCGACCCGGAGCAGGGCCGTGAGCACTTCGTTCTCCTCCCACAGGTGCAGGAAGTGGAGCACCATCGCCTCGCCGACCTCCGAGCGCGGCAGCCTGCTCAGATCCGGCAGTTTCAGGTCGACCGAAACGGCCGCCGCGAACAGCCCCTCCTTGTTGCCGTAGTAGCGCATCACCATCGACGGATCGATGTTCGCGTCCTTGGCGATGGCGCGGATCGTGGCTCGCTCATAGCCGTCAGCTGCGAATCGTTCGCGTGCCGCGGCGAGGATCGCTATACGGGTGGTTTCCGAGCGGCGGCGAGTGCCGTTCCCGGAATCGGTCACGGTACTGCGTTCATTTCCGGTCATGCCAACAAGCGTAGGCCAACACGCGTGGGCCAACAAGTGTTGACTCTCGACGAAGACGGTCGTATCGTCGTCAACGAGCGTTGGCAAACAAGCGTTGGCAGTCTGGTAGGCGTTGGCAACAGGAGGCCACCATGAACGACACCCCCCACTCCGTGATCGTCGTCGGCTGCGGCCCCACCGGTCTCCTGATGGCCGGCGACCTCGCCGCGGCCGGTGTCCCCGTGACCCTCGTCGAGAAGCGCCCGCACAAGATCAGCAACCTCTCGCGCGCGATCGTCGTGCACGCCCGCACCCTCGAACTCCTCGACGCTCGCGACCTCTCCGACGAGGTGGAGTCCCTGGGCCGCCGCCTGGACCGGATGAACCTCTTCACCCGGCTCACCGTCGAGTTCGACACCCTCCCGTCCCGCTTCAACCACATCCTTCTCCTCCCGCAGTACGAGATGGAGCGGATCCTGGAGCGGCGCGCGTTCGAGGCCGGGGTCCGGTTCCGGTTCGAGACCGAGGTGACCGGGGTCCGCCAGGACGAGGAGGGGGTCACCGTCGAGGCGTGCGGCCCCGACGGGACGAGCGAGGAGCTGCGGGCGGCGTACGTCGTCGGCACCGACGGAATGCGCAGCACCGTGCGCAGCGCGATCGGCCTGCCCTTCCCGGGCCGCTCCGTGATCCGCTCCGTCCTGCTCGCCGACGTCCGGCTCGCCGAGGAGCCGAAGGACCTGCTCTCCGTGCACTCCAACGGGGACGCCTTCGTGTTCTTCGCGTCCTTCGGTGACGGGTACTACCGGGTCGTCGCCTGGAACCGCCGCCGGGACACCCCCGAGAGCGAGCCGCTGCACCTGGAGGAGGTCCGGGAGACCGTCCGGCTCGCCGCGGGCCGTGACTTCGGGATGCACGACGCCCGGTGGCTGTCCCGCTTCCACAGCGACGAACGCCAGGCGCCCGCCTACCGGGTGGACCGGGCCTTCCTCGCCGGCGACGCCGCGCATGTGCACACCCCGGCCGGCGGCCAGGGCATGAACATCGGCATGCAGGACGCGGCCAACCTCAGCTGGAAGCTCGCGGCCGTGCTCCAGGGCCGCGCGGACGAGGCGCTGCTCGACACCTACCAGGCCGAGCGCCACCCCGTCGGCACCGAGGCCATGCGCAGCAGCGGCGCGATCGTCCGCCTCGCGATGGCCAAGCACGCCTGGACGCTGGGCCTGCGCGCGGTGGTCGCCTCCACCCTCAACGCCCTCACCCCGGCCCGCCGCAAGCTGGCCCTCCAGATCACCGGCATCGGCGTCAAGTACGACGCCCCCGACGGCGCCCACCGCCTCACCGGGGCCCGCGTCCCGGACCTCGCCCTGGAGAGCGGCCGGCTCTACGAGGCCCTGCGCGGCGGCCGGTTCGTCCTGATCACCCCGCAGAAGTGCGAGGACAAGACGGGCCTGGAGGACTGGCTCACGGTGGAGCGCCGCACGGGCCGCGGCAGCGAGAGCCGTACGACGGTGCTGGTGCGGCCCGACGGATACGTGGCCTGGGCGGCGGACGCCGCGGACCCGGCGGACATCGAGGCGGCGGTGGTGGAACACGTGGGGGAGCGCATCGCCCTCGCGCGCTGAGGGCCGGACCCGGAGACCGGACCCAGGGACCGGACCCAGGGACCGGACCTAGCGGTCGGACTCCCGCGTCCCCTCCAGCAACTCCCTCAACAGGTCGGCCAGTTGGCCGGCCTGTTCGGCGTTCAGGGTGGAGAGCGCCTCCGTCTGCAGGGCGAGCCCCGCGCCGACCGCCCGGTCGACCATGCTCAGCCCTTCCTCGGTCAGCGTCACCTGGAGACCCCGGCGGTCGTGCGGGTCGGGGGAGCGCCGGAGCAGTCCCGCCCGTTCCAGCTTGTCCAGCCGGCCGGTCATGCCCCCGGTGGTCAGCATCAGCGTCGCCGAGAGCTGGCGCGGCGAGAGGGTGTACGGCTCGCCGGAGCGCCGCAGGGTCGCCAGGACGTCGAACTCGCCCCGGGAGATCCCGAAGCGGGCGTACGCCTTCTCCATGCGGTCGCCCATCGTGCGGGCGAGGCGCGAGATGCGCCCGAAGACCTCCATCGCGGCGGTGTCGAGGTCGGGCCGCACGGCCGCCCACTGGTCGATGATCGCGTCGACGGCGTCCTTGCGCTGCTCCGGGCGTGCGTTCATGCGGGGAGTATCCCGGCCCCGCAGGGTCGGCCGCAAGAAAGTGGCTTGACGGAAAGTAGCTTAGGAGTAAGCTACTTTCTACCGACCTAATCCTCCGAAGGGTGCGTCCCATGGCCACCAGCCGCCTCGCGATCACCGCCGTCACCGCCCTGGCACCGGTCTCCTGGGGCACCACGTACTACGTCACCACCGAGTTCCTTCCGCCGGACCGCCCCCTGTTCACCGGCCTGATGCGGGCCCTGCCCGCCGGTCTGCTGCTCCTGGCGCTGGCCCGGGTGCTGCCGCGCGGCGCCTGGTGGGGGCGGGCGGCGGTGCTCGGCGCGCTCAACATCGGCGCCTTCTTCCCGCTGCTGTTCCTGGCGGCGTACCGCCTGCCCGGGGGCCTCGCGGCGGTGGTCGGTTCGGTCGGGCCGCTGTTCGTGGTGGGCCTGTCGACGCTGCTGCTGAGTCAGCGGCCGACGGCACGCGCGCTGGTGACGGGGGCGGTCGCGGCGTTCGGCGTCGGACTGGTCGTCCTGAAGGCGGTCGGTGCGCTGGACGCCCTCGGTGTGCTCGCCGCCCTCGCCTCCACCGCGTCGATGTCCACCGGGACCGTGCTGGCGAAGAAGTGGGGCCGCCCCGAGGGCGCGGGCCCGACCGCCCTGGCCGGCTGGCAGCTGACCGTCGGAGGAGTCCTGATCGCCCCGGTCGCGTTCCTGGTCGAGGGCGCGCCGCCCGCCCTGGACGCCCGCGCGGCCGGCGGCTACCTCTACCTCGCCCTGGCCGGTACGGCGGTCGCGTACTGGCTCTGGTTCCGTGGCATCGGCCGCCTCACCGCGACCCAGGTCACCTTCCTGGTCCCGCTCTCCCCGCTCACGGCGGCGGTCGTCGGCTGGGCGGCGCTGGGGCAGTCGCTGACACCGGTGCAACTGGCGGGCATGGCGCTGGCGCTGGGCGCGACCGTCGCCGGGCAGCTGCTGCCGGGAGGGAGCAGCGGCGGTACCGTGCAAACGTTCAGTTTTGGTGAAAGGAACGCTCGAAAAGATTCGATGGACGTGACAGGTCCGGCACTGCGACGGTAGATCCCCGCGATCACCGAAGCGAAAGGACCTCTGTGGCTGTCACAGCCGACCGGATCACCCGTACGACCTCCCGCGCGCCGGGGCCGAGGACGGCAGCCCCCGTCCTCGGCCTCGCGCTGGCCGCCCTCGCCACGCTCGTCTGGTCCGGCAGCTTCGTCACCTCGCGGGCGCTGCACGACAGCGTGCCGCCGGTGCAGCAGGCGTTCTGGCGGTGGCTCGTGGCGCTCGCGGCGGTCGCCCCCTTCGGCGCCCGGCGGGCCTGGCGGCAGCGGGCGCTGATCCGCCGGCACCTCGGATTCGTGGTGCTCGCCGCGCTGCTCGGCGTCAGCGTCTACAACACCCTCGTCAACCAGGCCGGGTTGACCACACCGGCCGCCACCATGGGGATGATCATGGCGGCGTCACCGGTGCTGATGGCGGTCCTCGAACGGCTGGGCGGGGTGCGGCTGGGCGGGCGGCGGGTCGCCGGGCTGCTGGTCGCGTGGGCCGGGGTGCTGCTGCTCGTCGGAGGCGGCGGGCACTTCGCGGCCGGGGACCTGTGGATGATCGGCGCGGCCTGCTGCTTCGCGGGCTACAGCGCCCTGTTGCGGCGCAAGCCCGCCGAACTGGGCGGCGCGGCCTTCCTGTTCACCACGTTCCTGGTGGGCGCGGCCCTGCTGCTGCCGGCGCAGGGGGTGAGCCTCGCGGTGCAGGGCGGCTTCACACCCACCGCCGACACGGTCCTGCCGCTGGTCTACGTCGGTGTCGCCTCCTCCGCCGTCGCCTTCTTCGCCTGGAACCGGGCGATCGCGCTGATCGGGGCGGCCCGCGCCGGAATCGTGTACTACCTGCAGCCGGTGTGTGTGGCGCTGCTGTCCTGGGCGCTGCTGGGGGAGACCGTCGGCTGGGCGCAGGTGCTGTGCGCCGGGCTGATCCTGGGCGGGGTGGTGCTGGGGGCCGGGGCGCGGCGGTGACGTAGGTTGCGGCCATGGCCGAGTGGGACATCCGGAAGCTGCTGATTCTGCGGACGTTGCGGGAGCGCGGGACGGTGACGGCGACCGCGGAGGCGCTGCGGATGACTCCGTCGGCCGTGTCGCAGCAGCTGACCAACCTGGCGAAGCAGTTGGGGGTGCCCCTGCTGGAGGCGCGGGGGCGCGGGGTGCGCTTGACCGACGCGGCCCGGCTGGTACTGCGGCACGCCGAGGCGGTGTTCGAGCAACTGGAGCGGGCGGACGCGGAGTTGGCGGCGTACCTGCACGGCGAGGCCGGTGAGGTCCGGGTGGGGGCCTTCTCCACCGCCGTACCCGCGCTGGTCGTTCCGGCCGTGCGGGCGCTGCGGGCGGGGCATCCCGGAGTGCGGGTGCAGGTCCGGGAGGCCGAGGCGGGGGAGGCGTACGAGCTGCTGGGCGGCGGAGAGGTCGACCTGGCCCTGTCGCTGGCGGCGCAGGCGCCGAGCGCGGTGGACGCCCGGTTCACCCGGGTGACCCTGCTGGCGGACCCGTTGGACGTGGCACTGCCCTTGGACCATCCGCTGGCCGCCGCGGAGAGCCTGCGGCTGGCCGAACTCGCCGCGGAGCCGTGGATCTTCGGCGGGAGCGGGCCCTGGTCGGACATCACCCGGGGGGCGTGCGAGGCAGCCGGGTTCACTCCGCACCGGGGGCACGCGGCGACCGGCTGGACCGCGATCCTCGCGATGGTGGAGGCGGGGATGGGGGTGGCGCTGGTGCCCCGGATGGCCGCGGTGCCCCGGGACGGCGTCGCGATGCGCGAGCTGGCCACCGAGCGGCCGGTCCGGCATGTGGTGGCCGCGGTGCGCAGGGGCGCGGAGGACGCACCGGCGGTGGGGCGGGTGCTGGACGCCCTGCGGGAGGTTGCCGCGGGCCTCGGGAGTTGAGCGCGAAGGGGCGCCCGGTGTAGCACCGGGCGCCCCTCCTGGTATCCGTACCGTCGGCTACTCGGCCGTCGCCGCCGCGTCCGCCGCCTGGGCCCGCAGGGCGCGCTCCACGCCCGCCCGGGACTCCGAGACCAGCCGGCGCAGGGCCGCGCCCGGCTCGGCGGAGGCCAGCCAGGCGTCCGTCTTCGCCAGGGTCTCCTCGGAGACCTGGAGCGTCGGGTACAGGCCGGTCGCGATCTGCTGGGCGATCTCGTGCGAGCGGCTGCCCCAGATGCCCTTCAGGACCTCGAAGTACCGGTCCGTGTACGGCGCCAGCAGCTCCCGCTGGTCCGTCTGGACGAAGCCGCCGATCACCGCCTCCTGCAGCGCGTTCGGGAGCTTGTCCGACTCGATGACCGAGGCCCAGGCCGCCGCCTTCGCCTCCGCGGTCGGGCGGGCCGCACGGGCGGTGGCCGCGTGCCGCTCACCGGCCGCCGTCCGGTCCCGCTCGTACTCGCCCGCGATCTCCGCCTCGCCGAAGCGGCCCACCGCGGCCAGGCGGTGCACGAACGCCCAGCGCAGTTCCGTGTCCACGGCCAGGCCCTCGATGGACCGCGAGCCGGCCAGCAGCGCCTCCAGCAGATCGAGCTGCTCCGGCGTACGGGCCGCGGCCGCGAAGGCGCGCGCCCACGCGAGCTGGTGGTCGCTGCCCGCCTCGGCCGCCCGCAGATGCGCGAGCGTCGCCTCGGTCCAGCGGGCCAGCAGGGACTCCCGGGCGGCCGGGTCGGCGTACAGGTCGATCGCCAGCTTCACCTGCCGGTGCAGCGACTGCACGACACCGATGTCCGACTCCTTGCCGATGCCGGACAGGACCAGCGAGAGGTAGTCCCGGGCGGCGAGTTCGGCGTCCCGCGTCATGTCCCACGCCGACGCCCAGCACAGCGCGCGCGGCAGCGAGGACTCGAAGTCGCCGAGGTGCTCGGTGACGAAGGCCAGCGACTCCTCGTCCAGGCGGACCTTGGCGTAGGACAGGTCGTCATCGTTGAGCAGCACGACCGCCGGACGGCGCTTGCCCACCAGCTGCGGTACGGCCGTCAGCTCGCCGTCCACGTCCAGCTCGACCCGCTCCCGGCGCACCAGCTTGCCGCCGGCCTCGTCGCGCTCGTACAGGCCGACCGCGATCCGGTGCGGGCGCAGCGTCGGCTCGCCCTTCGCCCCGGCCGGCAGGGCGGGGGCCTCCTGGCGGATCGCGAAGGAGGTGATCAGGCCCTCGGCGTCCGTCTCGATCTGCGGGCGCAGGACGTTGATGCCGGCGGTCTCCAGCCACGCCTTCGACCAGGACTTCAGATCACGGCCGGAGGTCTCCTCCAGCGCGCCCAGCAGATCACTCAGCCGCGTGTTGCCGAACGCGTGCGCCTTGAAGTACGCCTGCACGCCCCGGAAGAACTCGTCCATGCCGACGTACGCGACCAGCTGCTTCAGGACGGAGGCGCCCTTGGCGTAGGTGATGCCGTCGAAGTTGACCAGGACGTCGTCCAGGTCGCGGATCTCGGCCATGATCGGGTGCGTGGAGGGCAGCTGGTCCTGGCGGTAGGCCCAGGTCTTCATGGAGTTGGCGAACGTGGTCCACGAGTGCGGCCAGCGCGAGCCGGGGGCGTACGCCTGGCAGGCGATGGAGGTGTAGGTGGCGAACGACTCGTTCAGCCACAGGTCGTTCCACCACTCCATGGTGACCAGGTCGCCGAACCACATGTGGGCCAGCTCGTGCAGGATCGTCTCGGCGCGGATCTCGTACGCCGCGTCCGTCACCTTGGAGCGGAAGACGTACTGGTCGCGGATGGTCACCGCGCCCGCGTTCTCCATCGCACCCGCGTTGAACTCCGGCACGAACAGCTGGTCGTACTTCTGGAACGGGTAGTCGTAGTCGAACTTCTCCTGGAACCAGTCGAAGCCCTGCCGGGTGACCTCGAAGATCGCGTCCGAGTCCAGGTACTCGGCGAGCGAGGGGCGGCAGTAGATGCCGAGCGGGACCGACTGGCCGTCCTTCTCGTAGGCGCTGTGCACCGAGTGGTACGGGCCCACGATCAGCGCGGTGATGTAGGTGGAGATCCGCGGGGTCGGCTCGAAGGCCCAGACGTCGTCCTTGGGCTCGGGCGTGGGCGAGTTGGAGACGACGGTCCAGCCGGCCGGCGCCTTCACGGTGAACCGGAAGGTGGCCTTCAGATCCGGCTGCTCGAAGGAGGCGAAGACCCGGCGGGCGTCCGGCACCTCGAACTGGGTGTAGAGGTACGCCTGGTCGTCGACGGGGTCGACGAACCGGTGCAGGCCCTCACCGGTGTTGGTGTAGGCGCACTCCGCGACGACCCGCAGGACGTTGCGGCCCTCCAGCAGCCCGCGCAGCGCGATCCGGGAGTCCTGGAAGACCTCGGCCGGGTCGAGCGCGTCGCCGTTGAGGGTGACCTCGTGCACGGCGGGAGCGACGAGGTCGATGAAGGACTCCGCCCCTCCCTCGGCGACATCGAAGCGCACCGTGGTCACGGACCGGTAGGTACCGCCCTCCTGCGCGCCGGAGAGGTCGAGATCGATCTCGTACGAGTCAACGGTGAGCAGCTTCGCCCGCTGCTGCGCCTCTTCGCGAGTCAGGTTTGTGCCAGGCACGCGGTCATCTCCTCGTGATGTATGGGTTCGGTCATCCTTCCATGGGATCTGTGTGGAAGGCGATGTCCGTTTACCGCCGGTGAACGGGGTCGCGGGGCGGCAGCGTGGAGGCATGACGAGCTACCGCGTACGACCCGTCCCCGCCCCGGCGCTCAAGGAGCTGCGCTCCCTTGACGACGCGGGACGCCCGGCCGTGCCGCTGACCGACGAGGAGGGCGGGGCGCCGCTGCGCTGCTGTCTGCGCCGCAGCGCGTCCGGCGAGCGGATCGCGCTGGTCAGCTACGCGCCGCTGCGCCGCTGGGCGGCCGAGACGGGCGCGGACCCCGGCCCCTACGACGAACAGGGCCCGGTCTTCCTCCACGCCGAGGAGTGCGCGGGACCGGACGAGGGCGACGGCTACCCCTTCGCCCACGCCCACCGCACCGTCCGCCGCTACTCGGCCGACGGCCGCATCCTCGGCGGAGCGCTGGTCGCCGCCCCGGACGACGACGCCTTCCGCGACGCGTTCGACGACCCGGCCGTGGCACTCGTCCACGTCCGGGCCGTCGAGTACGGCTGCTTCCTCTACGAGGTCACCAGGGACTAGAGGGACTGGCCCTTCAGCTCTGCCGCCACCAGTTCCGCGATCTGTACCGCGTTCAGCGCGGCGCCCTTGCGGAGGTTGTCGTTGGAGATGAACAGGGCCAGGCCGTGCTCCACCGTCTCGTCCTCGCGGATGCGGCCGACGAAGGAGGCGTCCTTGCCGGCCGCCTGGAGCGGGGTCGGGATGTCGGAGAGGACCACACCGGGGGCGCCGGCCAGCAGCTCGGTCGCGCGCGCCGCGCTGATCGGGCGGGCGAAGCGGGCGTTGACCTGGAGGGAGTGGCCGGAGAAGACCGGGACCCGGACACAGGTGCCGGAGACCTTCAGGTCGGGGATCTCCAGGATCTTGCGGGATTCGTTGCGGAGCTTCTGCTCCTCGTCGGTCTCGTTCAGGCCGTCCTCGACGATCGAGCCGGCCAGCGGCAGTACGTTGAAGGCGATGGGGCGCTTGTAGACCTGCGGGGCGGGGAAGTCGACCGCCTCGCCGTCATGGGTCAGCCGGTCGGCCTCGGCGACCACCTTCTGCGCCTGGCCGTGCAGCTCCGCCACGCCCGCGACCCCGGACCCGGACACCGCCTGGTAGGTGGCGACGACCAGCGCCTCCAGGCCCGCCTCGTGGTGCAGCGGCCTGAGCACGGGCATCGCGGCCATCGTCGTGCAGTTCGGGTTGGCGATGATGCCCTTGGGCCGGTCGGCGACGGCGTGCGGGTTCACCTCGGAGACGACCAGCGGGACCTGGGGGTCCTTGCGCCAGGCGGAGGAGTTGTCGATCACGACCGCGCCCTGCGCGGCGACCTTCTCGGCCAGCGCCTTGGAGGTCGCGCCGCCCGCCGAGAACAGCACGATGTCCAGGCCCGTGTAGTCGGCCGTCGAAGCGTCCTCCACCGTGACACCGTCCAGGACCGTCCCCGCGGAGCGGGCCGAGGCGAACAGGCGCAGCTCCGTGACGGGGAAGTTCCGCTCCGTGAGGATCCTGCGCATGACCGTGCCGACCTGTCCGGTGGCTCCGACGATTCCGACCCTCACGGTGACTCCTTCGCTGTGGCGCATTTGCGTGGCCTGGACGTTTCCATGATGCGTCCCCTCCAGGCCGTTGTGTCCAATCGTTTGCCCGAGGGATGGGACGCCACTCGCGTCAGGGCCGCAGTTCGATCACCCACGCGCCCAGCGCCCGGACGTGCAGGATTGCGCTCTGGATCCGGTACGGCCCGGAAGAACCCGTGATTTTCCGCTTGGGGAACAGGTTTTCGTCCAGTTCGTAGACGTGCGTGATCCCGCTCGACCCGGCGACCACCATCTCGGCCTCGGGTCCGGTGTGACGTACGACTCCGTATCCCTCGCCCTGGTTCCGCGGGCCGAGCCCGGTCGCCGCGCCCGGCGCCTCCGGCTCCAGACGCCATTTCGTGCCGTCGGTGGCGTAGACGGACACGAAGCAGGAGCCGCCCGGGTCGACGAAGACGGGACCGAGCGAGGGGCGCCGGCGGCCGTGGGTGTCGGCGACGATCACCGGTCTGCCGAACGGGTGGTTCACGGCGTACACGCACAGTCTCTCGTCCTTGGCCAGCGAGGTCTTGCGCACGGTCATCAGCGTGGGCGGCCCCGGGTACCGCAGGACCGTGCTGCCCTTGCCCTCGGCCGGGCCGGTGAGCAGCGGCGCCTCGTCCTCGGGCAGCAGGCGCAGCGACCACTTGCCGGAGTGCTTGACCCGTACCGTCCGCTCGGCCTGGCCCTGGCTGAACATCACGACCGTGCCGCGGGTGCCGTGCGTGTAGGTGTTCAGCCACTCGTCCTCGTCGCCGTACTCGTCGACGAGCTTCAGCTCGACGTCGTAACTGCGTCCGGCGTCCGTGAACTCGTACTGGAGCAGTGACGGGCGCCCGGGCCGCGGGTTGACGAGCGTGATCGTCTTCTCGCCGCGGCCCTCGTAGGCATCCGTCCGGCCGTCCTTGCCGCTTTTGGGGACGGGCACCGGGGAGGTGGTGAGCTCCCACTGGTGCCGGCTCTTGTCGATCGAGAGCAGGATGGGGCCTTCGGTGATCCGGACGGTCTCCTTGACCCGCTTGCCGTTCCAGGCGTGGACCAGCCGCTCCGGGTGCTTGAGCTCCTCCGGGGTGTCGCCCCTGTGGCAGTTCAGCTGGAACCAGCCGTTGTGGCGGTCCGTTGCCCGCACCTTCAGATCGGCCTCGGCGCCCGAGTAGAAAAGCACCTCGGGGCCGCTGCCGCGGACCGTTTCGGCGTCGAACGGACGGGCCGCCGACAGGGGCAGGACGGTGAGCTTCCAGTTCCCGGAACAGCTCACGTTCAGCCGCAGCGGTCCGCCCTTGCGGGGCGGCACGAACAGGACCCGGCCGTGGTGCTCGGGCAGGTCGTGGCAGAAGATCCTGTCGTCGCGTCCGGGCAGCTGGACCTGGATCCACTGGTAGTCCTCGACCCGGGCCTCCATGATCACCGGTCCCGAGTCCGGGGGGAACGGTATGTCCATGGTGATCTTGGAGCTGCCCTTGCCGCTGCGGACGTGCGGCTCGAAGTCGAAGAATCCCTCGCTCCAGGGAGCAGCGGTGCCGGCCGGGGCAGGCATCGGCACGGCGGCGGGCGGGGGCACGACGACGGTGGGCGGCGGGACGACCGCGGTGGGCGGTGGCGCCGAGGTCTTCGCCACCCCCGTGAGCACCACCGGTCCCACCGAAGCCGTCGGTTCCACCGGAGCCACCGGCACCGGTTCCTCCGCCACCACGATCCCGAAGTCCGTGGCCAGCCCCGCGAGCCCCGAGTCGTAGCCCTGCCCGACCGCCCGGAACTTCCACGCGCCGTCGCGCCGGTAGAACTCCGCGAGCACGAAGGCCGTCTCGCTCGACGCGTCCGTCACCTCGTAGTGCGCGACGATCGTGCCGTCCGGCGCCACGGTCTGCGCCGCCAGCCCCGGCACCGCCCCGAAGGTGCCGTCGTCGCAGGACCCGGCGACCAGCACCCGCTGCACCGCCGGTTCCACCCGGGGCAGGTCCAGCTCCAGCCACTCCGCGAGCTGTTCCCCGCTGTCACCGGTGCCCACGTGCCGGACCGCCCCCGAGGGATGCGCGGGCTGGCTGTGGAAGACGAGGTCGGCGTCGCCGCGTACCTTGCCCGCCGCGTCCAGCAGCAGCGCCGAGACCTCCACCGCGGGCGTCCCCACAACCTTGCGCCGGCAGACGGCGACCCTCAGCAGACCTGCGGGAACAGGGGTGTTGGCCCCTTTGGTGATGTGCGTCATGAGGCACATGGTGACAGTGAAGATGATCTGAAGAAAAGATTCCGCAGTGCGGGCCGAACGTTTCCGCCCGGACCGGCGTCATAGGGGAAACGCGGCGAGGGGAGGGGTGGCTGTGCTGCGCGGAAAGACCCGCCGCGGCCAGGGGGACCCGGTGCGCGACGTACCGGACGATCCCCTGGACGCGGCTCAGGAGCGCAGGGTGCGGGCGGTGCTCGCGCTCGGCGGGGTGCCGCAGGCGGACCTGCCGGACGGGGTGCAGCAGGTCCGCCTGCGGCTGCTGGAGCGCGCCGCGAGCGGCCGGGAGGCGCCGCGGGACGTCTCGGCGTGGGCGGCGGTGGTCGCCTCCAACCTGGCCATGGACTGGCACCGGGCCAAGAAGCGCCAGGAACGGCTCGGCGAGCGGCTCGCGGCCCTGCGCCAGGGCGAGCACCCCTCCGGCGAGGACACCAGCCTGCTCTCCCTCGCCGTGGCCCAGGGCCTGGACGAACTGCCCGACGCCCAGCGCCAGGTGGTCGTCCTGCGTTTCTACGCCGACCTGCCGGTACGGGACATCGCCGAGCAACTCGCCGTCCCCGAGGGCACGGTGAAGAGCAGGCTGCACACGGCGGTACGGGCTCTGCGCGCCCGCCTGCACGAGGACGAGGTGGTGTGACGTGACCGCCGAACACGACGGCGTGGACGCGCTGATGGCCGCGCTCACCGGCGAACCCCTGCCCGAGGACGCGGACGCCGCCTACCGCGCCGAACACCGCGCGGCCACCGCCGACATCACCGCGCTGCGCGAGCAACTGGACCTCATCGGCCGGACCCTGGGAGGGGAACCGCCCAAGCCCGCACCGGCGCCCGTGCCCGTACGGCCGGTGCGGCGCCGTGCCTTTCGGTTCGCCGTCGGCTCCCTCGCGGTGGCCGCCGCGGCGACCGTGCTGACGGGGCTCGGCTGGCTGGTGGTGCAGGCCGACCCGGGTGCGAACAGCGCCGACTCGAGCGCCGGTTCCGCGAAGGAGGCGCAGCCGGACACCGCCGAGGGCGTGCTGTTCGGCAGCCCTCGCTATCTCGCCTGCGCCTACCTGGTCGCCGAGGGCGAGGTCGGCTCCGCCGAACCGGTGCCCGCCACCGACCCGCGGCTGATCCGGGTGAGCGTGGAGCTGACCCGGGTCTACCAGCCGGAGAAGCCCGAGAAGCCCGGGCCGGAGAAGGGCGACGACCTCAGTTGGGTGATCGAGGAGAACACCGCTCCCGGCCTGCGCGCGGGCGACCACGTCCTGTTCGGCGTCCCGGAGAAGGGCGCCCCGCCGGACATGTGGGTCATCGGCGGGACGGAGGTCGCCCGCGAACGGGACCGGATCAACGGCTCGCTGCCCGAGGCCCGCGACCTGGACTGCGGATGAGAAAGGGCGGGCGCCCGTACGGACGCCCGCCCCTCGTACAGCCGTAGAGCTACGGCATGACCTTCTCGATCTTCACGCTGCCGGTGCCCGCGACCGTGCCGCGCGCGTTGAGCAGTTCGACCTGGCCGAAGAACTCACGGCCCTGAGGCGCGGCGGCCGCGACGGTGACGCTCGCGGAGACCGTGGCGGAGTCGCCCGTGCCCAGCTTCACCGGCGCCGACCCGTCGACGCTGACCGAGCCGAGCGCGCTGGAGAAGAACACGTCCAGGTAGTCGTAGGCGGTGGAGCCGGACGGCACCGCGTAGCCCACGACCTCGATGGTGTACGTGCCGGCGGCCGGCTTCGGGAGCGAGACCGCCTCCTCCGAGTCACCGTCCGCGGCCTGGGCGACCTGCTTGCCGTCCTTGTCGTAGACCGTCAGGTCCAGGTCGGCGGCCGTGTCGGAGACATTGCCGATGGCGACGTCCAGGGACGCGGCGCCCTCGGGCACCTCGACCGTGGTGGTGTGCGTCTCGTGGTCGGCGATGGTCGGCCGGGCCGTCTTGGAGGAGCCGAGCGGACCGCCGGACAGCTTGCCGTCGAGGGCGGCGAACTTGTTCGTCACCTTCCAGGACGCCTCGACCGGGGTGCCCACCTTGGCCTCCGGCACGGTCACGGTCTCCGGGTCGAAGACCGCGCCGAGCACGGTGACGTCCAGCTTGTAGGGGTTGTCGAGCAGCGGCGACGTACGGCGCGACTCGACCTCGATCTCCCAGACGCCGGGCTGCGGGTCGGCGTAGGAACGCACGTCCGGCCGGCAGCCGTTGCCGTCGAGGTAGTTGTTGTAGCAGTTCGGCGTGGACGTGGTGTCCGACGGAACGCCGTAGGGGTGGATGGCGATGAAGCGGGTCTGGCTGGTGGCCTTCAGCCCGCCGATCGCGACCTCCAGCGACTTGGCGCCCTCGGGCACGGTCACGTAGTACGACTTGTGGCTGTTGCGCTGCACCGAGCCGGACGCCGAGTAGGTGTACTGCAGCGGCGCGGAGACCACGACCGTGGACATGACCTGCTTGTCGATGCCTTCGGTACGCGGGTCGTCGACCTCGAGGATCGCGCTCTTCAGCCCGGCGGACCTCGGCGCGGCCTGCACCTTGACGGTGACCGGCTGGTTCAGCGGCAGGTTCACCTCGTCGGAGCCGACGATCCGGAAGGTGTCCCCGGCGTTGTTCTCGAAGTGCAGCTCGTGCCGGATCGCGCGGTCGGCGCCGGACGTACGGGTCAGGGTGATCTCGTACGTCTTCTTCTGGCCGGCCTTCAGACCGCCCTCACGGTCGTACAGACCGGTGCCGAAGCCCGGGGTCTTCAGGAACTGGTCGATCGCGGTGTCGACCGGCGCCTTCACCGCGTAGGTGTGCGCGGTGGCGCCGTCCTTGATGGCGTCCCAGGCGTCCTCGACGTTGATCAGGCCCGCGCCTTCCTCGTACGCCTGGACCCCGCTGATGTGGTCGGCGGTCGAGGTGAGCGCGGTGCGCAGCTTGGCCGGGGTGAGCGCGATGCCCTTCTGCTTGGCGGCGCTCAGCAGCAGCGCCGAGGCGCCCGCGGCCTGCGGGGAGGCCATCGAGGTGCCCTGGAGCATGCCGTAGCCGGCCGGCAGCGAGTAGCCCGCCTCGGCGACCGGGAGGCCCGGCAGCCAGGTCTGGATGGTGTTGACGGAGGCACCCGGCGCCACGAGCGTCGGGGCGAAGCCGCCGTCCTCGCGCGGGCCGCGGGAGGAGAACGGCATCATCGCGTACGACTTCTGCACCAGCGAGCCGTAGTTGGACGCCCAGGTCTCCTTGGAGACGGACGCGCCGACCGAGATGACCTTGTCGGCCAGGGCCGGGTCGCCGATCGTGTTGGTGCCGGGGCCGGAGTTGCCCGCGGAGATCACCAGCTGGACGCCGTAGGTGTCGATCAGACGGGTGTAGAGCTCGGCGCGCGCGTTGTTGCCGTCGTTGAGCGCCGGCAGACCGCCGATGGACATGTTGACGATGTCGACACCGCGGTTGACCACGAGGTCGATCATGCCCTCGGTCAGCGCCACGTTGGTGCAGCCGCCGGTCCAGGTGCAGGCGCGCGAGGAGACGACCTTCGCGCCGGGCGCGGCGCCGTTCATCTCGCCGCCGAACAGGCCGTTGGCGGCGGTGATGCCGGCGACGTGGGTGCCGTGCTCGGACTCGATGACACCGATGTTGACGAAGTCACGCTTCTGCCCGACCCAGTCACCGCCGTAGGGGTCCATCGGGACGTCCTTGCGGATCTCCACGACGAACGGCTGGCGCTCGGCGACGTCGGTGCCGGGGTTGTCGGTGCCGAACCAGCCGATCTGGAAGCCGTCCTTGTACGGCTTCATCGGGGTGTCGTCACCGAAGTCGGCGTTGTTGTTCAGGTCGACCCGGACCGTGCCGGCCGCGGCGTCGTACAGCACGCCCCAGACGTCGGTGGTGTCCCCGTCCCGGTTGGCGTCGCCCTTGGCGTCGCCGCCCGCGGTCACCGACTCGCGGAACACGTTGACCTGGTACGACCCGGCGGGTGCCGTCCAGGTGCGGCCGGAGTAGGTGAAGCTGGGCCCGGAGACGCTGGTGGTCATCGCGCGCCAGGTGGCGTCGCTGTCCACGATCGGGTCGGTCGCGGTGACCCAGTCGACGATCTTGCGCTCGCCGGTGGTGGTCTTCTGGAGCGCCGGGTGGGAGAGGTCCACGCCCGAGTCCAGGACACCGATGGTGATCCCGCGGCCGTCCGCCTTCGGGTGGTCGTCGACGAAGTCGACGGCACCGGTCTCGAAGGAGGGGTTGTACGGGTTCTCGGCCGGGGTGTTCTTGCCGGGGGCCGGATAGGCGGCCGCGGTCGACGCCGATTCCTTGGTGTCGACGGCCGGGTCGTCCAGCGGGATCTCCTCGCGCAGGTCGATGCCGTGCACGGAGGAGAGCTTCGCCGCGGCGGCGATGGCGGCGTCCGCCCTGGCCGTCGGGACGGTGGCGCGGACGTAGCCGAGCTGGTCGTAGGCGCGGCCCACGGAGCCGCCCTTGACCGCGTCCAGGTCCGCGGCGACCTGCTCGGTCCGGCCGGGGGCGGTCGCGATCATCATCGTGACGTTCTTGTCGCCGGCCGCCTTGGCGTCGGCGAGCAGGTCCGCGTCGTCCGAACCGAGTTTGTCGTGCGCGGACTTGACGGCGGGGTCGGCCGCGGCCGGGGCGTCCTCGGCGAAGGCCAGGGGGATCGGTCCGGCGGCGGAGAGCGCGGCCACGAGCCCCGCGGCCACGGCTATCCGGGCCGCGCGTCTGGCACCCGATATGGGTTCGCGCTGGGGGGTGTGGGTCATCAGCATCCCTTGTAGGTAAAGGAACGAGCGTGGAGCGATCGCTCAGCCTTACCCAAGGCAAGGATGTTTGGGGAGAGTTGACCCAATCGAAATTCAGGGATGGGGAAAACCCGCTATCCCTTTCCGGGGCGATACCCGATAAAGGGTGCAAGTCGCCCGATGGGCGTCAGTCCTCCTTGTTCCGTGCGTAGTGCCGGGAGGCCTTGGCGCGGTTGCCGCAGGTCGCCATGGAGTGCCAGCGGCGGGTGCCGTTGCGCGAGGTGTCGAAGAAGTACAGGACGCAGGCCTCGTGGGCGCAGGCCCGGATCCGGTCCGGCGCGGTGGTGAGCAGCGTCAGGTAGTTCCGGGCGGCGAGCCAGGCCGGACCCCAGGCGGGGGAGGGGAACTCGGGCAGCTCCCCGGGCCCCTCCGCGGTGAGCGTGGCCCGGATCCGGCCGTGCGCGAGGACGGCGTCGACGAGCGGTGCCGCGTCCTTCGGTGAGCCGTCGACGGCCGCCTTCACCCCGTCCCGGGCCTGGAGGAGGTGGCGCAGGGTCGTCGCGTCGGCGGCGAAGGTCCCGTCGAGGCCGTTCGCGGCGAGCCAGAGCGCGAGCCCGTCGGTGTCCGTCAGCAGGTCCTGGGGGGCTCCGTCCTGCATCCAGCGCGTGTTCAGCAGGTCCAGCGCGAGCGGCTCGCCGGTGTGGGGGCGGGGGTCGGACATGCGGGGCTCGGACATGTGGGGGCTCCCTTCCGTGCTAACCGGTCAAGAGTAGATGACTGGTTGACACTCGCCGAACCTAACCACTAACCTCACTTACACAGGTTAGATACAGCGGAGGGAAACCCATGGCACTGCGCACCGGCCACACCGGCCTGAACGTCACCGACCTCGACCGCTCGCTCGCCTTCTACCGGGACGTCCTCGGCTTCACCCCGCTCGCCGAGGGCAAGGAGGAGGACCGGCGGTTCGCGCTGCTGGGGGACGGCGAGACGCTCGTCCTCGCGCTCTGGCAGCAGGCCGCGGGACCGTACGACGACAGCCGCTCCGGCCTGCACCACCTGGCCTTCCAGGCGGACTCCGTCGAGCGGGTCCGCGCCTACGAGAGCGCCCTGCGCGAGTACGGCGTGCGGTTCGCCCACGAGGGGGTGGTGGCCCACGCCGAGGGCGCCGGGTCCGGCGGCATCTTCTTCCACGACCCCGACGGCATCCGGCTGGAGATCTCGGTGCCGAGCGGCGCCGAGGGCGCCCCCGCGCCCTACGGGTCCGCGCCGACCTGCGGCTTCTTCTAGCCATGAGCGTCTACCACGCCGGCTCGCTCGCCGTGCAGGACCGGCTCGGCGTGCGGGACCTCGCCGACCACGTGGGCCGGTCCATCGGGGAGGGCATCAAGCCGGTGGCCGCCGCCTTCCTCGGACTCCAGCCGCTGCTGGTGGCCGGCGCCGCCGACCCGGCGACCGGCAGGGTGTGGGCGGCGCCGCTGGCCGGTCCGCCCGGGTTCGTCCGGGCCACCGGGCCCCGGCGGATCTCCGTCGCGGGCGAGGTCTCCGCGGCCTCCCCGCTCGCGGCGGCCCTCGCCACCGAGGGCGCCCCGGTCGGCACCATCGCCCTCGACCCGCGCACCCGGCGCCGGATGCGGCTCAACGGACGGCTCCGGCCCACCCCCGGCGGGCTCGCCGTCGACGCGGACCGCGTCTTCGCCAACTGCCCGAAGTACCTCCAGCGGAGGGAGACCTACGAGACCCTGCCCGACCGCAGGCCGGGGGAGCCCCTGACGGCCACCGAACTGTCCGACGCCCAGGCACGGTTCCTCGCCGCCGCCGACACCTTCTTCCTGGCCAGCGTCCACGAGGGCGGCGCCGACGCCAGCCATCGCGGCGGCAACCCCGGCTTCGTACGCGTCGACTCCCCGCGCGAACTGAGCTGGCCGGACTACCCGGGCAACTCCATGTACCTGTCCCTCGGCAACCTCGCCGCCGACCCGCGCGCCGGGCTGCTCTTCCTGGACTGGACGACGGGCACGGCACTGCACCTCACCGGCGAGGCCCGTACGGAGTTCGCTCCCGAACGACGGGTCCGGTTCACCCTGTCCGAGGCGACGGAGATCCCGGCCGCGGTCCCCCTGCGCTGGTCCGCGCCGGAGTACTCTCCCGCGAACCCGGGGCGGCCCTGAGCGGGCCCCGAGACCCCCCAGATACCCGCCAAGATGAACACAGAGCAACCGTCCTCCGGCCGCCCGAGGAGCGGCCGGGGGCGCGCAGGGTAGCCCAAGATCCACGTACGGTGATCGGCGCTGCGCGTTGCCGCCTCGTTCACGCGCAGGTCATCCCCGGTGCCAACGATCCAGAGAGAGCGGGTTGTTCGCGTCAGCGACGCCCCGCGACCACTGCCGACGCGTCACGCACTCGGGGAGACCGCGCCATGTCGCGCATACGCTCTGTCGCCAGCTCCGCGCTGGGCGTCCACCGCCGTACCGTCCTCGCCGCCGCCGGGGCGGTGTCCCTCTCCGCCGGAGTCGGCTACGCCCTGCGGCCCACCGACAGCCAGGCCGCCACCTCCGGCACCCCCGCGGCCGCCGCCGCCCAGGAGGCGCCGGTCGCCTCCGGGCGCCGGGCGCCCTTCCTGCCGCTCGCCCCCTACACCCGGGGCACCACCCTCGCGAGCGTCGCCGCCCCGCGCGGCACCTCCGGCTACCGCCGGCTCGCAGGCGGCCGCGGCTGGCCCCGGGTGGTCCGCGGCGAGCTGGCCGCCCCCAAGTCGGGCCGCGCCGACCGCCGTACGACGCTCGCCGCGTTCGTGCAACTCACCGACCTGCACATCATCGACGCCCAGCACCCGATGCGCCTGGAGTTCCTGCGCTCCACCGACGTGCACGCCTGGCGCCCGCAGGAGGCGCTGACCGTGCACGGCGCCGTCTCGCTGGTCGAGCGGGTCAACGCGCTGCGGGGCGCCCCCGTCACCGGCGCCCCGCTCCAGTTCGCCATGACCACCGGCGACAACACCGACAACAACGCCCGCACCGAGCTGGAGTGGTTCCTCACCGTGATGAGCGGCGGCCGGATCACCCCCAACTCCGGTGACCCCAGGCACTACGAGGGCGTCCTCAACAGCGGTCTCAAGCAGTACTGGCAGCCCGACTCGGCCGTCCGCGACGCCGACAAGCAGCTCGGCTTCCCGTACCTGGAGGGCTTCCTCGCCGCCGCCATGCGGGAGTTGCGCAGCCCCGGCCTGTCGATCCCCTGGTACTCCACGGTCGGCAACCACGACGCCATGCCGCTCGGCTGCTACGCCTCGCACCGCGACACCTGGCTCACCGACTTCGCCGTCGGCGGGAAGAAGCTGATGAGCCTGCCCGCGGCCGAGGCCAAGAAGCTCCAGGAAGCCCTGCGCAAGGCCAAGGACCCCGAGGGCGTGCAGTTCCGCGAGCTGCTCAAGGCGCACTCCCGGAACATGCGCTCGGTCACCGCGGACGAGCGGCGCGCGCCCTACACCCCGACCGAGTACATCAAGGCCCACCTCGACCCGGCGTTCCAGGGCGTCGGCCCGGCCGGGCACGGCTACTCCTCGGCGAACCTCGACGCGGGCACCCAGTACTACAGCTTCCGCATCGCCGACGACGTCATCGGCATCAGCCTGGACACCACCGACGCGGGCGGCCACTACGAGGGCTCCGTCGGCAGTGCCCAGCTGCGCTGGCTGGACCGGACGCTGCGGGACAACGCGGACTCGTACGCCATCGTCTTCAGCCACCACACCAGCAAGACGATGGACAACACCCGCCGCGACCCGGCCCGGCCGAACGAGCGGCGGCACAACGGCCAGGAGGTCATCGCCCTCCTCGCCGGCCACAGCAACGTCCTGGCCTGGGTCAACGGTCACATCCACCGCAACGCCATCACCCCGCACCCGGCACCCGGCGGGCGTTCCTTCTGGGAGATCTCCACCGCCTCGCACGTCGACTTCCCGCAGCTCGCCCGGGTCATCGAGCTGGCGGACAACAAGGACGGCACGATCTCCCTGTTCACCACCTGCGTGGAGGCCGCGGCCCCGCACCGCACGGACTTCGCCGACCTCTCCCAGACCGGCCTCGCCGCCCTCTACCGCGAGATCTCCTTCAACGCCCCCGGTGCCCGGACGGACCTCGCGGGAGGCGGCGCCGACCGGAACACCGAGCTGGTGCTCAAAAAGGGCTGATCAGATAAGGCTGCAGAAAAACGGCTGAGACTCACTCAACCGGCCCACTCACGCTCAACCATCCCCAACCGTCCCAGGTCTGCCCTTCGTACCGGCCCGGTGCACCGAGGCGCCGGGCGACGAAGGGGGAAGACATGACCACACGAGTACGGGCGATGCTGGTGGCGGCCACGGCCGTGGCGCTCTCGGCCGCCCTGGCGGGTCCCGCGGCCGCCCAGGGCGAGGGCGGCACTCACTCGGCCACCCGCGAGGCCATGAAGGCGGCGGTCAAGGACGGGGTGCCCGGGGTGACCGCCGGCGCGCGCACCGACGGCCGCACCTGGTCGGCCACGGCCGGCGTCGGCAACCTGCGGACCGGCAAGGCGCGGTCCGTGGACGACCGTTACCGCGTCGGCAGCATCACCAAGACCTTCGTCGCCACCGTGCTGCTCCAGCTGGAGGCGGAGGGCCGGTTGTCGCTGGACGACACGGTCGACACCTGGCTGCCGGGCCTGGTGGAGGGCAACGGCCACGACGGCCGCAGGATCACCCTTCGCCGGCTCCTCAACCACACCAGCGGCATCTTCAGCTACACCGACGACCAGACCTTCGTGGAGACGTACGTCCTCAAGGACGGCTTCTTCCGGCACCGCTACGACACCAAGGCGCCCGAGGACCTGGTCGCGATCGCCATGACCCACAAGCCGGACTTCGAGCCGGGCACGGACTGGTACTACTCCAACACCAACTACGTGCTGGCGGGCATGGTCATCGAGAAGGCCACGGGACGCGGGTACGGCGAGGAGATCCGCGACCGCATCCTCGCCCCGCTGGACCTGCGCGCCACCTCGGTCCCCGGCACCCGGGTCACCGTCCCGCAGCCCAGCAGCCGGGCGTACTCCAAGCTCGCCGAGTCGACGACGGGCCCGACGTACGACGTCACGAAGCTCAACCCCTCCCTGGCCTACGCGGCGGGCGAGATGATCTCCGACTCCGCCGACCTGAACCGCTTCTACACGGCCCTGCTGAAGGGCCGGCTGCTGCCGCCCGAGCAGCTGAAGGAGATGAAGACCACGGTCAGGGCCGAGGGCATGCCGAACGCCGGTTACGGCCTGGGCCTGATCGAACGCGAACTGTCCTGCGGCGTCACCGTCTGGGGCCACGGCGGCGGCATCCATGGCTCCTCCTCGGAGGCGGTGACCACGGCCGACGGCCGGCACGCCCTGTCGTTCAACTTCAACGGTGACTGGTCCGGGGACGCCGACGCGGTCCTGGAGGCGGAGTACTGCGGCGAGTAGACCACCGGGGGAGCGCATGAGGAGGGGCCGCCCGGCACGGCCCGGCGGCCCCTCCTCTCCCCTCCTGATGCCTCTCCGGTCCGTCACTACCGGGGCAGCACCACGACACAGGCGGCCGGGTCACGGTCCGCCGAGGCCATCAGCGCCGTGCGGACCACGGTCGCCTGCTGGTCCATGGCGTCCCTCAGCTTCTTGGGCGTGACGTACACGACCGTGATGCCGAGGCGCTCCAGGTGCTCGCGCTTGCGGGCGTACTCCGACCACAGCGCGTCCTCCTCTTGCCGATGGCCTTGCCGATGGCCTTGGCGCGGGGCGCGCGTGTCCAGTTCCAGCGCCACCGCGTGCTCCGGCCAGTACGCGTCCAAGCCGCCGAGGTGCGGGCCGCCGGGCAGGCGCAGGTCGATGTTCCACACCGGGTCGGGCAGGCCGTACTCGCGGACCATCGTGTACAGGCGGTCCTCCGCGATGGCCCGGCCCTCGGCGAGCAGGGAGTCCACGGCGTCCACGACATGCGGCCGGGACAGCAGCTTCGCCTGGCTCAACTCCTTCACCAGCGCCGCCGGTTCGCAGTGGCCGCCGCGGACGGCCTCGGTCAGCAGCCGGCGTACGGCGTCCGCGTCCGAGAGTCCGGCGACCGCGTCGGTCAGGGCGCGGGCAACCGGCGCCACGGGCAGGCCCGTGACCTCCTCGGGGGCCGGCAGGGCGGCCGTACGGACGATGCGGGCGCAGCCCGTCGAGCGGAGCCGGCGCAATCGGGGGACGAGGACGTCGATCGTGTCCAGGGCGGTGAGCGGAGGCGTCGCCGTGAAACCGTGCAGGGTGAGCGCCGCCAGGCCCGTGATCATCGACTCGGTGTACACCGGCCGGTGCGGCTCCGGCGCGCCCGGCTGCGGCGGCACCTGCACGTTCCGCTCCCGCGCCGCGTACAGCAGCACCGCGTGCAGCCGCTCCTCGCTGGTCGGGGGACCGGGGTGGAGCAGGTACACACCGGGGAGCACCTGCTGCCAGGGGCCGCCGGCCCGGCACTGCTCGGTGATCTCGGCGGCCGGGACTCCGTGCGCCCGCAGCTGCGCGGCCGTCAGCACGCGCCGCCGGACGTCGGAGAGCTGGTGGAGGGGGCGGGGGGAGAGCGGGGTGTTGTGGTTCATGACCGGGGAATGCCCGCGTCCGGTCCCCCTCTTAACCCCTGTTACACGCCCGTCGACAATTCCGGACAAGCTCGTCCTAAAGGACGGGTGTTCGGCTGCCGAGAAGGCACGGAAAACCCCTGGTCCGTTCGGGTGGGACCAGGGGTTACGGCTCCGTTTGCCCGAATTTCGTAACGGTCACGGACGCACTAAGCAGTGGCCAAAGGTCAGGCGTCGGCCGCCGCGTCGCACGCCTGACCGCGCAGCGCCCGCGCCAGATCGTCCCGCGCCTCCAGCACCAGCCGCCGCAGCGCGGGAGCGGCCTCCGGATGCGCCTGGAGCCAGGCGTCCGCCGCGTCCAGCGTCTCCCGCGACTCCTGCAGCGACGGGAACAGCCCCTGCACGACGATCATGCCGATCTGGATGGACCGCTCCTCCCACACCCGCTCGATCGCCGCGAAGTACTTCTCGGTGTACGGCGCCGTCAGCTCCCGCTGCGAGGGCCGGGCGAAGCCCGCGAGGGTCGCCTCCACCAGCGCGTTGGACAGCTGGTCCGACTCCACCACCTGCGCCCACGCCTGCGCCTTGACGGACGCCTGCGGACGCGCGGCGAGGCAGCGCACGTGGTGGCGCTTGCCGGACGCGGTGTCGTCCCGGGCGAGTTCGGCGGCCAGCTCCTCGTCGCCGACGACGTCATGGGCGGCGAGCGCGTCCAGGAACGCCCAGCGCAGCTCCTGGTCGACGTCCAGGCCGGGCAGGGTCACCGTGCCGTCCAGCAGCCCGGTCAGCATCTCGAAGGCGGGCGCCGCGTTCGCCACCCGGGCGAAGAACCGCGCCCACGCCAGCTGGTGCTCGCTGCCCGGCTCGGCGGTGGACAGGTGAAGCGCCGCGCTCTCGGTGAGCCGCTGGTCCGTCCGCTCGCGGTGGCCGGGGGCCGTGTAGTGCACCGCCGCCGACTCCGCCCACGCGTGCAGCATCTGGAGCACGCCGATGTCGGACTCCCGTGCCGCGAACCGCAGCACCAGGTCGATGAACTCCCGGGCGGGCAGCAGCGCGTCCCGCGTCATGTTCCACAGCGCCGACCAGCACAGGGCGCGGGCCAGCGGATCGGTCATGTCGCCCAGGCCCTGGCGAAGCGCCGCCAGCGAGGTCTCGTCGAACCGCGTCTTGCAGTACGTCAGGTCGTCGTCGTTGACCAGCACCAGCTCCGGCGCCTCGGCCCCGGCCAGTTCCGCCACGACCGTCCGCGGTCCTTCGACGTCCACCTCCGCCCGCGCGTACCGCCCCAGCACCCCGTCGGTACGGCGGTACAGGCCCACCGCGACCCGGTGCGGCCGCAGCTCGGGGTGGGACTCGGGCGCCTCCTGCACCACCGCCAGCTCCGCGACCCGGCCGTCCGGGTCCAGCAGCACCTGCGGGGTGAGGGAGTTGACCCCGGCCGTCTGCAGCCAGGACCGCGCCCAGGCGCCCATGTCCCGGCCGCTGGTCTCGCCGAGCACCGACAGCAGGTCGCCGAGCCGGGTGTTGCCGTAGGCGTGCCGCTTGAAGTAGCGGCGGGCGCCCTCCAGGAACGCGTCCTGGCCGACGTACGCCACGAGTTGCTTCAGCACGGAAGCGCCCTTGGCGTAGGTGATCCCGTCGAAGTTGAGCTTGGCGTCCTGCAGGTCGCGGATGTCCGCGGTGACCGGGTGCGTGGAGGGCAGCTGGTCGGCGCGGTACGCCCAGGCCTTGCGGCGGTTGGCGAAGGTGATCCAGCCGTCGGTGAAGCGGGTCGCGCCCACCGTCGCGAAGGAGCCCATGAAGTCGGCGAAGGACTCCTTCAGCCACAGGTCGTCCCACCACTCCATGGTGACCAGGTCGCCGAACCACATGTGCGCCATCTCGTGCAGGATGACGTTGGCCCGGCTCTCGTAGGACGCCTGGGTCACCTTGCCGCGGAAGATGTACTCCTCGCGGAAGGTGACGAGCCCCGGGTTCTCCATCGCGCCGAGGTTGTACTCGGGCACGAAGGCCTGGTCGTACTTCCCGAACGGGTACGGGTAGTCGAAGTGGTCGTGGAAGAAATCCAGGCCCTGCTTGGTCACCAGGAACACGTCGTCGGCGTCGAAGTGCGGCGCGAGACCCTTGCGGCACATCGCGCCGAGCGGGATCCGCAGCGTCGTACCGTCGTCGAAGGTGCGGGTGTAGGAGTCCGTCACATAGTGGTACGGGCCCGCCACCACGCAGGTGATGTACGTCGAGATCGGCTTGGTCTCCGCGAACCGCCACACCCCGTCGGTCTGCTTGCCCACGCCGTTGCTCCACACCGTCCACCCCTCGGGCGCCCGCACCTCGAAGCGGAACGGCGCCTTGAGGTCGGGCTGTTCGAAGCAGGCGTGGACGCGGCGGGAGTCGGCCGGCTCGTACTGGGTGTACAGGTACACCTCGCCGTCCTCGGGGTCGACGAAGCGGTGCAGGCCCTCGCCGGTACGGGAGTAGGCGCACTGCGCGTCGACGATCAGCTCGTTGTCGGCGGCGAGGTCCTCCAAGGTGATCCGGGAGCCGTCGAAGACCTCGCTCGGGTCGAGGTCCCGGCCGTTGAGCGACAGGGCGGTGACGCCCGGCGCGATCAGGTCGGCGAACGTGGTGGCGCCCGGCTCGGCGCAGCGGAAGCGGACGGTGGTGACCGAGCGGAAGGTGCGCGGCCCGTCCGCCGGCTCGTCGCCGACCGCGGAACGCAGGTCGAGGGACACGTCGTACCCGTCGACGGACAGCAGTGCGGCCCGTTCCCGGGCCTCGTCGCGGGTCAGGTTCTCACCGGGCACGGGTGGCGCTCCTCACGGCGTGTTCAGTATGCGGACAGGCCCGATCCTGCCATGGGCGCTCGGGCGGTGGCAGCCGGGAATGGGGGAGGCGGGGGCCGGTGTTGCGGCTGTCAAAGACCGCTTCCCTAGGAGAGCCATGTCCGAGACCGCGAAGACCCCTGTCGACTTCTGGTTCGATCCGCTGTGCCCCTGGGCCTGGATGACCTCCCGCTGGGTGCTGGAAGTGGAGAAGGTCCGCGACATCGAGGTCCGCTGGCACATCATGAGCCTGGCCGTGCTGAACGAGCCGAAGCTGGACGAACTGCCCGAGGAGTACCGCGACCTGCTGGAGACCAAGGCGTGGCAGCCGATCCGGGTGGTGACCGCGGCCTGGCAGAAGCACGGCTCCGAGATCCTCGGCCCGCTGTACACGGCGCTCGGCACCCGTATCCACAACGACGGCGAGGGCCCGACCCGGGAGGCTGTCGCCGGCGCCCTCGCCGATGTCGGTCTGCCGGCCGACCTGATCGACTACTTCGACCAGAAGGACTTCGAGTTCGACGCCGAGCTGCGCGCCTCCCACAAGGAGGGCATCGACAAGGTCGGCCAGGAGGTCGGCACTCCGGTGATCGCGCTGCCCGGTGACGACGGCGAGCAGATCGCCTTCTTCGGCCCGGTCGTCACCCCGGCTCCCAAGGGCGAGGAGGCCGCCCGCCTGTGGGACGGCACCCTCGCGGTGGCCTCGGTGCCCGGCTTCTACGAGATCAAGCGCACCCGCACCAAGGGCCCGGACTTCAGCAACCTGTAAGCCCGCCGCGCCGCGCACGGGAAGCCCCCGCGAGTCACGTCCTCGCGGGGGCTTCCGTCATTCCGCCCGCCTGCGTGAAGGGTGAGAAGACGATCACGAGGCGGGACGACCGAGGGGCGTCAGGACCCCAGCAGCAGTACGTCCGCGCGGGACGTGGCGGCCGTGTGACGCCGGGCCACGTCCTGCCAGTTGACGACCTGCCACATGGCCTCGATGAAGTCCACCTTCTGGTTCTTGTACTGCAGGTAGAAGGCGTGCTCCCAGGCGTCGAAGACGAGGATCGGCACCGAGCCCTGGCCGACGTTGCCCTGGTGGTCGTAGACCTGCTCCACGACCAGCCGCCCGCTCAGCGGTTCGTAGGCGAGGACGCCCCAGCCCGAACCCTGCGTGGTGGCGGCGGCCTTGGTCAGCTGGGCCTTGAAGCCCGCGAAGGAGCCGAACGACTCGGTGATGGCGTCCGCGAGGTCGCCCACGCCGTCCACCGCGAGTGGCTCGCCGCCGCCCTCGCTGGTCATGTTCTGCCAGTAGATCGAGTGCAGGATGTGCCCGGACAGATGGAAGGCCAGGTTCTTCTCCAGCCCGTTGATCGTCCCCCACTGCTCCTTGTCCCGCGCCTCGGCGAGCTGCTCCAGCGTGTCGTTGGCCCCCTTCACATACGCCGCGTGGTGCTTGTCGTGGTGCAGCTCGATGATCTCTGGGCTGATCACGGGAGCGAGCGCGGAGTAGTCGTACGGCAGTTCAGGAAGCGTGTAGACGGGCATGGGTGAAGTCCCCTCCGACCTCTTATTGCAAGTAGCTTGCAAGTGCAGGCTAGCAGCAGTAAGCGCGGAAGTGGGGGAGGCGGATGGCCCGCAGGCGGCCGAAAACGAGAACGGGCGCTCGGACCCGAGCACCCGTTCGTCGTCTACGACCGCGACCGGCTCGCCGCATGGGCAGCCGGAGCGGAGATCTGATCAGCCCTTGGCCGCCCGGGCCCGCTGCCACGCGTACCCCACGCCCGCCAGGAACAGGGTCATCGCACCGGTCGAGTACAGCTGCACGCGGGTGTCCGGCTCCCGCGCCATCAGCACGAAGATCGCCACCATGCCGGCCAGCGCGACCCAGGTCAGCACCGGGAACGCCCACATGCGCACCGTCAGCTTCTCGGGCTCCTCGCGCTCCAGGCGGGCCCGGAGCCGGAGCTGGGAGACGGCGATGAAGATCCACACCACCAGGATCACCGCGCCGATCATGTTCAGCAGCCACGGGAACACATCGTCCGGCCGCCAGTAGCTGAGCAGCACGCACACGAAGCCGAACACCGAGGAGGCGAGGACGGCGACGCGCGGCACACCGGAGCTCACCCGGCCGAGCGCCTTCGGGCCCTGCCCACGCTGGACCAGGGAGTACGCGATGCGCGAGGAGCCGTAGATGTTGGCGTTCATCGCCGACAGCAGCGCCACCAGCACCACCACGTTCATCAGCTGACCGGCGCCCGGGATGCCCAGCTCGTCGAGGGCCGCGACGTACGGGCCCTTCTCCACGACCGCCGCCGAGTCCCAGGGGACCAGCGTCACGATGACCGCCATCGAGCCGATGTAGAAGAGGGCGATGCGCCACATCGCGGTGCGCACCGCGCTCGCCACGCCCTTGACCGGGTTCTCCGACTCGGCGGCGGCGATGGTCACCGTCTCCATGCCGCCGTACGCGAAGACCGAGGCGAGCAGGCCGATGATCAGGCCCTCGCCGCCGTTGGGCAGGAAGTCGGTCAGGTTCGAGGTGCCCGGCGCGTCCGTGCCGGGCAGGACGCCGAAGATGGCCAGGCCGCCGAGGACCAGGAACAGGCTGATCGCACCGACCTTCAGGGCGGCGAACCAGAACTCGAACTCACCGAAGTTCTTCACCGCGGCCAGGTTCGCCCCGCAGAACACCACCATGAACAGCGCCACCCACGCCCACTCCGGCGTGCCCGGCAGCCAGCCGGTGACGATCTTCGCGGCACCGATGCCCTCCAGGCCGACCGCCGTGCAGAGCAGGACCCAGAAGGACCAGCCCGCGGTGAACCCGGCCCAGGGCCCGATCGCCCGCTCGGCGTGCGCCGAGAAGGAGCCGGAGGAGGGATACGCGGCGGACATCTCGCCGAGCATCCGCATCACCAGCATCACGAGGAGTCCGGAGAGGGCGTAGGCGACGACGATCGAGGGACCCGCGGCGGCGATACCGGCGCCGGAGCCGACGAACAGTCCGGCGCCGATGACACCCCCGAGGGCGATCATCGACAGATGGCGCTGCTTGAGGCCGTGGGAGAGGGAGACGCCGTCCTGCTGCGGCGGCGTCTCGACTGTGGTGCTGGGCATGGGCGCGGCTCGTCCAATGCAGAGGATGGGCAAAATCGCCCACAGTCTGGGGGCCGTGTCCGCTCAGGCGAAGGGGCCGCCCAGTATGCGGACAGGTACGCCACAGAGCGTACGGGACCCTTCACCGCCGAGGGATTGGGGGAACCCTACAGCCCCTCCCCGGTCCCCCTTCGTGACCCGCACGTCCTCACCTCAGTGACCGGCATCACGCCGTACCCCGTGTAACCGCTCCTCTTTGTGCAGAGCCCACCAAGGCGGTGATCCGGCCTTTGTCGACCAGTGACGGTGATCGGCTCCAGGCCCCTGGGATAGCGTCGCCGTGTCCCAGCCTGCCCCCACCTTCGCGGAGTCCCCATGAGCACCGCCGCTGTCGCCGCCCCCGCCCGCTCCGGACAGGTCCTCGCCGACCTGCTCCCCGCCTCCCGTGTCCGGGACATCGCACTCGTGGCCGGCGGCGCCGCGCTCACCGGTCTCGCCGCCCAGATCGCCGTGCCGGTGCCGGGCACCCCGGTCCCGGTGACCGGCCAGACCTTCGCCGCGCTGCTCGTCGGCACCGCGCTCGGCGCCCGCCGCGGTGTCGCGGCGCTGGCCCTGTACGCGCTGGCCGGCCTCGCGGGCATGCCGTGGTTCGCAGGCGGCAGCCACGGCTTCAGCGCCTCCTTCGGCTACATCCTCGGCATGCTCCTGGCCTCCGCCGCCGTCGGCGCCCTGGCCCGCCGCGGCGCCGACCGCTCGATGCCGCGCATGGCCGGCACGATGCTCCTCGGCGAGGCGATCATCTACGCCATCGGCGTCCCCTACCTGGCCTTCTCGGCCGACCTGTCCGCCTCCGCCGCCATCGCGGCCGGCCTCACGCCGTTCCTCATCGGCGACGCCCTGAAGGCGGCCCTGGCGATGGGCCTGCTGCCCACCGCCTGGAAGCTGCTCGACAAGTAGCCCTGCCGGAAGCATCTTTCGCCCCATCGGCCGGGGGGGGCGCCCCCCCCGGGGGGGGGGGGGCGCCCCCGGGGGGGGGGGGGGGGGGGGCCCCCCGCGGCCCCCCCCCCCCCCCCCGCCCCCCCCCCCCCCCCCCCCCCCCCCCCCCCCCCCCCCGTAC